>JAEZKH010000026.1 GCA_023415515.1 Actinomycetes bacterium
GCCATCGCGGCGCGCACGTCGGCCTCCGACGCGGAACCGCCTGTGCCGCTTGAGGTGACGCGACCGGCTTCGAGGATGTAGTAGCGCTGCGCGGATTCCAGCGCGAAACCGATGTGCTGTTCGACGAGCAGTACGCCGAGGTCGCCGCGGTTGGTCAGCGCGGTGATGGCCTCCTCGATCTCGTGCACGACCGACGGCTGGATGCCCTCGGTCGGCTCGTCGAGGATCAGGCATTTCGGGGTGGTGATCAACGCCCGCGCGATCGCGAGCTGCTGACGCTGACCGCCGGAGAGCAGACCGGCGCGCCTGCTCAGGAGTTCCTTCAACGCCGGGAACAGGTCGAGTTGCTCATCGATCAGGGCCTTGCCGTTCTTGCGTCCGTCGGCGACCACCTGCAGGTTCTCTGCCGTGGTGAGCTGCCCGAAGGACTGCTGGCCCTGCGGAACGTACGCCAGCCCACGGCCGACCCGCGCGCTGGGACGCAGTTTGGTGATGTCCTCGCCGTCGAAAAGTACCTTTCCGGCAGTGCATTTCAGCAGGCCTACCGCCGCACGCAGCAGCGTCGTCTTGCCTGCGCCGTTGTGGCCCATCACCGCGGCGACGCCGTCGACGGGCACCTCGATGCTGACGCCGTGGATCACCTCGCTGCGGCCGTAGCCGGACCGGACGTCGAGCAGTTGCAGCATCAGGACTTCTCCTCGGCGAGTTCGATACCGTCGGCACCGGCCGCGGCGGTCCCGAGGTAGACCTCCTGGACCTTCGGATTGGCTTGTACCTCGGCCACCGATCCCTCGGCGATGACCTGCCCGCGCGCCAGCACGGTCACCGACGTCGCGAACGCGCGCATGAAGTCCATGTCGTGCTCGACGACGACGACGGTGCGTTCGGCACCGATGCGGCGCAACAGGTTTCCGGTCTCTTCGCGTTCCTCGGTGCTCATGCCCGCCACCGGCTCGTCGAGCAGCAGCACGTCGGCGTTCTGCACCAGCAGCATGCCGATCTCCAGCCACTGCTTCTGCCCGTGGGCCAGCACCCCGGCCGGCTTGTCGGCCAGGTGGGTCAGTCCGATGGTGTGCAGAGCCTGTTCGATCGCGGGCAGCACTCCGTTGCGCCGCCGCAGCAGCGTCCACACCGAACGTCCTGCGCCCGCGGCGATGTCGAGGTTCTGCAGCACCGTGAGTTCCTCGAACACGCTCGCGGTCTGGAAGGTGCGCCCGACCCCGCGCCGGGCGATCTGGTGCACCTTCTTGCCGAGCAGTTCGACGCCGGATTTGTTCACCGATCCGGTCGCCGGAACCAGCCCGGTGATCGCGTCGATCACCGTGGTCTTGCCTGCGCCGTTGGGTCCGATCAGGAACCGCAGATCACCCTGGAACAGGGTCAGGTCGACGTCGCTTACCGCTTTGAAACCGTCGAAATCGACTGTCAGACCTCGGACTTCGAGGTACTGGGCGCCCATGCCGGCGTTTCCGCCCTCGACGGGTTCCTTACCCGCGGCGCTGGCCTGTATCTCGCTCATGAGCTCGCACCCACCTTCTCTGCGTCCGGGTCGGAGTCGGGAGCCTTGTCGGGATCGGAGGCTCCGGCCTTGCGCCGGCGCTTGAGGTACACGCCGAGGCCGGCCAGGCCCGCGGGCAGGAAGCCGACGACGAGGATGAACAACAGGCCCTGCCCGTAGGTCCACGCCGACGGAAAGCGTTCGGAGAACAGGGTCTGCGCCCACGCCACCCCGATCGCGCCGAGCACGGGCCCGAGCAGCGTGGCGCGCCCGCCGATCGCGACGCCGATCAGGAATGCGATCGACGGCAGGATGCCGACCTGCGACGGCGCGATGAAGCCGACGATCGGGGCGAACAGCGCACCTGCGATGGACGCGAACAACGCCGCCACCGCGTAGGCCACCACCTTGATGTTGGCGGGGTCGTAGCCCAGGAACCGGACGCGTTCCTCACCGTCGCGGACGGCGACCAGCAGTTCGCCGTACCGGCTCTGCATCAACTGGCGCACGACGGCCACGACGAGCAGCAGGACCGCCGCGGCGATGAAGTACAGCATCTTGCGGTTCACCGGGTCGTTGAGCGTGAACCCGAAGAACGTGCGGAACCTGTTGAGCCCGTTGGATCCACCGAGACTGGTCTGGCCGACCAGCAGGATGGCCAGCGCCGCGGCCAGCGCCTGCGACAGGATCGCGAAATAGGCACCCTTGACCTTGCGTTTGAACACGCCCAGTCCGAGGGCCACCGCGATGCCGGTCGGGACGACGACGATGGCGATCAGTGTGACCGCGGGGGAGGCGAACGGCATCCAGTACGCGGGCAGTTCACGCACACCCTGGATCTGCATGAAGTCGGGCACCGCGTCGCCGCGCAGTTCCGCGTCGGCGATCTTCAGGTGCATCGCCATCATGTAGCCGCCCAGCCCGAAGAACACGCCCTGGCCCAGGACCAGCATTCCGCCTCGGCCCCAGGCCAATCCGATTCCGACCGCCACGATCGCGAAGCACAGGAACTTGCCCAGCAGGCTGAGCCGGAAATCCGACAGCACGGCCGGCGCCACCACGAACAGCACCAGAACCGCGACACCGAAGCCGGCCCAGGTCTGCCAGCGCCCCAAGAGGGTCCTCATACGAGACTCCTTGTCCGAACGGTGAACAGACCCTGGGGCCGCACCTGCAGGAAGATCACGATGATCACGAACACGATCACCTTGGCCAGCGACGCGGTGGTGTTGTACTCGATGAACGAGTTCAAGAAGCCGAGCGCGAACGCCGCGATCACGGTGCCCTTGATCTGGCCGAGGCCGCCGATCACGACGACGAGGAACGCGTCGATCAGATAGCTCTGTCCGATCGTCGGGCTCGTCGACCCGATCAGCGTCAACGCCACCCCGGCGACGGCCGCCAGACCGGAACCGATGAAGAACGTGGTGATATCGGTCTTGCGTGACGAGATTCCGCTGGTCTCCGCCAGATCGCGGTTCTGCACGACGGCACGGATGCGGCGACCCATCGGGCTCATCTTGAGCACCGCGGCGAGCACCGCGACGCACACCACGGCCAGCACCAGGATGAAGATGCGGGTCTTGGGCACCACCGCGCCGAGGATCTCCACACCTCCGGAGAGCCACGGCGGTGCGATGACGTTGACGGCGGGTGCGCCGAAGATGTCTCGGGCCACCTGCTGCAGGATCAGGCCGACGCCGAAGGTCACCAGCAGGGTGTCCAGCGGGCGGTGATACATCCGCTGGATCAGCGTGACCTCAAGCAACGCACCCATCGCGCCGCCGATGAAGAATCCGACCACCAGCGAGATGAGCAGTGAGGCGCCGGCGCTGGAGATTATCTGCTGCACCACGTAGGCGGTGTAGCAACCGGCCATGATGAACTCGCCGTGCGCCATGTTGATGACGCCCATCTGGCCGAAGGTCAGGGACAACCCGAGTGCGGCCAGCAACAGGATTGAGCCGAGGCTCAATCCCGTTGCCAGCTGCCCGATTACGACATCCACGTGTTCCTAGCCGGACAGCCCGGCGGCCCACGGGTAGGACTTCAGGAACGGATCCGGCTCGATCGGGCCGGGCGACTCCCAGACGGTGTAGATCAAGCCGTCGGGCCGGATCTCGCCGATGCGGGCGGTCTTGGTGATGTGGTGGTTCTCGCCGTCGATGGTGACCAGGCCTTCGGGAGCCTCGAACGTCACGCCGTCGGCGTTGTCCTGGATGGCCTTGACGTCGAACGAGCCGGCCTTCTCGACGGTGTTCTTCCACAGGAACACCGACACGTAGGCGGCCTCCATCGGATCCGAGGTGGGCTTGTCGGCGCCGAACTTGTCCTTGTAGGCCTTGACGAACTCGTTGTTCACCGGCGTGTCGATGGTCTGGTAGTAATCCCACGCCGTGAGCTGGCCGTCGATGTTCTGCACACCGATGCCGCCGACCTCTTCCTCGGCGATCGACACCGACACCACCGGCATGTCCTGCGGGGTCAGGCCGACGTTCTTGTATTCGCGGAAGAACGCGACATTGGAGTCGCCGTTGAGGGTGTTGAACACCGCGTCGGCGTCGGCGGTGCGCACCTTGTTGATGATGGTGGAGAAGTCGGTCGAGCCCAGCGGCGTGTAGTCCTCACCCTTGATCTCGATGCCGTTGGCCTCGGCGTAGGCCTTGATGATGCGGTTGGCGGTCTGCGGGAAGACGTAGTCGCTACCGACCAGGTACAGCGACTTGACGCCCTTCTCCTTGAGGTAGTCCAGCGCCGGGACGATCTGCTGGTTGGTGGTCGCGCCGGTGTAGAAGATGTTGGGGGAGGCTTCCAGGCCTTCGTACTGCACCGGGTAGTACAGCAGCGAGTTGGCGCTCTCGAACACCGGGAGCATGGCCTTGCGGCTCGAGGAGGTCCAGCCGCCGAACACCGCGGCGACACAGTCGCTGCTGATCAGCTTCTCGGCCTTCTCGGCGAAAACGGTTGGCTCCGAGGCGCCGTCCTCACCGACGAGCTGGATCTGCTTGCCCAGCACGCCTCCTGCGGCGTTGATCTGTTCCACTGCCAGGTCGATGGCGTGGCGCACGGTGACTTCGGAGATCGCCATCGTGCCGGAGAGCGAGTTCAGCGCACCGACCTTGATCGACGGCCCCGACGTGTCCACGCAGGACTCCGCGCTCGCCGCGTCGGTTTCGCTGGCCTTGCTGCCGCAGCCGGCCAGCAGCATCGACGACGTGGCGAGCACGCTTCCCGCTACCAGAACCGAACGTTTCAACGACGAGCGTTGTGGGAGTCGCATGGGCAGCCTTTCGTTGTGTCAGCGTCGAATCGGCACGTTAAAGCGCCGGTGTTTCTCCGAAATGTCTGTGTGTGACGAACGGATTAATGAGTTTGCTCGTGTAACGGTCTAGTACCGTCGTGCGATGTGACGAACATGCGAACAGCGACAATCAGGGTCGGTGCGGCGCTCATGCTCGCAGCAGCTTCACTCGCGACCGGCAGTTCTGCTGCCAACGCCGAGCCGACCGGTCAAAAGGTCCGGTACACCCTCACGTCGGGAACCGGCGTGACGTTCCAGGTGAACTATCTGACAGCTCAGCCGCCGAGCAAGGAGGCCTACAACGCCGATCCGTACGCCTTCTTGAAGAAGGAGGACGTGAGCACGGCGCAGCCATGGGTGTTCGAGACGACGCTCGAGGACGCCCAGTGGGCCACGCTCGACGCGAGCGCGGCTGCTCATGGCGGGCAGGCGGTGCCGAACGCACACTGCGAGATCGCGGTCGACGGCCAGGTCGTGATGCAGGGTGACGGTCCCTACACGGCCCGGTGCCAACTCGCCAACTGGAGTTAACCGGTCAGCTGCAGTTCGGCTTCGGGCGCGTCGACGAACAGCAGGCGGTTGTCGTCGCCGGATGCGGTGAGGATTTCCAGTTCTCCGAACCGGCTGGCCGCCTTGCTGACCAAGCACACGTTCACGCTCACCGGCTTGGTCGAGCTGATCAGCGGATGAGCGCGCTCGCGGGCGCGATCCCCGACGCCGACGATGAGGTTCTCCCGCGCCCGGACCGCGAGTAGGTCGTCGCGCGTCTCGACCAGTGCACCCGCGATGGCGTTGTCCTCGAAGATGAGCTTGACCAGCCGCACGTCGGCGTCGGGCAACAGACCGGCTTCGGCCGCCTGGGCCCGCAGCCATCGGCTCAGCGACAGGGGAGGCAGCCCCGGGCTCAGGTCGACCGAGCCCACGATCGCAGCCTCGACCTTTTCCCCCTTGGTGATGCTGCGCATTGCGGTCATCTGGCGTTTGGACACCTTGTCGTAGACGACACCGTGCGGCGCCCCGGCGCAGCGGTGCGCCCAGTGTTCGAGGGCAGCGCCGAAGAACGGCTCGATCGTTCCGCGGCGCTGCGCGCCGGGTGGCGTGACCTCCTCGACTGCCCGCACGGGCCAGAAGCCGTGCGCGGGGACCTCGCCGGTGAAGGCATAGTCGAAACCCGCGAGGTGCCGCGTCGTCTGTCCGTCCCCGCCCCGGTAGTTCAGTGGCGCAGCCAGGTCGGCGCCGCCCGACGACGCTGAAATGCCCAGATAGACATCGAACCCCGCGTTCGCGGCGACGACACCCGCTGCCAGTGCACCACCCTCGGCTCCGATGCAGACGACGTCGACCTCGAGATCCCACTGAGTTTCGGTGTCCACGGTTTCACCCTCCGACTGGCGCATGACGGCTCGCGTTGTGTAGATGGTCATCGATGGCCGCCATCTCGGCGATGAGCGCGGCGGTTTGACTTGGTGCGGCATGGGTGGCAACGGTCCGCCGGTCCCACCACATGAGCTTGGTGCGGAAGCGCTGATCGGGATACGGCGTGGATCGTATCGGTGCGACGACGCCGCCCGATGACCGCCACCGCGCCAGCACATGTTGTGCGCCGGTCGCCAGACAGAACTGGACGCCGAGCGCCGCGAGTACCTGACCTCCGGTGCGGGCCAGGGATGCGGTCAGCCTGCGGCTGCGGCCGGGATCGTCGGTGATCCACGCGGACTTCATCTCGACGACGCCGAACGGCAGGCGGTCGGATATCGCCTTGCGAACCGCGGGCAGGCTGGGGTGGCCTGCCCATTCGACGACGGCATGGCTGTCGTCGGGCGATGACAGCGGCCCGATGGCGCGGATGCCTCCGACGACGGTTCCCGCGGCGTCGAGCAGCGTCCAGAAGAGCGTCGTGTCGTCGGCGCGCCGGATGGCGTCGACGTCGATGGCTGCTTCGATTCCGTGCCTGCGGTACGAGCGCTCGGCGCCCGAGAGGTACGCCTGCCACAGCGCGTCGTTGTCGGCGGGCCTTGCGAACGCAACGGTGCAATCGGCCTCGGTGTCCCACCAACTCATCAACGCGCCTTCGACACGGCCTTTGCCGACCGCGCCTGCCAACTCAACGACGGTCATCGTGTCTCCCATCCGGCGGTTGCGCTCTCGCAGAAACGCAGCGCTGTGCAGATTCAGCAATCTAACAAGCAAACCTAGATACTGCCAATAGTGTCATAAAAATGCGTATCAAATAGACTTGAGCGAAAATATCAGCAAGAGATGTACCAGGCCCAAGTTAACCCTGTCGATTCCGGCGTTCCGCCGGGCACGGCATGATCGGGGCATGCCTATCGAGACCATGCGGGCCAGTGTGCTGACCGGCGTCGAGACGTTGATCGTCGAAGACCGCCCGGTGCCCACACCCGGGCCGCACGAGGTGCTGATCGAGGTCGCCGCCGTCGGCGTCTGTGGGTCGGATGTGCACTACTTCCGCCACGGCCGGATAGGCGACTACGTCGTCACCGAGCCGATGATCCTTGGCCACGAGCTGTCCGGTCGCATCGCCGCGGTCGGCGACGAGGTCGACCCAGGGCGGATCGGCCGGCGTGTCGCGATCGAACCGCAGCGTCCGTGTCGCCGGTGCCGGGTGTGCATGGCGGGCAACTACAACCTGTGCCTCGACATGAAGTTCTTCGCGACGCCACCCGTGGACGGCGCCCTGTGCCGCTACGTCACGATCGACGCCGAGATGGCGCATGAGGTACCGGATTCCATGTCCGATGACGCGGCCGCGCTGCTCGAACCGCTGTCGGTGGCGATCGCCACCATGCGCAAGGCCGCGGTGGCACCCGGATCGAGTGTGCTGATCGCCGGTGCGGGGCCCATCGGCGTGCTCTGCGCGCAGACCGCGCGGGCCTTCGGCGCAGCCCGCATCGTGGTGTCCGATCCGCTGCCCGCCCGCAGGGACCGTGCCCGCCGCTTCGGCGCCACCGAGGTGCTCGACCCGGCAGGCACCGACGTCGCCGCGCTCGATCCGCGAGTCGACGCGTTCGTCGACGCGAGCGGCGCCCCGCAGGCGGTGGTCAATGGCGTCAGGGCCGTTGGACCCGCGGGCAGGGTGGTGCTCGTCGGCATGGGAGCCGACGACTACGCGCTGCCGATCTCCTACATCCAGAACATGGAGTTGATCGTCACCGGCGTGTTCCGCTACACCGACACATGGCCGACCGCGATCCACCTGGTCGCCTCGGGTGCAGTCGACCTCGACTCCCTGGTCACCGGCCGCTACGACCTCGACCACGTCGCCGACGCCCTCAACAGCGACACCGACCCCGCCAGTCTCAAGGCCATCGTGGTTCCTTGACAACGGTTCGAACGTGAGTTCGAATTGTCTGTATGCGGTGGGATGGCCAGGGCGTCGGTGTCGACGACGGCGCACTGCCGGGACTGCAGCGCATCGGCTTCGTCCGAAGCGTGCGAACGCCCCAGTTCGACGGGATCACCTTCCACGAGGTGCTCTGCAAGTCGGCATTGAACAAGGTCCCCAACGCGTCGATGTTGCCGTTCCGCTACACGGTCAACGGCTACCGGGGGTGCTCGCATGCATGCCGGTACTGCTTCGCCAGGCCCACCCACGAGTACCTCGACATGGACTGCGGCGCGGATTTCGACACCCAGGTGGTCGTGAAGACGAACGTCGCCGAGGTGCTGCGCCGCGAGTTGCAGCGCGCGTCGTGGCGGCGCGAGACCGTCGCACTGGGCACCAATACCGATCCGTACCAACGCGCGGAGGGTCGGTACGCGCTGATGCCGGGGATCATCGCGGCGCTGGCTGAATCGGGCACCCCCTTCTCGATCCTCACCAAGGGGACGCTGCTGCGCCGCGACCTCCCGCTGATCGTGGAAGCCGCCGACACCGTCGACGTCAGCGTGGCAGTGTCTCTGGCCGTCGGAGACCCGTTGTTGCACAGAGAGATCGAGCCCGGTACTCCATCACCGCAAGCGCGTCTGGGCCTGATCGCCGCCGTCCGCGATGCCGGTCTGCGCTGTCACGTCATGGTGGCGCCGGTACTGCCGAGGCTGACCGACTCGGCCGAGCACCTCGACCTGCTGCTCGGCCAGATCGCGGCCGCAGGCGCCGACAGCGTGACGGTGTTCGGCCTTCATCTACGCGGGTCGACCAGGGGCTGGTTCATGTCCTGGCTCGCGCGCTCGCATCCCGAGTTGGTCGCCGACTACCGAAATCTGTATCGCCGGGGCGCCTATCTGCCCGCCGACTACCGAGAGATGTTGCGGGCCAGGGCTGCTCCGCTGGTGCGCAAGCACGGCCTGGCACCTGACCGTCGAAGCTTCCGGGCGATCGAGACACCCGCGGCGGTGACGGCCGAACCCGCCCAGCCCACTTTGTTCTAGCGGCCTGCTAGACCTTGTTGCGCTTGACCTCCTTGAACGGCACCCCTCGGTCGGCGGCCGCTTCCCGCGGAAATCCCAGTACTCGCTCGCCGATGATGTTGCGGGCGATCTCTGTCGTGCCGCCGCCGAGTGCCGCCGTCTGCCGAGAAAGATAGCGTTCGCCGTAGCGGAGCATGTCCCCGTCGCCTTCGACGACACCGGAACTGCCGGCGAGCTCGACCGCGGTGTCGAAGCCCACCTGGTGGGTCTCGGCGTGGGTGATCCGGATGATCGAACCCGCCGCGGGTGGCAGGGTTCCGTCGAGGACGCCGTGATAGACGTGGTCGACGAGGCGCTCCTGCACCGCCTTGTGCACGAGCGCGCGACCCGCGCGCTCGCGGGCGCGCTCGTTGTCGGATTGGCCGGTGGCCCGCAGGAGTGCGACCCAGTCGATCGGCACGTCGGTCTTGCCCTCGGCGCCGATGCCGCTGGCGAATTCGGAGCCGCCGCCGACAGCACGGCGCTCGTGGTACAGCTGCCGGGACGCCACGTGCCAGCCCCCGTTCACCTCGCCGACGACGGCGTCGTCGGCGAGTTCGAGGTTGTCGAAGAACTCCTCGCAGAACTCCACCGAACCGTTGACCTGTTTGATCCTGCGCAGCGTGATGCCGGGGCTGTCGATCGGGACGAGGAACATCGTCAGGCCTTCGTGCTTGGGCACGTCCCAGTTCGTCCGTGCCAGCATCAACCCGTAGTCGGCGGCGAAAGCGCTTGTGCTCCAGGTCTTTGCGCCGTTGATCACCCATTTGTCACCCTGCCGGTCGGCGCGGGTGATGACCCCGGCCAGGTCGGACCCGCCGCTGGGTTCCGACAGCAACTGGACAAGCACTTCTTCTCCGCGCAGCGCGGCGGAGATGTGTCGTTTCTTCTGCTCCTCGCTTGCGGTGTCGAGGATCGTGGCGGCGCAGATCGTGAAGGTGGGGGTGTTGAGGATGACCGGCATCTCGTACTTGCGCGACACCTCGTCGAACGCCTTTTGATACTCGATGGGCAGCCCGAGCCCGCCGTATTCGCGCGGGAAGCAGATGCCGGCGAACCCGCCGTCGTACAGCATCTTCTGCAGTTCTCTGGCGCGCAGCCAGGGTGCTTCCTCGCCGCGGTCGGCGTCGGGCGGATCGGCGGGATCGATGCGTGGCATGTTTGCGGCCAGCCATGCGGCCGCGCGCTGGGCGAACTCGTCGACCGACTCGGTCGCGGCCGCCGCCGACGTGGTCCGGGTCATGCGGGCTCTCGTTCCTCGGTGATGGCGTACACGCGCAGGTTGTGCTCGTCGGGCGTGCCGAACAGCGAGCGGTCGAGCATGGCCCGACGCAGATACACGTGGAGGTCGTGTTCCCACGTCACACCGATGCCGCCGTGGAGTTGGATGCAATCCTGCAGCATGCGCGGGGCGTATTCGCCCACATATGATTTCGCGACGCTGACGGCCATCTCGGCGCCGGGGGAGTGGCTCGCCACTTCGGCGACCGCGGCGTTCGTCGCGGCCTTGCACGCCTCGAACCAGATCTTGAGGTCGGCGTAGCGGTGCTTGAGCGCCTGATACGAGCCGATGGGCCGTCCGAAGGAGTATCGGTCGAAGCCCCATTGGATGGTGAATTTCAACACGGCATCGAGGATTCCGACGACCTCGGCGCACTGAAGCATCTGAGCGATCTGCGACTGACGTGCGATCAGCGCCGCCGTCTGATCGGCGGTGCCGACCGCGGCCGCTGCCGGGATCTCGACGCCGCCCAGGTCGACGCGCGCATAGGACTTCACGAGATCGAGCGACTTCTGCGGTTCCACCCGTAGCCCGGGAGTATCCGTCGGCACCAGGAACTGCCGCGCGGCGCCGTCGCACTCGGCGACCACGAGCAGCAGATCGCTGTCCGCGCCCGCCTCGACCCGGTCCTTCACCCCGCTGAGGCGGTACCCGGAATCGGTCGCCGACGCGGTCGCGCTCGGCCTCGTCGGTGCCCACGATCGACCCGGCTCGTAAACCGCCCAGGACGCGATGAGCTCGCCGTTGACGAGCGATTCGATTGTGTCCTCGTGATTTTCGGGTGCCTCGACCAGGCCCGCGAGCACGGTGCTCACCGGGTGCAGCGGTCCAGGGGCGACGGTCTTGCCTGCCAGCTCGGCCACCAGGGCGAGGTCTCTGACCCCGTTGCCGGAGACCGAGCCCCCGCCGAGTTCCTCGGGCACCAGCAGGCTCGTCCAGCCGAGTTCGGCCGCGCGCCGCCACCAGCCACGGTCGAACGAGATGCCCGCGGCGTGGAGTTCACGCACGCGAGCCGGCGACGCCTCCTTCTCGAGGAAGGACTGCGTCGTCGAGGCGAAAAGCAGGACCTCGGGGTTCGTCTGGTCTGTCATGCAGGGATGACGACCGCGGGCGCATCGGGGTTGTGCACGACTTCGTCGGGCACCTTGAACAGGTCGATCATGTTCTTGCCCATGATCTTTCGCTGCCCCTCCGCGTCGAGGGCGGAAAGGTCGTCGATCAGCTTCGTCGGTTCCGCGAGGCCCTCGGGGTGCGGCCAGTCGGATCCGAAGATGACACGGTCGACGCCGATCAGGTCCGCCATCTTGGCGAAGTCGTCCTCCCAGAACGGCGCCACGTAGACACAGCGGCGGAACGCCTGGATCGGGTCCTCCGGGAACTCCTGCGGAATCTTCTTGTACGTGCCCTGGAACTGCTTGAACAGGTAGGGGACCCAGTCCGCACCGTTTTCGATGGACAACACCCGCAGCTCCGGGTTGCGGGTCAGCGCACCGTGGCAGACGAGCGCGGCCATCGAGTCCTCGATCGGCCGCTTGCCCATCGACACCATGCGGAATGCGGTCGGCTTGAACGGCAGGAACTCACCAGCAGGTTCCCAGTCGTTGAGATACTCGGCGTAACCCGAGTCGGACGCGTGCATCGACACCGGGATGCCCGCCGCCACGCACGCCTGCCAGAAGGGGTCGAACTCGGGCAGGCCGAACGACCGTGTTCCTCCGACACCCGGCACCGGTGCAGGCCGCACGAGCACCGTCTTGGCGCCCCGTTCCAGGCACCACTGCAGTTCCTCGAGGGCGCGGTCCACGATGCCGAGGTTGATGACGGGGGTGGAGAAGATCCGGTCGCAGTAGTTGAACTGCCACGTCTCATACATCCACTCGTTCAAGGCGTGGATGACGTCGGCGATGAGCGCGGGGTCGTCCTTCATCCGCTCCTCGACGAGGCTGGCGAGCGTCGGGAACATCAGCGAGTAGTCGAGGCCGAGACCGTCCATCACCTCGAGGCGTGCCGCGGGCTCGCGGAAGGCGGGAATCGCCTTCATCGGCTTGCCCATCACCTCACGGAAGCTCTTGCCCCCGCTGCCGTGCCGGAAGTACTCCTCCTGCGCGCCGGGTCGCGCGACGATTTCGAAGGTCGGATTCGGGATGTAGTCGCTGACGTGGTTGCGGACCATGATCTTGGTGCGGCCGCGGACCTCGATGTAGTCGATGACGTTCTTGCGGTGGTCCGGAAGGAACTTGGTGAGCGCTTCCTTGGGCTCGTAGAAGTGGTTGTCCGCGTCGAACACCGGATAGGGAAGCTGGCGGGCAGGCACGATTGCCTCCTTGAGAATCTGTCCGTAGGCTGTGATGGTAATGACATTACCACTTGCCGACCAGCCAAAACACCGACCCTGGAGAATGCCCTTCTCGCGAGGTCAGGCGGTGTGGCCGGGGGCGATGAGCGCTGAGACGCAGAAGTCATAGATGTGTGCGGCCTCGACGGGGATCCCGCTCAGTTCGGCGCCGAGGACGTGCAGGCGCATGGCCCCCAGCGCGGTCTGCATGATCAGCGCGGCGGTGGCCTCCACGTCGAGGTTCGCCCGGAAGGATCCGTCGGCGATGCCCCGATCGATGATGTCCTTGATGAGGACATGGACGGGGGACAGCACGCGCGCGTATTCGCGCGGCAGCGTTTCGGCGAGGTGGTCGTTGTAGTAGGTGAGGCCGCGGTTCACCCTGTCCTGCGTCGTGGTTTCTGCGGGCCTGCAGATCCGGTTGATCAACGTTCGAAGGGCGTCGATGGGCGCAAGCCCCTCGGTCTCCTCACGCCACACCCGGGTCGACTCGGACATGATCTTGTCGATCAGCGCGAGTAGCAGTTCGTCCTTGGTCGAGAAGTGTTGGTAGAACGACCGAAGCGACGTCTTGGAGCGTTCGACGACCTCGAGCACGGTGAAGTCGGTGCGGCCGGTTTCGCCGAGGATCGCCAGCGCCGAGCGCATGAACCGCCGTTCGCGGGGTTCTGGGTCGGCGCCTGCACCCCGAACGGCGGATCGGCCGCTGGACTTCGCCATGGTAATGACGTTACCGGTTTCGGTGCTGCTCGGTTACTGTTCTGTAGCCATGACGACAGACTCAGCGCAGACACAGTGGACGGTGCAGGCACTGCTCGACCTGTTCGACGTGGAACCCGACGGGGAGAACCGGTTCATCGCGCAGACCGGACCGGCCGGTGAGGATGAGCGGCAAGTCGTCGAGGGCACCCAGGTGCTCGCGCAGATGATCGTGGCGGCCGCCAAGCGGTTCGGCGGGAAAGCCGTGCGCTCGGTGTATGCCGTGTTCGCGCGTGCGGTGATGGTCGGTGCGGGCCCGGTCGAACTGGAGATCGACGTGGTCAGCGAAGGACGTTCGACGGCGACGGCGACCATTGCGGCCAAGCAGAACGGGAAGCGCTGCATCACCGCGACGCTGCTTGCCGACGTGCCGACAGGCGACGTGATCCGGCACCACCTGCCCCTCCCACCGGTCGCAGCACCCGCGGCGGCGAACGCGTCGGACATGCCGATGGTCGGACGCGAGGTGCGCTTGGTCGACGTGGTCGACGTCAACAGCCCCGATGAGGTGGGCCCCCCGGAGCTGTACGCCTGGTTGCACTACGACCCGATACCCGAGCGCGACGACCTGGCCAAGGCGCTGATCGCGTATTTCACCGGCCACCTTGGTATTTCGACGACAATGCGGGCCCACCAGGGAATCGGCACCAGCCAGGCGCACCTGACGGTGTCCACCGCGCCGATGACGGTGTCGGTCAGCTTCCATGAGCCGGTGCGGTGGGACGGCTGGCTGCTCTACACCCACGAGAGCACGCAGGTCGGCTCGGGAATGTCCTACGTCCGCGGTGCGGTGCACACCGAGGAGGGAGAGTTGATCGCGTCGTTCACCCAGGACGCGCTGATCCGTCCACTGCGCACGACCGACACTTCGATCAAGGAGCAGTCGAGGCTGTAGCCCGGAAGAACTCGCCCGGGAGCCGACCTTTACATATTCTCCGTTGAGTGTCACGCTGTGAGCGTCGCATCCCGGACACCCGCTCGGACGAGATTGGACCCGCTATGTCGCCGCAGACCTTTCCCGCGTTCACCCGCGACAACTCGAAAGCCACGCCACCAGCTGAGTCGGGCATGCGGGCGGCTGTTGTGCTGCGACATGAGATGACGGTGGTCGCATCCAGCGTCGCCGACGTCGTCGCATCGACAGGCGGTTGGCTGTACGACCGGCGCGCGGCGGGCTGGCAGGTCAACGTTCTGGTCGCCGACCGGACCGGTGAGCGGGCACTGCGCATCCTCGGAGCCGACATCTTCGACCTGGACGGAGATCTGGAGGCATTCGGCGGTGACCCGGACACCGGCGGCGCCAGCCTCGCCGTCGCAGCGGACCTGTACACCGGCGATCGGCGCGTACGACGGCTGATGTCGAGCCCGGGCAGCCGCCGCGCGGAACTGGCGCTCTGGGGCGACACGGCAAGCGTGCCAGAAACGGTTTGCCCGGTCGTGCACCGACTGAGCTCGGCGGCGAAGGCATTCAAGACACAGGCGCTGATGGCCGCGGATCTGTCTCCGGATGCCGTGCCCGCGACCGAAGCGTTGTATCGCTGTGGCGTCACAGAGCTCGCAAGGGGCACCGCTCAGGCGTAGTCGACATCGTGGGCGGGATCCTGCGAGCCGTAATCGTCTTCGATCGCCGTACTCGAGCGCCGACCACACATCAGGGCGCGGCCGCACGGCGACGCCGGCGGCGGTGAGCCTGCGCGGCCACTCCTCGGCGTCGGCGCGGATCCTTGACATCCGGCTCGATCATGCCGTCAGTGTGACAGTCGCCCCGTGAAAGCCGGTTCGCCACGGTCGGATATGACACCATGTCGACGTGTCGGCCAGGCCAACAGGTGTGGTGACCTTCCTGTTCACCGATGTCGAGGGTTCGACGCGTCGGTGGGAGACCGATGCCGACGCGATGCGGCTGGCGCTGGCCACGCACGACGACGTGCTGCGCGACGCTGTCGGCGCGCATGGCGGCTGGCTGTTCAAGCACACCGGCGACGGAATATGTGCGGCGTTCGGGTCGCCGAAGTCGGCCATGGCCGCGGCGGTCGTCGCGCAGCGGGCGCTCGAATTGCCGGTTCGGATGGGCATGGCGACCGGTGAGGCGGAACTGCGCGGCGACGACTACTTCGGGGTCGTGCTGAATCGTGCGGCCCGGCTGATGTCGGCCGGTCACGGCGGCCAGGTGCTCGTCGACGGGGCCACCGCAGCTCTGGTCGACGACACCGACCTGACCCCGCTCGGGCCGCACCGGTTGAAAGACATCGCCAGACCGGTGGACGTTTTCCAGGTCACGGCGGCGGGCCTGCGGTCAGAGTTTCCACCGTTGCGGACCCCCGATCGGATACCCGGAAACTTCCGCCCATCGACGACGCGACTGATCGGCAGGAACCGTGAACTCCCTGAGGTCCTTTCGGCTCTCGAGGCGAACCGGTTGGTGACGCTCACCGGTGTCGGCGGGGTGGGTAAGACCAGGCTCGCACTCGAGGTGGCTGCCGGGGCTGCGGCGGATTTCGCCGACGGTGTCTGGGTCGTCGAACTGGCTGCCGTCACCGATGCGGCCGCGGTGCCCGACGCCGTCGCCGCGGTGTTGGGCATCACCCACCAACCGGGCATGTCGCTGACCGACAGCGTGGCCTGTGCCCTCGACGGCAGGTCGCGGCTGTTGCTTTTCGACAACTGCGAACACGTCCTCGACGCCGCCGCCGAGATCGCCGAGGCGATGTTGGCGCGCTCCGCGACGGTCAAGATCCTCGCCACGAGTCGGGAAGGACTGAGGTTGCGCGACGAGCAGCTGTGGCCGGTCCCGCCGTTGGACACCCGGGCAGGAGTCGACTCGGCAGCAGCGGCCCTCTTCGTCGAGCGCGCCGAATCCGTCGCACCTGGTGCCGCCTTGGAATCGGCTGCAGTAGACGAGATCTGCCGCCGGGTCGACGGGATCCCCCTCGCGATCGAGCTGGCCGCATCTCGGATGGTGTCGATGACCGTGACCGAGGTGCGGGACCGTCTCAATGATCGTTTCCGGCTCCTGGTCGGATCGCGACGAACGCTGGAGAGACATCAGACGCTGCGGCACGCGGTGCAGTGGTCATATGACCTGCTCGACGCCGACGAGCAGCGACTGCTGAACCGCTGCGCAGTCTTCGCGGGCGGGTTCGAGCTCGCAGGCGCGTGTGCCGTGGCCGGCTCCAGCGACGAGTTCGCCACCATGGACCTGCTCGACGCCTTGGTGCGCAAATCCCTGCTCACCGTCGACAGGTCGTCGGGCCGCACACGATTCTCCATGCTCGAGACCATCCGCCAGTTCGCCGAGGACCGGCTCGTCGCCGAGGGCGAGGCCGAGGACGCCCGCCGCGCCTACGCGCGTTACTTCGCCGGTCGTGGCGCCGACATCGCCGCACTGTGGGACAGCCCGCGCCAGCGGGAGGCCTACGACTGGTTCCAGACCGAACTGCCGAACGTGCGGACGGCGTTCCGCTGGGCGGCCGATCACAACGACCTCGACACCGCCGCCGCCATCGTCGAGTACTCGTATCTGGGGCCACTGATCGAGCAGTACGAGCCGGCGGCGTGGGCCGAGGAACTGATCGACGAGGCCCGGGCTGTCGACCACCGCAAGCTAGCGACGCTCTACATCGTTGCCGCGCAACGATGTTGGGTGGGGCACACGGCCGATGCCATTCGCTACAGCACGGAAGGCCTTGCGCTGATCGAGAGCGGCCGCTTCGATGGCTTCGCATTTCATTGTGAGGCGACGCTCGGTGGTCCCTTCATTTCTCCCGCACTGCCCGACCAATGGCAGGACGTGTCGCGTCGGATCCTCGCGTGTATCGAGGACACCCACGGCCATACGCGCGCTGCGTTGGTCATGGCACTGTCCTTCGGCGGTCGATACGACGAGGCCGGCGCTCTCACCGGTGGTCTCGTCGAACTGGCCGAATCCGCGAACAACCCGTTCTCGCTGTCGCAGGTTCTCGTCGCCGTCGCACTGGCTCACCGCTACCGAGAACCGCAGCTCGCGATCGGAGCACTGCGCCGTGCCCGGGAGGTTGCACAGGACAGCGGCAACCGGTTCATCGAGTCTCACATCGCGGTGACCCTGGCTCCTCTCGAGGCGCAGCATGGTTCGCCGTGTGCCGCGTTGGACTGTCTCCGGTTCGCGATCCGCGACTATCTCGAGACCGGCACCATTGCGACTTCGCGCAGTCCACTGGCGAACCTCGCGGGGGTGCTGTACCGACTCGGCCGCCACGAAGCGGCCGCGGTCATCGCAGACTTCGCCGACGACCCGTTGTCCCGCATGGCGTTCTCCGACATCACCGCAACGATCGCCGGTCTGCGCGAAGCGCTCGGTGCCGATCGGTACGAAACGCTGGCGCGGGTCGGTCGCGCGATGACCAAGGTCGCGATGTCCTACCACGCCATCGAGCAGATCGACATGGCCCGTGCGGAACTGGGTTGTGCGTGACACCCGCTCAGCGGTTCGACAAAGTGGATTTCAGAACGTCGAGGGGCAGGCCGCCCAGGTCCAGCGCACGGCGGTGGAATTCCTTCAGCGGCACTCCGCCGCCGACGATCTCGTCTCGAAGTTGTTGCCAGATACGTTGGCCGACAGCATATGACGGAGCCTGACCGGGCCACCCCAGGTAACGGTCGAGCTCGAAACGCAGGTTGGCCTCCTTCATCGCGCTGTGCGATTGGAGAAAGGCCCAAGCCTTGTCGGCGTCCCAGATTCCGCCGTCGGGCGCGGTCATCCCGCAGTGCACGCCGATGTCGATAACCACGCGGGCGGCCCGGAATCGTTGCGCATCAAGCATTCCCATCCGATTACCGGCATCGTCGAGCCAACCGAGTTCGGCCATCAGCCGTTCGGCGTACAACGCCCAGCCCTCGCCGTGTCCCGAGACCCAGCAGCCCAGCCTGCGCCATCGGTTGAGCCGGTCGGCCAGCACCACCGCCCGCCCGATCTGCAGATGATGGCCCGGTACGCCCTCGTGGAAGACGGTGGTGGTCTCCTGCCAGGTGTGGAAGGTGTTGACGCCGTGCGGCACCGACCACCACATCCGGCCCGGTCTGGTGAGATCCTCCGAGGGCCCGGTGTAGTAGATCCCACCGGTGTGCGTCGGTGCGATCCGGCACTCCAGGTTTCGCAAGGGTTCGGAAATCTCGAAGTGCGTATCCGCCAGTGAGTCCACCACTCGGTCGGACAGCTCCTGCATCCACGCCTGCAGCGCGTCGGTGCCCTCCACCACATAACGCGATTCGTCATCCAGTCGCGTGAGCGCCTCGGCCACCGACGACCCGGGATAGAGTCGGTGGGCGATTGATTCCTGTTCGGCAACAATGGCTTCCAGCTGATGCAGACCCCACTCGTAGGTTTCGTCGAGATCGACCTCGGCACCGAGATAGACCCGGGAGAACAACCGGTAGGCGTCCCGGCCGAGGGCATCCTCGTTGCGGGCGTGGGGACCGATCTCGTCGCGCAGCACCGCCGCGAGCCCGCTGTATGCGCCTGCCGCCGCCGATGCGAGCTCGTGCAACTCGGCGTGCAGCACAGTGTTGCCGGGTGCGGCCTCGGCCACCATGTCGACGAACAGCTGTTGGATCGTCGTCGCCTGCTCGATTCCGCGCGCGATCTGCCGGGCGGCCGGTGGATGGCCGTGGGCCACCGCGAAACGAAGCGACGCCGCGTAACCCGCGACGCGGTCGGGCACCCTGGCCAAGCGCTGCCGTATCGTGCGCCAGTCGTCCTCGGTGTCGGTGGGCATCAGGTCGAACACGTCGCGCATCGATTGCAGCGGCGATGCGATCACGTTGAGCTCGCCGACGTCGAGCCCGGCGTCGTTGAGCTCCAGTTGGATGCCGGACCGTTCCCGCATCGCGGCGAGGGTGACGACGTCGACGTCGTCGGTCGGTGTGACATCGTCGAGCTCCTGAAGGATGGCACGGGCTGCGTCGGCGCGCGCGGTGACTCCGTCAGGGGAGTAGTCGGTGATGTCGTCGTCGAAGCCGACGATACCCATTTCCGTTGCCGCGCACGGGTCCAACGCAGCGACGGTCTCGAGATAGCGTTCGGCTACGGCATCGACCGCGGTTGGGCGCCTACCCAAGGTCGCGCACTGCGAAGGTGTCGCACTTGTTCGGATCGCCGGTCCGGTACCCCTCGGTGAACCAGTGCTGGCGCTGTTCGGACGATCCGTGCGTCCACGACTCGGGGTTGACCCGCCCGGTGGACTTCTGCTGGATCCGGTCGTCGCCGACCGACGCCGCGGCCGACAGCGCGTCGGCGATGTTCTCGTCGGTCAAGGGCTCCAGGAACGGCACGTCGGTGCCCTCCTGCTTGGTGATCGACGCGTAGTGCGCCCAGACACCCGCGTAGCAGTCGGCCTGCAGTTCGGTGCGGACGCCCGCGCCCGTCGGACCCTGAGCGCCCTGCTGTGCGCGTCCGAGTGTGCCCTGTAGATCCTGCACGTGGTGACCGAACTCGTGGGCGACGACGTACTCCTGCGCGAACGGTCCTCCGGTGGAACCGAATTCGGTCTTGAGAACCTCGAAGAAGTCGGTGTCGAAATAGGCGGTCTGGTCAACGGGGCAGTAGAACGGCCCGACATCGCTTGTCGCGGGACCGCATCCGGTGTCGACGGAACCGGTGAACAGTCGCACCGAGGGGCGGGTGTAGCCGGGCAGCAACTGCGACCACACGGCGTCGAGAGAGTTGCCCGTCGCCACCACGCGGCACTGCACGATGGTGTTCGCGTCCTGGCCGGTCTTGCACTGACTCAGATCGAACCCAGGGGCGTCGTAGCCCTGATCGGCGTACGGGTTGTCGGCCTGCGGAATCACCGAACTCGGATTCACCCCGAGCAGCAGCGCGACCACAACGATGAGCAGACCGCCGAACCCGCCGCCGATGGCCATTCCTCGGCCGGGTCCGCGGCCACCGCCGCTGCTCGACGTGGTGCTGGTGTCGATCTGCATACCCTCGTTGAAGGTCATGGCTGCAAGCTTTGCACACTACGATTCTGGTGTGGCCGTGGTTGCCGGACATTCCCCCGTCGTACATACGGTTTCGGGTGATCTCCGTGGGACGACGGAGGCCGCGGACGCAAGGCGCATCGGAGGTCGAAGGGTCGGCGTCTGGCGTGGCGTCCCGTATGCGCAACAACCGGTCGGCGAGTGCCGGTTTCTGGCCCCGGGTCCGCTCACCGCCTGGGCGGGGGTGCGCGACGCCGTCGAGCACGGTCCACTGCCTCCGCAGAGCAAGTCGTTCGTCGGCGGCGGCCGCGACGATCCCAAGGTGCGCGACGAGGCGTGCCTGACGTTGACCGTGTGGTCGCCGGACACCTCGGCTTCGTTGCCGGTGATGGTGTGGATCCCCGGCGGCGCGTTCGTGTTCGGCGCGGGTCAGTTCCAGCTCTACAACGGTTCGCGGTTGGCGGCGAACGGCGACGTCGTGGTGGTGAACATCACCTATCGCATCGGTGTTTTCGGCGGTTTCGAGCTCAGCGATCTCGGCGACGGTTTCGACGACAACCTCGCCCTGCGCGACCAGATCGCCGCGCTGCGCTGGATCAAGCAGAACATCGCGGCGTTCGGCGGTGATCCCGACCGGGTGACCGTCTTCGGTGAATCGGCGGGCGGCACCTCGGTGCTCGCGCTGCTGGCCAGCCCGGCGGCCGAAGGGCTCTTCCGCCGGGCGATCGCCCAGAGCCCGGCGCTACCCCTGATCGCCGACCGGGAGGTGCGGGCCAGGCGCGCGCATGAGTTCCTGGCGCGTCTCGGTGTCTCGGTCGACGAGGTCAAGGCGTTGCCGCAACGACAGCTGAGACGCGCGGCGGGCCGTATCCAGCTCAGGAGCGCCGCGACGACGCCGACGTTGGCGTACGGGCTGACCTACGGCGTCGACCTGCTGCCCAAACACCCCGTCGACGCGGCGCGGGACGGTGCACTGCCCAAGATCCCGCTGATCATCGGCACCAACAGCCACGAGGCGTCGATGTTCGCATGGACCAAACCGCCGATGCTGCCGACGACCGCGGCATCGATCGACGCCTACATCGAGCGCGTCGCCCCCGATGCCCGCGATCGGCTGCTCGGCGCGTATCCCGACTACCCGCGGCGACGGGACCTGATCGCGTTCGGGTCCGATGTCATGTTCGGCGCGCCGACGTGGGCGTTCGCCGACGCGTTCAGTCCGTTCGCGCCCACCCATATGTACCGCTTCGACCACTTCGGCTTCAGCCTGCGGACGTTGGGTCTCGGCGCGACCCACGGCAGCGAGATCGTGCACATCCAGCACAGCTACGGTTCGTTCCTCGGCCGCAAGATGCATCCGCTGGGGCGGCGGCTGGCGCCCTCGGTCGGCAAGCGCATGCAGCGCGCCTGGCTGGACTTCTCTGGGCAGGGGTGGCAGACGGATGAGATCGAATGGTCGAGCGGGCATGAATGGCCCACCTACGACGCAGAACACCGCCTGACGCGCATCATCCAGTCGTCCCGCGACACCGTGGTGTCCGATCCTGACGGCAGGCGGCGCGAAGCCTGGGCCGGCCTGTACTAGGCCGCCGTCGTGAAGTGCAGCCTCTACCCGGGTCCGTCGCTGGCCGCGGCCAACAGGGCCACCAGGCCGTCACTGATCGGCGTCGCGAGCGCGTGCTCGGCGCCCTTGCGGGAAATCACGCCGTTGCGGATGTCCCACTCCAACCGCCGGTCGGCTTCGCGGTCGGTGAGCATCGAGGTCGTCATGTCCTCGGGTGCGGTGGCGAACAGGCCGACGATCTCCTCGATCACGTCGTCGCCCAGCTGAGCACGCTCGGCGCGGGCCACCGCAAGGCACTCGGCGAGATACCGGCGCGACAGGGCGGCGATGTCGTCGCGCCGGAACATGCCCGACCGGCGCCCGGTCAGCACCATCAGATCGGCCAGCGCGTTCACCAGCAGCTTGCGCCACGCCGCGGTCACGAAGTCGGCATCGAGCTCGACGTCGACGCCCGTGCCGTCGAGCAGTTCGGCGAGACGGTGGCCGCCCCGTGAGTCGGGCAGCACCAGGCGGACGCCGGTGCGCAGCCGAATCCAGCCCTCGGCGTGCGGCTCCGCGGAGAACCACACGACCGCGGGCACGACGTCCGCTGACGGGCAGAGCGGAGTGACCCGCTCGACCTGCTCGACGCCGTTCTGCAGCGCGCACACGACCGTGCGGTCATCGCAGAGCCGGTCGAGCCAGCCCGACGCGGCCTGGTTCTGGGTGTCCTTGACGGCCAGCAGCACGACGTCGACCGGGCTGTCGATGTCGGCCTGGTCGGTGAGGACGGGGCCCGGCACCACGATCGGGTCCCTCTCGTCGGGCCTGACCTCGATGTGGTCGCGCGGCGTTCGACCACACAGCAGCACCTGGTGGCCTGCGGAGTGCAGCAGTGCCGCCATGGTCGAACCGATCGCTCCTGGGCCGACGACGGCGACGGGTGTACCCATAACGCAAAGCTACCGGCGCGACAGCCACCACTAGACTGTGGCGGTTCTGTAGTCAGGCCATTCTCAGGGGAGTCATTCGTGCTGCGCAGCCACGCCGCAGGTTCGTTACGGGCCACCGATGCAGGCCAGACGGTGACGCTGGCCGGTTGGGTCGCCCGTCGTCGCGATCACGGCGGCGTGATCTTCATCGACCTGCGCGACGCGTCCGGGGTGGCGCAGGTGGTGTTCCGCGAAGCCGGGGTCCTCGAGTCGGCGCATCGACTGCGGGCCGAGTTCTGCGTCGCCGTCACCGGCGTCGTCGAGATCCGGCCGGAGGGAAATGCGAACCCCGAGATCGCCACCGGCGACATCGAGGTCAACGCGACGTCGTTGACCGTGCTCGGGGAGAGTGCGCCGCTGCCGTTCCAGCTCGACGAGACGGCAGGCGAGGAGGCGCGCCTGAGATACCGCTACCTGGACCTGCGGCGCGAGGCCCCTGGCAACGCGATCCGGTTGCGGTCGAAGGTCAATGCCGCCGCGCGGGGCGTGCTCGCAGCCCACGACTTCGTCGAGATCGAGACGCCCACCATGACGCGGTCGACCCCGGAGGGCGCGCGCGACTTCCTGGTTCCCGCGCGGCTGCAGCCGGGGTCGTTCTATGCGCTGCCGCAGAGCCCGCAGCTGTTCAAGCAGCTGCTGATGGTGGCGGGAATGGAGCGCTACTACCAGATCGCCCGCTGTTACCGAGACGAGGACTTCCGCGCCGACAGGCAGCCCGAGTTCACCCAGCTCGACATGGAGATGAGCTTCGTCGACGCCGACGACGTGATGGCCGTTTCCGAGGAGGTCCTCAAGGCGATCTGGGCGCTGATCGGCTATGACCTGCCGACACCGATCCCGCGAATGACCTACGAGGAGGCGATGCGGCGGTTCGGGTCGGACAAGCCCGATCTGCGGTTCGGCGTCGAACTGGTCGACTGCACAGAGTATTTCGCCGAGACGCCGTTCCGCGTCTTTCAGGCCCCGCACGTCGGCGCCGTCGTGATGCCCGGTGGAGCGTCTCAGCCACGCCGCACCCTCGACGGCTGGCAGGAGTTCGCCAAGCAGCGCGGACACAAGGGGCTTGCCTACGTGCTCGTCGGTGAGGACGGCACGCTCGGCGGGCCTGTCGCCAAGAACCTCACCGACGCCGAACGCGACGGCCTCGCCGCGCATGTCGGCGCGGCCCCGGGGGATTGCATCTTCTTCGCGGCGGGCCCGGCCAAGTCGGCCCGCGCGCTTCTGGGCGCGACCCGGATCGAAATCGCGAACCGACTCGGCATGATCGACCCCAACGCGTGGGAGTTCGTCTGGATCGTGGACTGGCCCCTGTTCGAGCCCGCCGACGAGGCGACGGCATCCGGGGATGTCGCCGTCGGCTCCGGTGCATGGACGGCCGTGCACCACGCGTTCACCGCGCCCCAACCGCAGTCCGAGGCGACGTTCGACACTGACCCGGGCAGCGCGCTGGCCGATGCCTACGACATCGTTCTCAACGGGAACGAGATCGGCGGCGGATCCATCCGTATCCATCGGCGCGACGTCCAGGAGCGGGTGTTCGCCATGATGGGAATCGACCATGACGAGGCCCAGGAGAAGTTCGGATTCCTGTTGGACGCCTTCGCATTCGGGGCGCCGCCCCACGGTGGCATCGCGTTCGGATGGGATCGCATCGTGGCGTTGCTCGGCGGCTACGAGTCGATCCGCGAGGTGATCGCGTTCCCGAAGTCCGGTGGCGGCGTCGATCCGCTGACGGGCGCACCCGCCCCGATCACCGCGCAACAGCGCAGGGAATCGGGAATAGACGCCAAACCGCAGAAGCGGGACAACGCATGACCGACACTTTCAGCGCGGACGCCATGAGTGGAGTTCAACAAGAACCTGGTCGAGGAGTTTCGTGCCAACGAAGGCAAGGTGGGCGGCCCGTTCGCAGGCGCAGATCTGCTGCTGCTGACCACGACTGGCGCGAAGTCGGGCCAGCCGCGCCTGGCGCCGCTGGCGTACTTCACCGTCGACGACAAGATCATCATCGTCGGCTCCAAGGCGGGCGCGGACACCGATCCCGACTGGGTGCACAACCTGCGGGCCAACCCTCAGCGCGATGCCCTGTATCCGAGTACCAGTCGAAGACGTCGCGGGTCATCCCGCTGTTCGAGCTGACCCGCTTGTAGAAATTGCACTCAGGGTCTCGGAAGGCACATGACCACGGCCCTGAGTGCAATCGCGGGCAGGCCCTACACCCGCTCGATGATCGTCGCGTTGGCCATGCCGCCGGCTTCGCACATGGTCTGCAGCGCGTAGCGGCCGCCGCGCTGCTCGAGCGCGTTGACCATCGTGGTCATGATCCGCACGCCACTGGCACCGAGCGGGTGCCCGATGGCGATCGCGCCGCCGTGGACGTTCGTCTTCGCCAGATCGGCGCCGACGTCGTGCGCCCACGCCAGGACCACTGGCGCGAACGCCTCGTTGACCTCGAACAGGTCGATGTCGGCGAGGGTCAGCCCGGCTCGTCGCAGTACCTTCTCGGTTGCCGGGATGACACCGGTCAGCATGTACAGCGGATCGGAACCCACGACCGTCGCGGTGTGGATCCGGGCCAGCGGACGCAGCCCGAGCCGCTTGGCCACCTCGGACGTGGTGATCAGCACCGCGGCGCTTCCGTCCGACAGCGGCGACGAGTTGCCCGCCGTGATCTCCCATCCGATCTGTGGGAAGCGCTCTTCGTACGCGGGGCTGTAGAACGCAGGCTTGAGGTTCGCCAAGGTCTCGACCGTCGTCCCCGGGCGGATGATCTCATCGGTCGCGAGTCCCGCGATCGGACTCAACTCGTTGTCGAAACGGCCCTCTTTCGTTGCCGCCGCGGCCTTTTCGTGACTCGCTGCCGAGAACTCGTCGAGCTGCTGGCGCGAGAAACCCCACTTCGCCGCGATGAGTTCGGCGCTGATGCCCTGCGGTACGAGGCCCTCTGGATAGCGCTGCGACATGGCGCCGAACGGGTCGCTGCCCGGCAGTACGCTCGAGCCCATCGGAACGCGACCCATCGACTCGACACCCGCGGCGACCACGATGTCATACGCACCTGAGATCACCCCCTGTGCGGCGAAGCTGATCGCCTGCTGGCTGCTGCCGCACTGGCGGTCGACGGTGGTTCCCGGCACGGATTCGGGAAACCCCGCTGCGAGCAATGCATTACGTGCGATGTTCACCGCCTGGTCGCCGACCTGGGTCACCGCGCCCGCGATCACGTCGTCGATGTGAGCGGGTTCGACACTGGTGCGGGCCACCAGTTCCCGCAAGCTGTGTGCGAGCAGGTCGACCGGTAGGACGTCGTGAAGCGCGCCGCCGGCCTTGCCTTTGCCGATGGGGGTGCGAACCGCCCCGACGATGACCGCGTCCCGGCCTGCGTATCCGGTCATTTCTGCCTCCTGCGCCTCAGCTCTGAGTACATCTATATATACCCAGCTATACCACCTAGGTATACTGAGAACAACTCAGAAGCGGGGTGAATTCCATGACAGTTCTGCAAGGCAGGCTCGCCGATCGAGACACGTGGTCGGCCGTGGGCGAGTGTCCGATCGAGAAGACGATGACGCTGCTGGGCACGAAGTCGGCGATGCTGATCCTTCGGGAGGCCTACTACGGCACGACCCGGTTCGACGACTTCTGCACCAGGGTCGGCATCACGAAGGCCGCTGCGTCAACTCGGCTCAGTGAACTCGTCGAGGCCGGCCTGCTCACGCGAAGGCCCTATCGCGAGCCCGGCCAGCGCGTCCGCGAGGAGTACGTGCTCACTCCCGCGGGCGTCGACTTCATGCCGGTGGTCTGGGCGATGTTCGAGTGGGGCCGCAAGAACCTGCCGCACCGCGCTCCATTGCGGCTCGCGCACGCCGGTTGCGGCGCGGAGGCCGGCGTCGAGATCCGCAACCTCGGCAACTTCACCGGCACCT
>JAEZKH010000110.1 GCA_023415515.1 Actinomycetes bacterium
TATCTCGACGGTTCTGCGTCGGCTCCGAGTTGTTGTCTGCGCCGGCGCCGGCGCCTCCGTCAGAGGGCGACTCTGACTCGGTGTTCATCAGTTTCACGTCCGCGGTCACCGACTTCATCGTCGGGGAGTCCGGGCCCAACAAGAGCATGACGCCGGCCCCCGCCAACGCCACACCTGTCAATCCCGCTGTCGCGATCGGACCTGCTGCACCGCGTCCGCCACGACCCGCCGCGCTCTTGCTCACCGTCAAGGTCTTCAGCCCTTTCGTCCCCGTGCGATTTCTGACACACCCGTCAATAGAACGTGAGCAGGCTAACACCAGTCGTGAACACAAATGCAACAGGTTCTAGAAAACTTGTCGCGCGTGTCGATGACCTGCTACCCGGGGGCTTTCGGACGTCGATGTGAAACAGACTGCCGCAGCAACAATTTCGGGATAAGCAGGAGCTGGTGATGAATCGCTGGACGTGTATCGATCGAGGTCGAGTGCGCAGGGCAATGCAGCAAATCGCAGAACAAGATCAGAATAGAACTTGTTCATCCCGCCACTTCGCAGCCTATGGCGTGCTCATTTTTGGGACGCTTGTCACGTTTTTCGTCAGCGGCCGAGCCGACCAGCTGTGAACTTCCTGCACGTCACGTGCGGTGCCGCCCCGCAGACACCGCCGTCCGACATAGTTCTTGGGATCGGTAGCGGCGAGGGAGGTGTGGGGTCACATCATGTTCGGTCTCTCAGGGAAGATGAAGCGGCTCTCCGACGCCGATCTCCGGATGAACGAGCAGGCGGCGTCGATCGCGGCCTCGGTCCTCGGTCAGCCGGTCGAGGCGGCCACCCGCTGCGAGCAGGTGTCGACGAAGGCGACGCAGATGTTTCCGTCGTCCGGCGGCGAAGTCTGGTCCAAACAGGTGCCCAATGGCACGGGCTTACCGAAGAGCTTCGTTCTGGCCGTCACCAGCACCCACATCCACGCCCTCGACTTCAAGGAACGTCGCGGCGAACTCGAAGCGGGACGAGTGATCAAATCGTGGGACCACGCCGGCTTCCGGGCGCACACCGGTGGCAACGCCATGGTCGCGCTGGGTCACGTGCCCGATGACAGGCAAGCGCTGATGTTGTTCCTGCCGATCGACGGTGACGGCAGCCGCATCGAACAAGCCATCGCCCAACAGCGGATCGCGGCCGGAGAGCGCGCTCCCAGCCGCCCATTCACCTTCTTCATCGGCACTGACTCGGCGTCGGCACGCGTCGTCGCCGCGCTCGGGGCGCAACCGCTCGATGGACCCGGCGCGGGACCGGGGATCAACATCAGCGAGAACGCAAACATTCGGATCTGCCCGGGCGCCAACATCACCGTCGGTGGCCAACGCCTACAGGATCTGATTCCGCAGCAAACCCCCGCGGCCCCCGCGCCGGCGCCGCCCGCGGCGCAGCGCCTTCAGGAACTCGAGACGCTGCGCGCCACCGGAGCCATTTCCGACGACGAGTACGCAAACAAGCGACGGCAGATCATCTCCGAGATCTGAGACCAACCGCGCTAGAGCTGCCAGTCGTTGGACCCGTCGTGCCTGGAATAGGTGCCGCCGCTGGAGTTCTTCACGAC
Organism: Actinomycetes bacterium; assembly: GCA_023415515.1. Taxonomy (GTDB): domain Bacteria; phylum Actinomycetota; class Actinomycetes; order Mycobacteriales; family Mycobacteriaceae; genus Mycobacterium. Next base: position 1,602 of record JAEZKH010000110.1, read on the forward strand.
GATCGGATCCCCGGCGCCGAAGTTGTCGAAGAACCACTTCGCGTTGGTGGGGCTGATGTTGATGCACCCGTGACTGACGTCGCGCTTGCCCTGATCGCCCACCGACCATGGCGCGCTGTGGACGAAGTCGCCGCTGTCGTCGAAGCGTACGGCCAGCTCGACAGTCGTCTTGTATCCGTACGCCGAGTTGACGGGCACCCCGTAGGTGGAGGAATCCATCACCACCGACGGCATCTTCTCCTGGACGTAGTACGTGCCGTTCGGCGTCTGATGGCCACCGGCCGTCATACCCATCGACATCGGGATGGTCTTCTCCACGGTGCCGTCGCGGGTGACGGTCAACTGGTGCGTGGCGTCGTCGGCGGTGGCCACCAACGAGTCTCCCGTGCGGAAGCTCCACACCGTGCCGCCCGCATCGACGGTCACGGCGGTGTGGGCGGGCCAGAAGTTCAACGGACGCCAGCGCAGCTGCGTCGGCGTCATCCAGTAGAACTTGCCGGGAACGGGCGGAACCGACGAGACGTGTACTGCGCTCTCCGCCGCACCCGAATCATCAACCAGGCCAGGGAAATTGATGATGATCGGCTGGCCCACGCCTACCGTCGAGCCGTTCGCGGGGACGAAGCTCGGCGGACCGAACGGTGCTTCGCCCATGAACGGGGTCGGGTCCTGCCCCGCAACCCCTAAGCCAGAACCTGGGTCCGGATCCGCCATCGCCGGCCCCGCGCCCAAGGCAAGCGATGAGCCGAGGACCGTCGCCACCATCGCCATTTTCAGGGCGGCGAACAGTGCCGTCGTACAACGAATCATCGAATCCCTCCCAAGTCCAACGAATGCAGTTCGGCATGCGGCGAGACGGCGAGACGGTTTGGCGGTCGCCGATATGCCCACAAAAGGCTACTGAAGATTCCTGGGCACCGACGGCCACGCCGTCCTCGCGGGTCCGCCACGGCCCGCTAGATCGCACGCAAACCGCTGACTCACACCTCGACCGGCGGTTTGAGCCGTTCCATCGTGTACTGGCGGTTGCGCCGGGCCGCCCAGGAACTCGCCGCCAGCGCCGCGGCCAGGATCCCGGTGAGCACCGCGATCGCCACACCCAGCCGCGAGTCGATGCCACCGACGGTGAGTTGACGCAGACCGTTGACGGCATACGTCATCGGGTCGACCACGTGGAGCACCTGGAACGGTTTCGGCGTCGTCTCCACCGGATAGATGCCGCCCGCCGACACCAGCTGGAACATCAGGAACGCCAGCGTCACCACCCGGCCGACGGCCACCCCGAACAGTGCGTTGAACGACTGGATGAGCGCGAGGAACGCCGCGGCCACCAGCGTCAGGAACAGCACCGTGCCCGCAGTGTGGGTGGCCTTCAGGCCGACCCCGAAGTGCACGACCGCATACATCACGAGCACCTGGGCGAACGCGATGAGCAGTGCGGGCCAATAGGTGGCCAGCACCACCCGCAGCGCGCCGAGACCGTTGACGACCGGCCGGGCCTGCAGCGGTGTCAACAGCATCCAGATGATCAGCGCGCCGATGAACAACGCCAACGGCAGGAAGAACGGCGCGAACCCGGTGCCGAAGGTGGCCGCCGGGTTCTCGACGACCTGGTCGACGACCACCGGCCGGGCGAGGGTCTGGGCGACGTCGGTGCGCTGCCGATCGGTCCATTTGGGCACCTGGTCGGCACCTTGGTGCAGACCCGCGGCGAGCTCAGCGCTGCCGCCGCGTAGCCGGCCGGTGCCGTCGGCGAGCGTGACCGCACCCTGGGACACCTGACGGCCGCCGTTGGCCAGGGCCACCAGCCCGCCGTTGAGTTGGTTTGCGCCGCTGCTCAATTGGGCGGCGCCGTCGCGCAGTCGGACGACGTCAGAGCGTAACCCGCCGGTCAGCGCCCGAGTCAGAAACGTCCGCAGCTCACTGTTGGGGTCGCCGAACTCGGCCTGCAGCGCGGCGGCCTTGTCGCGCAACGTGATCAAGCCCTGCTCGGTGGTCGGATCGGCGTTCTGCGCGCGCAGCAGCCGCAGGCTGCCCGCGAGGGTGTCGCCCAGCGCGCGCACCGTCGGGTCGGGGTTGGCCCGAAGGAACCCGATCACCTGATCGACGATCACGGCGGCCTGCGCCTGGTCGAAGTGCAGCGAGGCGAGCCGATCGGTGGCCGTACTCGCCAGCCCGCTCACATCCGCGGCCAGCGCGCCCACCTCGTCGGGGTTCAGTCCGGCACTGCTGACCCGGTCCAGCACGCTCAGCAGCGGATCGGTGGCGGTGTTGATCCCGCCCGACAGCTCGCGCGCCCCGGCCGCGAGCGTCCCCGATCCGTCGCGGGCCGTCACCAGACCCTTGGACAGCTCGGCCGATCCCGACGCCAGCCGATGTGCACCGTCGTCGGCCTGCACCAGCCCGTCGCGTAGCTCATCGGCCCCGCCGGCGGCCCGGCTCAACCCGGCCCCCGCGCCTTCGACCCCCTCGAGCACCTGGCCGACCGTCTGCCGCCCGATCGCGGCGTCGACCTGCGCCGCCACATCGCGGGCGGCGTTCTGCCCGATGATCGACGCCAGGTAATTGTTGGTGTTGTTGTAGGTGAACTGAAGCCGGGCGGCGCGGGGCTGCTCACCATCCGGTGAAGCCACTGCGGCACTGAAATCGGCCGGAATCGTGATGCTGAAGTAGTAGCGGCCGTCTTTCACACCCTTGGCCGCCTCTTCCGCCGACACCGGGTGCAGGTCCAGTTCGCCCGACGACAGCAGTTGCTCGGCCACCTGATCGCCTGCGTTGACGTGCCGTTGCCCGGTCTGCGCGCCGAGATCCTCGTTGACGAGCGCGACCGGCAGCCGGTTCACCTCGCTGAACGGGTTCCAGAACGCCCACAGGTACATCGCGCCGTACAGCAGCGGCAGCAGCACGATGGTCGCCAGCGCGATGCGCGGCAGCGTCCCGCGGGAGTAGCGCTTGATGTCGGTCCCCAACGAGAGTCCTGCGATCGCGAGCATGCTTATCCGCCGTTCTGGCCGTGGACGAGCTCGGCCCGTGAGGTGTTGTCGACCGTGATCTGTGCGCGCACTGCGTCGCTGGTGACCCCGTTGACGGTGGTGGTGACGACGGTTTGGTCCCGCCCCAGTGCGATCAATCGGTCCAAGAGCAGGTCGCGGTTGCGATCGCTGGTGACGTAGTCGAGGTTGCCCACGACCAACAGTGGTGGCCGCGCGGTGTTGGCCAACGCGATACGCAGCAGCAGCCGGTCCAGTTCGGTGAGCTCTTCGACGTATTCGGTGAGCGGTGGCAGCGGCAGGTCACCGAATACCGGGGCGCACACCGACCGCAGATCCGCCGCACCCGCACGGCGCACCAGCCGGTACCAGTGCGCGTCCCAGCGCAGCTGCTCGGTCACCGCGTCACGGACGGTCACCGATTCGGCGACCTGGTCGAGTTCGTCGATGCCGGCGATCGCGGCCAGCCGGAAGATCCGCCGCGGGTCGGTGACACCGAACACCGACAGCGTGCCGCGCCGCGGCCGCATCCGCCCCGCCAGTGTCATCAGCAGCGCCGTGCGGCCCGTGCCGGCCGGGCACACCAGCACCGTGACCCCGCCGGCGGCGATCTCGAGATCGACGGGGCCATAGACCGGGCCCCACGGACCGGAGACCACGAGGCCGTGGCCGATCACCGCGGGTTCTGGCGCATCGGACATACGGCCCCCTCGTGCGGTATCGGCGTCTGGATCCAACGACAACACAACAAGGTCCGGTGGGGCGCCGCTTCGGCCAACCTGAGCAAGACCGTCACCACCCGCGACACATACCGCGAATCATCGCGGGTGGTCCAGGTCCCTTAGCCGTCGCGGTCGGGACGCGGCGGCACGACGGCCATAGCGGCGGCGATCGCCGACAGCCTGTGCGCTGAGTTCGATGGAGCGGGCGACGGGAATCGAACCCGCGTAGCTAGTTTGGAAGACTAGGGCTCTACCATTGAGCTACGCCCGCGAGTACAGCGGACAACACTGTACCGGCGGCTGACCAATCAAATCCAATTAAAGGTTCGGCGTGCCTGGGCCGTAGTATCTGCGGTGGTCCGCGGGGTGTAGCGCAGCTTGGTAGCGCATCCGCTTTGGGAGCGGAAGGCCGCAGGTTCAAATCCTGTCACCCCGACCAGCAGCACCGACCGACCCGTCGACCAGACATGTAAGAGGAGCATCAGTCGTGAAGAGCACCGTCGAGCAGTTGAGCCCGACCCGGGTTCGCATCAATGTGGAGGTGCCCTTCACCGAGCTGGAACCCGACTTCGACCGGGCGTTTTCCCAGCTCGCACGGCAGATCCGACTGCCGGGCTTCCGTCCCGGCAAGGCGCCCCGCAAGCTGCTCGAGGCCCGCATCGGCCGCGGCGCCGTGCTCGAGCAGGTCGTCAACGATGCGCTGCCCAGCCGCTACAGCCAGGCCGTCACCAGCTCCGAGGTGAAGCCGCTCGGCCAGCCCGAGATCGAGATCACCAAGCTGGAGGACGGCGAGGAACTCGTCTTCACCGCCGAGGTCGACGTCCGCCCCGAGGTCACCATTCCCGACCTCGCCGCGCTCACGATCGAGGTCGACCCCATCGAGGTGACCGACGAGGACGTCGACACCGAACTGCAGAACCTGCGTGCCCGCTTCGGCACGCTCACCGGCGTCGACCGCCCCGTCGAGAACGGTGACTTCGTCTCCATCGACCTGTCCGCCTCCGTCGACGGGAAAGAGGTACCCGACGCCAAGACCGAGGGCCTGTCCCACGAGGTCGGCTCCGGCCAACTCATCGAAGGCCTCGACGACGCGCTCGTCGGCCTGAGGGAGGGGGAGACCAAGGTCTTCACGACCACGCTGGCCGCGGGCGAGCACGCCGGCCAAGAGGCTCAGGTGACCGTCACCGTCAAGTCCGTCAAGGAACGTGAGCTTCCCGAGCCCGACGACGAATTCGCGCAATTGGCAAGCGAATACGACACCATCGACGAACTGAAGGCCAGCCTCAGAGAACAGGTCGAGCGGGTCAAGCGGGTCCAGCAGGCCGAGCAGATCCGCGACAAGGCCCTCGAGACGCTGCTCGACCAGATCGACATCCCGCTGCCCGAGAAGGTCGTGCAGGCACAGATCGACGACACCGTGCACAACGCGATCCACAGCCTCGACCACGACGAGGACGCGTTCGCCAGGGCGCTGGAGGCTCAGGGCAGCAGCCGCGACGAGTTCGACAAGGACAACAAGGAGAACTCCGAGCGCGCGGTCAAGACCCAGCTCGTGATGGACGCCATCGCCGATCATCTCAACATCCAGGTCGGCCAGAACGACCTCACCGAGCGGCTGGTGTTGATGTCGCGGCAGTACGGCCTCGAGCCGCAGCAACTGCTGCAGTACCTCCAGGAGAACAACCAGCTTCCGGTGATGTTCGCCGACGTGCGTCGCGGCCTGACCGTCGCCGCCGTCGTGCACGGCGCCACCGTCGTCGACACCAACGGCAATGAGATCGACACCGCCGAGTTCTTCGGGCCGCCTGCGAGCACCGACCCCGAAGAGGTCGCCGCCCAGATCGCCGCACAGGTGCAGCAGGCCAACGCCGCCGCCGAGAGCAGCGCCGAGGACGACGACACCGAGGACGACGCCACGGACGACGACACGGCCGACGCCGAGCCGCCGGCCGACGACGAGGCATCCGACGACACCAAGTGACGCTGTGAGCGAACGCGCGCCTGTCGAGGAGTGCACCGCGCCGCAGGTTGGTTAGTGTTCGGTGAGAGCTATGAAGAAAGCAGGTATCCAGTCGTGACTGACATGCGTTCGAACGGGCAGGGGCTCAACCTCGTCGACTCCGTCTATGAGCGCTTGCTTGCCGAGCGCATCATCTTCCTGGGGTCACAGGTTGACGACGACATCGCCAACCGGCTGTGCGCGCAGATCCTTCTGCTGTCCGCGGAGGATCCCACCAAAGACATCCACCTCTACATCAACTCCCCGGGCGGCTCGATCAGCGCGGGCATGGCGATCTACGACACCATGGTGCTCGCGCCGTGCGACGTCGCCACCTACGCCATGGGCATGGCCGCCTCGATGGGTGAGTTCCTGCTCGCCGCGGGCACCAAGGGCAAGCGGTACGCATTGCCGCACGCCCGCATCCTGATGCACCAGCCGCTCGGCGGCATCACCGGCGGCGCCGCGGACATCGCCATCCAGGCCGAGCAGTTCGCGGTCATCAAGAAGGAGATGTTCCGCCTCAACGCCGAGTTCACCGGGCAGAGCATCGAGCGCATCGAAGCCGACTCCGACCGCGACCGCTGGTTCACCGCGCAGGAAGCGCTCGAATACGGCTTCGTCGACCACATCATCACCAGCGCCAGCCTCAATGGCTCGGGACCGACGGCAGGACTAGACAAATGACCGACCACACAGACCCCCGCCTGCAGCCGCAAGCCCGCTACATCCTGCCGTCGTTCATCGAGCATTCGAGCTTCGGCGTCAAAGAGTCCAACCCGTACAACAAGCTCTTCGAGGAACGCATCATCTTCCTCGGCGTGCAGGTCGACGATGCCTCGGCCAACGACATCATGGCGCAGCTGCTCGTGCTGGAGTCGCTCGATCCCGACCGCGACATCACCATGTACATCAACTCGCCCGGCGGCTCGTTCACGTCGCTGATGGCGATCTACGACACCATGCAGTACGTGCGCGCCGACATACAGACGGTGTGCCTGGGCCAGGCCGCGTCGGCCGCCGCCGTGCTGCTCGCTGCGGGCACGCCGGGGAAGCGCATGGCGCTGCCGAATGCCCGCGTGCTGATCCACCAGCCCGCGCTGTCGGGCGTCATCCAGGGCCAGTTCTCCGATCTGGAGATCCAGGCCAAGGAGATCGAGCGCATGCGCACGCTGATGGAGACGACGCTGGCGAACCACACCGGTAAGACGCCCGAGCAGATCCGCAAGGACACCGACCGCGACAAGATCCTGACGGCCGAGGAGGCCAAGGAGTACGGCGTGATCGACACCGTACTGGAGTATCGCAAGCTCTCCGCGCAGACGGCGTAGCAACTTTCAGCGACACTGCGCACAGATCGCGATTCCTCGGAATTCGGCGATCTGTGCGCAGTTTCGGGGTTCAGGGGGAGTGGAGCGTCGCCGACAGCGCCGCGATGTCGTCGGGCATCACCCGGCAGCAGCCGCCGATGATCCGCGCGCCCGCAGCCGCCCACTGCGACGGCAGTTGTGGACTCCATCGCGACTCGCCGACCCATCTGCGGCCAGGCCCGTCCCATTCCTCGCCGCTGTTCGGGTAGACGACGACGGGCTTGTCGGTCACCGTCCGCGCGATCTCGATCGCAGGCAGCACGTCGTGGGGCGCGCAGCAGTTCACCCCCACCGCGACGATCTCCGGCACGTCTGCTGCGACCGCGAACGCCTCCGCCAACGGCTGCCCGGCCCGCGTGTGCACACCGCTGATCGTGTAGCTCAGCCATGCGGGCACACCGAACCGCTGCACGACGCCGACGACTGCTTCGGCTTCGTCGACATCGGGCACCGTTTCGACGGCCAGCACATCGGCGCCCGCGTCGGCGAGAATCTCCAACCGCGGCCGATGCCACTGCGCGAGTTGCGCCACAGTGAGCCCGTAGCGCCCGACATACTCCTCGCCGTTGGCCAGGGCAGCGCCGTACGGGCCGACCGATGCCGCGACCCAGCGGCCGTCGCCGCCGACCTCGTCGCGCGCCTCAACGGCCAGCGACACCGACCGCCGCATCAGCCGCTCGGCGTCGTCGCGGGCGATTCCGCCCGCCGCGAATCCGTCGAACGACGCCTGGTAGCTCGCGGTCGTCGCGATCACCGCGCCGGCCCGATAAAAGGCCGCGTGAACAGCTCTTATCTCGTCCGGTGCGGCGAAAAGCAGCCGTGCCGACCACAGGTCGTCGGACAGATCGTGACCCCTGGACTCGAGTTCGGTGGCCAAGCCACCATCGCTCACCAGCACGGTATTGTTGGAGGCTGCGAACGCCACGTCGCAACTCTACGATCTGCTCGCAGACGTCTCTCGGTCCGGTAACGGCGGCGACACGCCAGGGACACGGCGGTGCGTCATGGGGGTCGTGGGACGCGTGAGGCGATATGTTTTGCATGCTCTGCAACTACAGCTGAATACCACCGACGCGATTCGGCTTTATCGGTCGCACCGCGCCGGAATGAGCGGGTAGCGTCGGGTAAACGCCCGAAGCGGCCTGAAGACTTTTGACTCTGCACGACCGACAGGAAGTAGGGACTTCACCACCATGGCGCGTATCGGAGACGGCGGTGACCTGCTGAAGTGCTCGTTCTGCGGGAAGAGTCAGAAGCAGGTCAAGAAGCTCATTGCGGGCCCTGGTGTCTATATCTGTGACGAGTGCATCGACCTCTGCAACGAGATCATCGAAGAGGAACTGGCCGACGCCGACGACGTAAAACTCGACGAGCTTCCCAAGCCCGCGGAAATCCGCGAATTCCTCGAGGGCTATGTCATCGGGCAGGACACTGCCAAGCGAACGCTGGCCGTGGCCGTCTACAACCACTACAAGCGCATCCAAGCCGGCGAGAAGACGCGCGACTCGCGCTCGGAGCCCGTCGAACTGGCCAAGTCCAACATCCTGATGCTCGGGCCGACCGGATGCGGCAAGACCTACCTGGCGCAGACCTTGGCCAAGATGCTCAATGTCCCGTTCGCCATCGCCGACGCCACCGCGCTGACCGAAGCCGGCTACGTCGGTGAGGACGTCGAGAACATTCTGCTCAAGCTGATCCAGGCCGCCGACTACGACGTGAAGCGTGCCGAGACCGGCATCATCTACATCGACGAGGTCGACAAGATCGCCCGCAAGAGCGAGAACCCGTCGATCACCCGCGACGTCTCCGGCGAGGGCGTGCAGCAGGCGCTGCTGAAGATCCTCGAGGGCACGCAGGCCTCGGTGCCGCCGCAGGGCGGCCGCAAGCATCCGCATCAGGAGTTCATCCAGATCGACACCACCAACGTGCTGTTCATCGTCGCGGGTGCGTTCGCCGGTCTGGAGAAGATCGTCTCCGACCGCGTCGGCAAGCGCGGCCTGGGCTTCGGCGCGGAGGTGCATTCCAAGGCCGAGATCGACACCCAGGATCACTTCGCCGAGGTGATGCCAGAGGACCTGATCAAGTTCGGGCTGATCCCCGAGTTCATCGGCCGGCTGCCCGTCGTGGCCTCGGTGACCAACCTCGACAAGGAATCGCTTGTCAAGATCCTGTCCGAACCGAAGAACGCGTTGGTCAAGCAGTACACCCGGCTGTTCGAGATGGACGGCGTCGAGTTGGAGTTCACCGACGAGGCGCTCGAGGCCATCGCCGATCAGGCCATCCACCGCGGGACGGGCGCCCGCGGCCTGCGCGCGATCATGGAGGAAGTCCTGCTGCCGGTGATGTACGACATCCCCAGCCGCGACGACGTCGCCCGGGTGGTCGTCACCAGGGAGACCGTCGAGGACAACGTGCTGCCGACGATCGTCCCGCGCAAGCCGTCCCGCCCCGAGCGCCGCGACAAGACCGCCTGACGGCGATTACCTACCGCTCGCGTGTCACAACGTAGAGCGGCGTACCGAGGATGAACCGCTTGTGCGGCGAATCCGGCCACTCGCGCGACAATGTCAGAGCTTCGACGAGCGCCGCTCCGCTGAGCTGGCGAGCCGCTCGCCGCGCGAAGTCGATACTGTGGTACTTCAACATCAAATCGTAGACAGACCGAACATCCGCCTGGCTGCGTTCTGAGCGAGATCTGCCGAGGAACTCCCGGATACCGTCGCGTTCCTGCGCAGTGCACGCGTTCATCAGATGGATGAGCATCAATGTGCGCTTGCCTTCCCACAGGTCTCCGCCGATCTCCTTCCCGTAGGTTGCGAAATCCCCCGTGAGGTTGAGGATGTCGTCTTGAATCTGGAAAGCTGCGCCGACGTACCACCCGAAACGGTGGAACTGCGTTTGGGTGTGCAGCGCACCTTTGACCAGGATGGCGCCCACCGTCAACGGGAAGATGAACGAGTACCACGACGTCTTCTTCAGGCACATGTGCAGATAGTCTCGCGCGGTCAGATCACACACATTGTCGCGGATCCAGCCGATCTCGATCGCCTGCCCCTCGAGGGAATGCCGCATCATCAGGGCGGTCTGTTCGAAGACACGCCAGCTGGTATCAGGGCCGAGCACGCGTCGATTCTCCATCAGACGCTGCAGGGCAAGCAGATACGTTGCATTGCCTGCGTTGACCGCGACGCCGACGCCGTACTCCGTGTGCAGCGTGGCGCCGCCTCGACGCGCAAGACTTTCGTCCTGGACGTCGTCGTGGATCAGGAAGCCGTTGTGCAGCAATTCAATAGCTACGGCGGACCGTAGGGCGCGCCGCTGGTCGCCGCCGAGTGCAGCACAGACTGCCAAGCACAACGCGGGACGTAATCCTTTGCTGGCACGGCTCGGGTAGACCGAAACGAGATCATAAAGGTAGGGCGGGCCTCCGTCGGGAATCGCCTCTCGCAACGCGGAGTTCGTCGTGGCGCTGTACTCGGACAGCATCTCCTCGAAGAACTCCGCGTTACGTCGAGAATCGTTGTGGGCTATCGGCCCGCTCATGATTTTCTAGACCGAGGGCGGGGTCTTGGGCTCTTCGCCGGCGACGTCACGTTTGGGCAGGTTTCGTTCGATGAGCTGATTGGCGATCTCGGTGCCCGTCCCGACCAGACCGACCGCGAGATCCAGCAAGTTGTGCACGTTGGACATCAATCGGTTTGTCAGCTCGACGTTCTCGTCGCTTCGGAGCTCTACGATCTGCTGATCGACGAGGCCGACCAACTCGTGCCCGTCGTTCTGGAAGCGCTGCAGAGCTTCCTTGAAATCGCTTGAATCGATGCGGCGTTCGTTGTCGAACCGCTCCTGCATATTCTTGGCGGTGACGATGCCGATGGCCATCTCTTCATCCAATACCGCACCTGCCTCCTTGATGATCTGGCTGGTGGCGCTGCTGATCTGACCGATCGGACTGTCTTGTGAGATGGAATCGCGGGTCCTCGTTCCGGCGGTCTTGTTCGCCGGCTTGCTGCGCGTCTTGCCCTGAGGCTTGCTCTGCGCCTTGCGGCTAGTGGTCGACTTTTTGGCTGGTGCGCTCGCCATGAGCCTCTCCGTTCGATCGTTGTGTGGGTGCGATGAGGTTCCAGGCTCTCGCGGCGAGTTCGAGAACCCACCGCTCGGAGCTGGCCTGGTCCTGCAGCATCGTGGAGGCAACGCCGATGGCAAATTCTGTGGCGTCAATGCCGGCACGAAGCAATCCATTTGCGGTCAGCGGTGCAGTGGCTGCCTGCTTGCCCGCGCGCACCGCGCCTTGCTCGACCGTCTTCCGCGCGATGTCGAGGTCGATGACGTCGCGGGCGGGGACGATGCCCGCAAGCACGCCTCCGACCACACGCGCATAGTCATGGTCTGCCGCGGCCCGTCCGACGATCACCCGCAGGGCTCGCAGCCAAATCGGGTTCAGACTCTGGTTGCGAATCAGCTGAACCAGTGCGCGCGTCAGCTGGAAGTCGCGACCGAGCTCTTCGGCAACTCGTCGTGCGTAGGGTTGCAGCGCCGTCGCCGAGAAATCGTGCGTCGTGCAACCCAGGATCGTCTCGGCCGCCCATATCCCGCTGAGCAACGCATACTGAATGCCCTCGCCGTTGAGCGGGTTGATCAAGCCTGCGGCATCTCCGACCAGCAGGGTGCGGTCTCCCACCAGCGGGCCCTCTCCGTAAGTGGTGAGGGGCCAACCCACCACGTTGGTGAGCGACCGGGCGGCACCGAGCCGCTGCTTCAGGGCCGTGTCGGTGGCAATCATGTGCTCTAGCTGAGTTCTGAGATGTTCACCGCCGGCAGGCAACGTGTTCCGCAACACCCCGAGCCCAACGTTGGCGGCGCCACCGCCGATCGGGAACAGCCAGCAGTAGCCGGGGAAACTGGCACCGGAGAAATACAGGTCGGCTTGATCCGATGGACCCTGTACGCCGTCGAAGTAACCGCGCACCGCGACGATTCGGTCGTCATCGGCAGGTCCGCGACCGCGTAGTTGACGTGCGACCGCTGATGTACTTCCGTCGGCTCCGATCAACACGCGCGCGGTGATCTGGAGGTCGGCGTGGTCGTGACGGACCGATGCGCGAACGTGGTCCGGCTCGACGTCGAAGGAGACGAGTCGGCAGTTCGGCCGAATGTCAGCGCCGACCGAGCGCGCCCGATCGAGCAGTATGTGGTCTAACGTCTTGCGGGGAATCACGCGGCTCACCGGCATGCCGGCTGGGATCGGGATCGGTTGGGCGAGCAGGTGTGCGCCGTCCAGGAAGACCGCGGCATCGCGGATGCGGTTGCTCCGCGACACTGCGTGTTTTCGACCGACTCCCAATGCGTTCAGCTGCTGCAGCGCAAGTGGGCTTACGAAATCGCCGCAGACTTTGTCGCGGGGGAAGACTTTCTGGTCGACGACGACGGTACGCAGACCCGCCTGCGCCGAGGTTATGGCTGCGGCCGCACCAGCCGGACCTCCACCCGCGACGAGAACATCGCAATCGACAGACCGAGGAGTACCCGCACCGGACGAGCCCGGTGTGAAGGTTGTTTCCGCGCGGGCGGAACTTCGCATAGCGCGACGATCATATGACTGGAATTTCGAGTTCGGGCGCGAATAGCAGGCCCGATGCTCCGGTCTCCTTGCAAGGATTGCGCACGCTCGCGGTTGAATGGGATCTGTGCCCGAGGATCTCGTCGTCCGCGTCAAACCTGGCAGTCACAAGGGGCCGTTGGTCGAAACCGGCGCGGACGGCGTGCTGACCGTCTACGTCCGCGAGCGTGCCGTCGACGGTAAAGCCAACGAGGCTGTCGTCCGCGTGCTCGCACAACACTTCGACGTGCCGCGTAGTCGCGTGACCCTCGCGTCCGGCGCGACGTCGCGCATCAAGCGGTTTCGTATCGCTCAGTAGCTGGCGAGCGTGCCCAGAACGTCGGCTTTTTGCGGCGTGTCGGGCAGCAGACACGCACTGTCGCGGAGTCAAACTGCCACGGGCACCGCCGAGTTCGCCGGGAAGCTCGTCGGCACCTTGGCGATGAGCGCCAGGCACTCCACGAAGAAGTAGATCCCCTTGAAGAATTCGAGGAGATCTCCTTCCTCGAGGAGCAGCTTGCGGTACATCACGGTTCGCAAGGCGTCGTACCCCTCTAACAACGCCTTCCAGTCGTGATAGTCGGCCGCAAGCACATAGGTGGCGATGACCGGTTCCGTGTCGTCGAGCACCCGGCCTTCGCGAACGAACCCGCCGTCCCACGCGACGACGAGATAGCGTGTCCCGCCGCCTAGTTCGGGCGGCAGATTACGCGCGGCCAGCGCCCACGACGCGGAATACGCGGATCGGACGAGGCGGTAGAACTCCCAATACTCCGGCAGCTTCCCGGCGAGCGCCTGCTCGTCGGGGCCGGCGTTCAAGGCCTCTCGGACGTCGTCGGCCCACTGGTCGCTGAGGAACATCGACACGATCAGCCTCCCGCCAGCACCGGCTCGATCTGCACAAGAAGATCTTCGAGTTCCTGCGACAGCGAGATGCCGACATCGTTGCACTTGCGGCGCAGCTGCTGAATCAACAGGACTCTCACCTCGTCCTCGGTCCAGCCCAGCGGCTCGTAGTACAGCTTGCGGCTGGACACCCCGCTGATGGTCAGGATCGCGCGCAGGGTGTCGTGGATCTCCGTCAGCATCGTCGGGTCGCGGCGCACCGCATCCTGCAGATACCTCATTCCGCCCTGCACGTGTCGCGACTCGTCACGGCACGTCGCGGTGAACCCGGTGTAGTAGGCCGGCAGGAATCCGCGCCACCGCGCATACGAGAGCGTCACCTTCATGACCGACAGCGCCAGCACTCCCTCGATCCACAGGAAATAGGTCGTGCCGTAACGGACACGGGCGCGTTGGTCGTACGGGTTCCGCCGCAACTCGTCGGCCTGGTAGGCGAGCAGACCGAACGGACCGACGAAGGTCTCCTGCACCCACGGGAAGGACTGGTCGAGCACCGCCATGATGTCGGCGCCTTGCAAGCCGACGACCTCCCGGTAGAAGCGGTCGAAGAAGACGGTGTGCCGCGCTTCGTCCTCGATCTGTGCGGCGATGTGGAGCTTCTCCTCCTCCGACGCACCCATCATGAACACCGGCAATTCGATCTCGACCTGGCGCTCGCCGTGGTGAAAACCGGAAGCAATGCCGATGAACGACTCCCGCTCGTCCTCGGTCATCTTCTCGGTCCAGTCGATGCGGTCTTGAGCGAAATCGAGTTCGTAGACGTCCCACCGCTGTTTGAGGTATTTCTTGTAGAGCGTGACGAAGTCGGGCAGCTTACGCAGACCGTGGTGGACGTGCTCGATCACGTCGTCGATGTCGACGGTCCGGATGTCCTTGAGCTCTCGCCGCTCGATGTCGGCGATTTCATGCTCGCTGAGGCTTCGTGGTCCTTCGTGCAGCACCGCCGTCGGCGTCTTCAACTCGGTCATCGGTCTCCCTTCCGCCCACCGTGGCCTCATGTTGCGCCTTCAAATATCGGATAGCAGCGTTTTTGTCGCTTTCGTAATTTTGTGTGCCGCCATCGTTCTCAGGTATCTCGAAGCTGTCGCTCAGCGAGGCGCACAGGCACCACAGCAGGTAGGCCGCAACGGCGGCGAACTGCAGGTTTGTGACCATTCCTCCACCCTTTCCCCGCAGTGCTCTGCGGGCACGCGTAGTCGACTACTCGACTTCGGGGGGCGCCCGAACGGGTCGGCGCAGCTCATGACGTCACCGCCTGATCCTCGCGGAAGATGTTCGGCGACGACCATGAATTCATCCGGTGCAGTTCACGATTGGCGGCGTATCGCAACCGCACGATGTCGAAGTTCAGCCGCTTGACGCCGCTGGTGTGCACCGCGCGCATCTCCCGGGCGTGTGCCGCGCCGGAGAGCACGGTGACGTTCGGTACCGGGCCGAAGTGTCCGATGGGCGACAACGCTGCAAAAAGGATTTCTGGCATGCGGCCAATGCTCGGCCGATGTCGTACTCCGATCTTGGAGGTTGTGTGGAGATTGGGGGGAGATCGCAGGTAGACGCCGCAGTAATCAGCGTTTGACGCGGTCCGGGCGGGTGTAGACGTTCATCGACTCACCGCGCAGGAACGCCACCAACGTCAGCCCCGACTGGCTGGCCAGGTCGACAGCCAGCGACGACGGCGCCGACACCGCGGCCAGCATCGGGATGCCCGCCATGACGGCCTTCTGCGTCAGCTCGAACGACGCGCGGCCGCTGACCAGCAGGACGGTGCCGGTGAGGGGGACCCTGTTCTGCTCGACAGCCCAGCCGATGACCTTGTCGACGGCGTTGTGCCTGCCGACGTCCTCGCGCACCACCAGCGAGCGGCCCTCGGTGTCGAACAGGGCCGCGCCGTGCAGGCCGCCGGTGCTGGCGAACACCTTTTGCTCGGCGCGCAACTGCTCGGGCATCGCCGACAGCGTCTCGGCCTTGACATGGGACGCGTCGTCGCCCGGCGAGTGCCTGCTGATCGTGCGGACCGCATCGAGGGACGCCTTACCGCACACCCCGCACGACGACGTCGTGTAGAAGTTGCGGGTGATGTCGACCTCGGGCATCTTCACACCTGGTGCCAGCGTCACGTCCAGCACGTTGTAGGTGTTCAGGTTGTCGGCGCCGGCAGCGAATTCCTCCTCGCGTCCGCGGCCCTTGCAGTAGCGCACGGTCAGCAGGTCGTCGCGGTGCCCGATCACGCCCTCGGTGAGCAGGAAACCCTGCGCCAGTTCGACATCCGAGCCCGGCGTGCGCATCGTCACGGTCAGCGGCTTGCCGTTGACGCGGATCTCCAGCGGCTCCTCGACGACCAACGTCTCCGGCCGGGTCACCGAGTCGTCCGGCGTGACGTGGCTGGCGCGCCGCCGCGCCGTCACCCGGCCCATGACTTCTCCAATCGGATGACGACCGCCTTGGACACCGGGGTGTTCGACCTGGCCGCGGTGTGGTCCAGCGGCACAAGCGGATTGGTCTCGGGATAGTAGGCGGCGGCGTTGCCGACCGGGGTGGAGTAGGCGACCACCATGAAGTCTTTGGCGGTGCGCTCCTGAACGTGGCCGTCGCCGTCGGTGAACTCCGACACAAGGTCGACCCGGTCGCCGTCGGCCAGTCCGAACGCATCGAGGTCGGCCGGGTTGACGAACACCACGCGTCTGCCGCCCTTGACGCCGCGGTAGCGGTCGTCCAGGCCGTAGATGGTGGTGTTGTACTGGTCGTGGCTGCGCAGCGTCTGCAGCACCAGGCGGCCCGGCGGAATGGGAACCCACTCCAGCTCGTTCACTGCGAAATTGGCTTTGCCTGTGCTGGTGGGGAATTCCCGTGAGTCGCGCGGCCCGTGCGGCAACTGGAATCCGTCGGGCCGCCGCACCTTGGCGTTGTAGTCGGCGCAGCCGGGCACGACGGCCGCGATCGCGTCACGGATCTGGTCGTAGTCGACGTTGAACTTCTCCCACGGCACCGGGTGGTCGGGGCCGAGCAGCGTGCGCGCGAGCCCGCAGACGATCGCGACCTCACTTCGGCACTCGTCGCTCGGCGGCTTCAGGCTGCCGCGCGAGAGATGCACCATCGACATCGAATCCTCAACGGAGACCATCTGTTTGGTGCCCACCTGCACGTCCCTGTCAGTGCGGCCGAGCGACGGGAGGATCACCGCTGTCGCGCCGTGGGCGAGATGGCTGCGATTCAGCTTCGTCGACACCTGCACCGTCAGCGAACAACTCCGCAGTGCAGCTTCGGTGACGGCGGTGTCCGGGGTGGCCGACGCGAAGTTGCCGCCCATCGCCATGAACACCTTCGCGCGGCCGTCGCGCATCGCTCTGATCGCGTCGACGGTGTCGACTCCGTGCTCGCGCGGGCTGACGATGCCGAACTGATCATCAAGGGCAGCAAGGAATTTCTCCGGCATCTTCTCCCAGATGCCCATCGTGCGGTCGCCCTGCACATTGGAGTGGCCGCGCACCGGGCACAGGCCGGCCCCCGGCTTGCCGATCATGCCACGCATCAGCAGCACGTTGGCGATCTCGGCGATCATCGGCACCGCGTGCCGGTGCTGGGTCAGGCCCATCGCCCAACACGCCACTGTCCGTTGGGAATCGACGAGCATCTGCGCGACGCGCTCGAGCTGTTTGCGCGAGATCCCCGTCGCCTCGAGCACGGTGTCGAGGTCGATCTGACGGGTCCGCGCCTCGTAGTCGGCGAAGTTCGAGCAGTGCGCCTCGATGAAGTCGCGGTCGACGACGGTGCCCGGCGCGCGGTCGTCGTCCTCGAGGAGCAGCCTGCCGAGGCCCGCGAACAACGCCATGTCGCCGCCGAGCCGGATCTGAACGAACTCGTCGGCGATCGGAATGCCATCTCCGACAACGCCGCGCACCTTCTGCGGATCCTTGAACCGCATCAGCCCCGCCTCGGGAAGCGGATTGACGGCGATGATCTTGGCGCCGTTCTCCTTCGCCTTCTCCAGCACCGACAGCATGCGGGGATGGTTGGTGCCGGGGTTCTGCCCGGCGATCACGATCAGATCGGCCTTGGTGAGGTCCTCGACGGTGACCGAGCCCTTGCCGACACCGATCGCGTCGATGAGCGCGGTGCCCGACGATTCGTGGCACATGTTCGAGCAGTCGGGCAGGTTGTTGGTGCCGAAGCTGCGCACGAACAACTGGTAGAGAAACGCGGCCTCGTTGCTTGTCCGCCCCGACGTGTAGAACACCGCCTCGTTCGGGCTGGCCAGCGCGCGCAGTTCGTCGGCGATCAGTCGGTAGGCGTCGTCCCATCCGATCGGCCGATAGTGATCGTCGCCGGGCCGCAGAACCATCGGATCGGTGAGGCGGCCCTGCTGGGACAGCCAGTACTCCGGCTTGGCGGACAGTTCGGCGACGGAGTGCCTGGCGAAGAAGTCGGGGGTGACCACCCGCTTGGTGGCCTCCTCGGCGACGGCCTTCGCGCCGTTCTCGCAGAACTCCGCGAACTTGCGGCCGCCGGGCTCCTCGGGCCACGCGCAGCCCGGGCAGTCGAAGCCCTTGCGCTGGTTCAGCCGCGTCAGCGACGCCGCGGTGCGGAGGACGCCCATCGACTCGATGCTGCGCTTCAACGACACCATCACGGCCTTGACGCCCGCCGCCTCCCGCTCGGCGCCCGTCGCCACCACCGCATGCTCGTCGTAGTCGGCGTTCCAATCGCTGGTGATCTCGCGTCGAACAGCCATACCGCCCAATCTACGGCTGCGGGTCGACCACCTGCACCACTCCGCCCGTCACCCCGGCGATGAACAACCGGCCGGTGGTCGCGTCGACCCCGAGCGTGTAGGGGTTCTGCACGGTCGGCAGCCGTCGTACCTCGCGCGGCGTGGGTTGGCTCATGTCGTAGCCGACCACCTCGTTCGTGCCTGACGAGGCGACCCACAGCAGGTCACGCGTGGGGTCATAGGCGATTCCGTACGGGCCGCCCGGCTGGGTGACCTCGCCGACCTGATGCGGCTTCGGCAGCGGATCGAACAACCGCACGGCGTCGCCCCTGGTGTCGGCGGCGATCAGCCGTCCGTGCTTGTCGGCGACCAGATGCGTGGGGCCGTCACCGGCAGGCGTGGACCCGACGATGTTCAGGTTCGCGACGTCGTAGACGGTCAGGTCGTTCTTGCGGACGTCGATCAGCCCCATCGACTGGCCCACCGACGCCAGACCCGCGGGCTGCACGCTGTCGGCGAAGACCTTGACGACCTCGTCGCCGCGCAACACCGTAACCGTTCCGCCGTGCTCGTTGGCGACGAACACGCTGCCGTTGTCGGCCTCCGCCGCATCGTGCGGGACGACGCCGGTGACGACCTCCGTCAGCGCACGTCCGGTGGGCAGTTCCACCCGAACCAGCGCGTTGGCGCTCTCGACGGGGACGAGCACGGGTCCACCAGGATCGGCCAACTGGAGGTGTCGGGCGAAGCCGGGCAACGGAACTCGTTTGACGACGTCGCCGCTGTCGGCGTTGAGCAGGACGAGTTCGTTGGGGTTGCGTTTGGCGACGGCGACGATGCGGGTCGCCGCGTCGACGACGATGCCTTCTGGGGCGTCGCCGACCGGTATCGTGCGGCCGGGGATCGGGGCGGTCTGGGCGGGCGCCGACTGCGGCTCGGCGGGCGGCGGCAGATCGCCTGCGGGTGGCCGACTGCCTTCCGTGGGTACCTCGCTGGGCATGACGACCAGCCCGGTGGGTGGCGGCGATGCCGGCGGAGGCGCGGCTGTATCGGCCGGGGGTTGGTCACCACAACCTCCGGCGATCAGGACGACCATCGCCACCGCAGCAAACCGGCGCATAACTCCACGTTACGTGCCGGGGCTGGAAGTGCTTGGCGCGAGCGACCGCTGTTGTACGCAGAACCGCGGCGTGTTGCGGACAGACACGGTCGCTCGCGGTGCGAGGTTACCGTCGGTATTTCGCGACGTAGTCGGTCATCGTGGCCAACTGATATCGCGACACGTCGTGGGCGTTCTCGTCCTCGGCGAACACCGACGACACCATCACGGTGTCGGGCCGGGAGTAGAAGTCGATATCAGCCAGGGCGCCGAAGAACTCGTCCCAGTCGACGTCGCCGTCGCCGATCTTGAGGTGCTGGTGCACCCGGGCGGGGCTGCCCGGCGGATTGGTGATGTAACGCAGGCCGTGGCTGCGGCGGTGGTCCATCGTGTCGGCCACGTGCACCAGCCGGAGCCGGTCACCGGCGGCGCGGATGATTTCGCCCATGTTGCCGCCCATGTGGAAGCTGTGGCAGGCGACGTACACCATACCGACGTTGGGGGAGTTGACCCCGCGGATGATGCGCAGCGCCTCCATGCCGTCCTCGACGAAGTCGTCTGGGTGCGGGTCGATTCGGACGTCGATACCTTCGCGTTCGAAGATCGGCACCAGCTCTTCCATGGACCTGAAGAACGCGCGCTCGGACTCCTCCGCGCGTTCGGGACGTCCGGAGAATTCGGTGTTGATGACGTTCACGCCGAGATCGACGGTGATCTGCACGGCGCGCTTCCAGTTGCGGACAGCGGCCTCCCGGGCGTCCTCGTCTGGTCCCGACCACCGCAGCACAGGCAGCACCGACGCGATCCCCACGCCCGCGTCGGCGCACGCCTTGCGGAACTGCGCGACGAGGTCGTCGTCGGCGCGCGGATGGTTGTAGAACGGGATGAAGTCGCGGTGCGGCGTCAACTGCAGATACTCGTAGCCCAATTCCGCCACCAGCCGCGGAAATTCGAGCAGGTCGTAGTCGTGGTGGAACGGCGTCGGATCGAGGGCGATCTTCATCGCGACAGTCCTTCGATCGACGACGGATCGACGATCTGCACCTCGACTGGCCTGCCGGTGTGCAGCGATTCGACGCCTGCTTCGCACACGGCGGCGGCGGCGTAACCGTCCCACGCGTCGGGCCCGTCGACGTTCACCCCGGTGTGGACGGCGTCGACCCAACGCTGGAACTCGGTGTCGTAGGCCTGCCCGAAGCGTTCCCGGAATCCGGGGGTGATGCGGCCGCCCCATGTGCCTGGTGCGCCCTTGCGCACGAGACCGACGTCGAGACCGATGATCGCGCTGCCCTTCTCGGCGACCAGTTCGGTGCGCACCTCGTAGGCGATGCCGGTGGTGACGAACAGTTCGACGTCGACGAACCGGCCCGACTCGGTCCGCATGATCGCGATCTGTGGATCGGCGAGCCCTTGGGGCGCAACGGGATTCGGTGCGGGTTTGATGATCTGGATGGAGGCGACCTCCTCGTCGAACAGAAATCGGGTGACGTCCACCTCGTGCACCAGGGAATCGCGCACCATCATCGCGCTGTCGAAGCCAGGCGGGACGGCCGGGTTACGGTGTGCGCAGTGCAGCAGGAGCGGCTCGCCGAACTCGCGGCCGTCGATCAGCGCCTTCAGCTGTGCGTACTCGTTGTCGAACCGCCGCATGAACCCGACCTGGATCAGACGCCTGCCGAGTTCTGCTTCGGCCTTCACCACCTCGAGCGACGTCTGCGCGTCGGTGGTCAGCGGCTTCTCGCACAGCACCGGCTTGCCGGCCTCCAGGCAGGCGAGCAACTGCTTCTCATGCGTCGGTCCCGGCGTGGCGAGCACCACCGCGTCGACGTCGGCGTCGGCGATGGCCTCCAACGGGTCCGCCACTACCCGCGCTCCGGGTACCGATGCGGCGACCGCCCGCGCCTTCTCGGGCAGGTAGTCGTTGACCACGACGACGTGGGCGTTGCTGATCCGGCGGGTGATGCGGGCGACATGGTCGGCGCCCATGACGCCGACGCCGAGCACCGCGATACGAAGGTCGGACATGGCTTTCCTGTCAGACGAATTTCACGGACGGGACACCGCACGAGCCGAGGTAGCTTCGCGTGCGTTTGGCGATGGGTAACGGCGCGTCGACATCACAGGGATACATGTCCTGCTCGACGATGGCGAAGACGTCGACGCCGAGCTTCTCGACCGCGGCCAGAAGCGGTGGCATGTCGGGGATTCCGCGCGGTGGCTCGGTCATCGCGCCGAGCTTGACCGCTTCACCGAACGGCAGGTCCTCCGCGATCACCTTGGCTTGCACTTCGGGATCGACCTGTTTGAGGTGCAGATAGCCGATGCGATCGGGGACTCGTTCGATGATCGCGATGTTGTCGCCGCCGCAGTAGCTGATGTGACCCGTGTCGAGGCACAGGTTGACGAACTCGGCGTCGGTGCCGTCGAGGAAGCGGTAGACGTTCTCCTCGGTGTCCACGTGGCTGTCGGCGTGCGGATGGTATTGCGCATGCACGCCGTACTTTTCGAACATCGCCCTGCCGAGTTCGGTCATCCCGTCGGTCTTCTTGCGCCACTGCTCGGCGCTCAGGTTGCGATCCTCGAGCACGGCGCCGGTCGACGGGTCGCGCCACATCTCCGGGATGACGACGACGTGCTTGCCGCCGACGGCCGCCGTCAGCTTGGCCACGTCCTCGATCTGCCCCCACACCGCGTTCCATGAACCGTCTTGGTGCAGGTGCTCGAAGACGGTGCCCGCCGAGAGCCTGAGCTCGCGCGATGCGAGTTCGTCGGCGAGCTGTTTCGCGTCGGTGGGCAGATACCCGTACGGGCCGAGTTCGATCCACTTGTAGCCCGACGCCGCGACCTCGTCGAGGAAGCGGGTGTACGGCGTCTGGTTGGGGTCGTCGGGGAACCACACCCCCCACGAGTCCGGCGCGGAGCCGACGAGAATCGTGCTCATCGATCTAGTCCTTTCTGGCGATTTCGGCGCGCTGGGTCACGCTCAGCGTGACCAGCCGCGCCGAAATCACTCGGTGGGCTTGGTGTATGGGCGCTGGACCTTCTTCCACTCGGCGTACGTTGCATACGCCTTCTGCGTCGAGGGCAGCGTCGAGGTTTCGCTGACCGGCACGTCCCACCAGGACTGGCTGTCGGGTGCGTAGACCATCGGGTCGGTCTCCACATGGATGACCGTGGTGCGTTCATTGGCCTTGGCCACCTTGACCGCGTCGGTGAACTCTGCGGCCGTGGTCACCTTGATCACCTCGGCGCCGAGGCTGGCCGCGTTGGCGGCCAGGTCGACGGGGAGTTTGTCACCCGCAAGCCGGCCGGACTGGTCGCGGTAGCGGTATGCCGTTCCGAATCGCTGTGACCCCAACGACTCCGACAGCGATCCGATCGAGGCGAAACCGTGGTTTTGCACCAGCACGACGATGACCTTGACGCCCTCCTGCGCCGCGGTCACCAACTCGGTCGCCATCATCAGGTAGGAGCCGTCACCGACCATGACGAACACGTCGCGGTCCGGTGCGGCCATCCGAACGCCGATACCGCCCGCGATCTCGTAGCCCATGCACGAATATCCGTACTCGACGTGATAGCCCTTACGGTCGCGGGTGCGCCACAGCTTGTGCAGATCACCTGGCATCGAACCGGCTGCGCACACCACGACGTCGCGCGGGTCGGACAGGGTGTTCGTCAAGCCGATGACCTGGCTCTGGTTCAGCGCGCTCCCGTCATCCGCCACGCGGTAGGCGGCGGTCACAGTGTTGTCCCACTCGTGTGCGAGTTCGATTGTCCGCGTGCGGTAGTCGTCGTCGACCGAGTAACCGCCGAGTGCCTCGGCCAGCGCCGCGACGGCTTCGCGGGCGTCGGCGACAACCATCAGGCCGCCCTGCTTCACGGCATCGAATGAGGCGACGTTGATGTTGACGAAGCGGACGTCGGGATTGTTGAACGCGGTGCGCGACGCGCTGGTGAAATCGCCGTAGCGGGTGCCGATTCCGATGACGACGTCGGCCTCGGCGGCGAGCGCGTTGGCAGCGGTCGTGCCCGTCGAGCCCACCGCCCCGACGGATTGCGGATGGTCGTAGGGCAGCGAACCCTTGCCGGCCTGGGTCTCCGACACCGGAATGCCGGTCTGCCCGGCGAACGCCGTCAGCACATCGCAGGCGCCTGAGTAGATGACACCGCCACCGGCGACGATCAGCGGTCGATGCGCCGATTCGACGATGTCCGCGGCCTGTGCGATGACGGACCGTTCCGGCAGCGGTCGGGCCACATGCCAAGTCCGTTCGGCGATCAGCGATTCCGGCCAGTCGAAAGCCTCCGCCTGCACGTCCTGCGGGAGCGCGATGGTGGCCGCACCCGTCTCGACGGGGTCTGTCAGCACCCGCATGGCGCCGATCAGCGCGGACGGCAGTTGCTCGGGCCGCCACACCCGGTCGAAGAACCGCGACAACGGCTTGAACGCGTCGTTGACGGTCAACTCGTTGTCGTATGGCTGTTCGAGGTCCTGCAGGACCGGCGCGCTGACCCGTGTCGCGAAGGTGTCAGACGGCAGCAGCAGCACGGGCAGCCGGTTGATGGTCGCCAGCGCCGCCCCGGTGAGCATGTTCGTCGAGCCGGGACCGATGCTCGCGGTGACGGCCCACGTCTGCAGCCGATCCTTCTGCCTGGCGTATGCCGCCGCGGTGTGCACCATGGCCTGCTCATTGCGGCCCAACACATATCGCAACGCGGGTTCACCGCCTGTTCGCTGGGCTTCGACCTCGGCCTGCAACAGCGCCTGCCCCATGCCCGCCACGTTGCCGTGGCCGAAGATGCCGAGGCAGCCGGCGAAGAACCTGGTCCGTTCGCCGTCGCGCTCTACGTACTGGTTGGCCAGGAACCCCACGACAGCCTGGGCGACGGTGAGGCGCACTGTCGGCTCGTCGTGCGGCCCCTTGAACGCGGATGCTTTGGAAACCACGTCACACCTCTCGTGCGTGTAGGGGCAGTCGGGGGTCGACGGCCTGGTCGTCCCAGGTGCCGCGCAGCCAGGCATGCTCGGGGTCGTCGACGATCTTCCAGGCCCGTTCCTGGCCGGGTCCGGCCATCACGTTGAGGTAGTACATGTGATAGCCCGGCGCGGCGACCGACGGCCCGTGATAACCGTGCGGGACGAGGACGACATCGCCGCTGCGCACTTCTTCGAGCACCTCGATCGGTCTGCTCGGCGTGCCGTAGACCCGGTGATAGCCGAAACCGCGGGAATCGTCCGGCCCCGCGGCGATCTCGAAGTAGTAGATCTCCTCGAGCGCCGACTCGACCGGCGTCTCCTCGTCGTGTTTGTGGGCGGGATAGCTCGACCAGTTACCGCCGGGGGTGATCACCTCGCAGGCGATCAGCGAGTCCGCATCGAATTCGCCTGCGGTGCCGAAGTTGTGCACCTGTCTGCTGCAGTTGCCGGCTCCGCGCAGTTCGACGGGGACGTCGGCGGCGGCGACCCTGCGGTTGGGAAGTTGCCGGTTGGCGCGCGCGCCGCAGATCGCGATCCGGCCCTCACCGCGCAGCGTGTAGCGTCGGCCGGTGCCAATATACACCATGTCGGCAGGACCGTCGAAAACCGATGCGCGCGTGGATAGTTCGAAGGACTCACCGTCGCAATCCACGCTGCCGCCGCCCGCCAACGGAAGGATCATCACCTCGATGCCGTCGGTCGTCAGATCCAGCTCCTGCGCCGGCTGCAATTGCACCACCCACAGGCTGGCCTCCGACCAGCCGGCGGATTCGGGTGTGACGTCGACGGTGTAGGGGAGTGTCGCGCTTTCGGCCGGGATGTAGTACTCGCTGCGCACGCGAGGAGCAGAAGGGCTATCGCGCATGTCACCTCACCATCGAGACGGCGGTCGAAACCACCGAGCTGACGTCGTCGTCGGGTGGATACAGAAGGGTGCGGCCGACGATCAGCCCGCGCACCGACGGCAGTGCCAGCGCCTTCTCCCAGCTGGCGAACGCTTCGTCGGGGTCGGTCGGATCGCCGCCGAGCAGCAGGGTCGGCAGGGTGGTGCTCGACATGACGCGGTCCATCTCGTCGACGACGGGCAGCTTCATCCAGGTGTAGGCCGACGTGGAGCCGAGACCTTGGGCGATGTGCACCGACTTGATCACCGCATCCGGGCTGAGGTCGTTGCGCACCTTGCCGTCGACCCGCCCGGACATGAACGGTTCGACCATCGCGATCAGCCCGTGCGAGGCCAGTTCGTCGATGGCCTTCGCACACGCCTCCAGCGTGGACACCGTGCCTGGATCGCCGAGGTCGATGCGGCACAACATCTTTCCGCCGTTCATCCTGGCGGCAGCGGTGGCTGCGGCTGTCGTGGCCGTCATCCGATCGTCGAGTTCGAACTGTGCGCCTGCCAGGCCGCCGCGGTTCATCGACGAGAACACCACCTTGTCCTCGAGCGCGCCGAGCAGCAGCAGGTCGTCGAGGATGTCGCAGGTGGCGAGTACACCGTCGACACCGGGGTTGTCCAGCGCGGCCCGCAACCGATCGAGCAGGTCGGTGCGGCTGTTCATCGCGGTCGGTCGGTCGCCGACGGCGAGGGCGCCGCGGGCGGGATGGTCTGCGGCGACGATCATCAGCCTGCCGTCGCCGCGCACGGCCGGTCGGATGGCGCGGGCGTGCCATGCGCGTTCGACGGCTTGTGGGTCGGATGCCCGCACGTCGGTGATCTCGGCGTAGTCGCGGCATACAGCGTTAGACATTGACCGCCTCCGACGCGGTCTGGTCCGCGAGTGCGGCCACCTCGGCCGCCGTCGGCATCGCCGTCGAACACTCGAGTCGGGACGCGACGATCGCGCCTGCGGCGTTGGCGTACCGCAGGGTCTTCTCCAGCGGCCAGCCGTGCAGTAGGCCGTGACACAGGCTGCCGCCGAAGGCATCTCCCGCGCCGAGACCGTTGACGACGTCGACGTCGACCGGCGGCACGCTGACGTGGGTGTGCCTGGTCTTGCCCAGCACGCCGCGGGGGCCCTGCTTGACTATCGCCAACTCGACACCGAGATCCAGAAGCGCCTCAGCCGCGCGCAGCGGGTTGCTCTCGCCGACGGCGATTTCACACTCCTCACGGTTGCCGACCGCGACCGTGACGTGCCGCAGCGCCGCCTGCACCTGTTCAGTTGCGGCGGCCGCCGATTCCCAGAACATCGGCCGGTAGTCCAGATCGAGAACGGTCAACTCTGCCCGACCACGCGCTTCCCATGCGGCGAAATGCGCGCTGCGGCTTGGCTCTTCGGACAGGCCGGTAACCGTCGACCAGTAGAGTCTGGCGGACCGCACGGCATCGAGATCCAACTCGTCGGCGCGGATCTGCAGGTCCGGGGCGCTTGGTCGGCGGTAGAAGTAGAGCGGGAAGTTGTCCGGCGGAAAGATCTCGCAGAACGTGACGG
Source organism: Actinomycetes bacterium (assembly GCA_023415515.1). Lineage (GTDB taxonomy): Bacteria > Actinomycetota > Actinomycetes > Mycobacteriales > Mycobacteriaceae > Mycobacterium. The sequence continues at coordinate 28,405 of JAEZKH010000110.1, forward strand.
GGGTCGGGTACTCGTCATGCGTCATCACGTAGCGGTTGTCGACGCCGAGGCCGGCGAGCTCGTGGCGGACGAAGGCGCCGAACGGGTCATCGCCTGCGCCGGAGATCAGCGCGGCACGGTTGCCGAGCCTGGCCGCCGCCACCGCGACGTTGGCGGCACTGCCGCCGAGGAACTTGCCGAAGGACTCGACGTGCTCGAGGCCGACGCCGACCTGGAGGGGGTAGATGTCGACCCCGCTACGCCCGATGGCGAGCACGTCGAATGGCTGGCTGGTCAAGGTCGCTCTCCGGGGCGTTGTCGGTGGCTTGGCTACGACTGTGCCCTCCGACACTCACGCATGTCAATAGTTTGTCCTGACATTCTAACTTTCGATCATGCAGTGCTAATATTCAGCTACCGTTGCCTGGTCAGACCGGAGATCGGAGACGCCGTGCCGTTGGCCGTGGAGCTCGACAGGTCAAGCCCTGTGCCCCTCTACTATCAGCTCGCCCAGGCCATCGAGGCCGCGATCCGCGACGGCGAACTGGCGCCCGGGGACCGCTTCGAAAACGAACTGGCGCTTGCGAAACGGCTGACGTTGTCGCGGCCCACGACGCGCCGCGCCATCCAGGAGCTCGTCGACAAGGGCTTGCTCGTCCGCAAGCGCGGCGTCGGCACGCAGGTCGTGCAGACCCCGGTGCATCGGCGCGTCGAGCTAACGAGCCTGTACGACGATCTGACGCGCGCCGGACAGGAGCCGACCACGCAACTGCTCGACTACCACGTCGGTCCGCCCGGCGAAGAGGTCGCTCGCGAGCTGAACCTGAAGGACGACCGCGAGGTGGTGTCCATCCACCGCCTGCGCTGCGCCAACGGTGAGCCGCTCGCGGTGATGACGAACCACTTGCCTGCCGACATCGCACCGGATGCCGAGGAGTTGGAGAGCAACGGGTTGTACTCGTCGCTGCGTGCCCGCGGCGTGCACATCCGGTTGGCCCGCCAGCGCATCGGCGCGCGGGGGGCGAGCAGGGCCGAGGCGAAACTGCTCGACGAGAAACCCGGCGCGCCGTTGTTGACGATGTCGCGCACGGCGTTCGACGACTCGGGCACCGCCGTCGAATACGGCACCCACATCTACCGCGCGTCGCGCTACTACTTCGACACCACGCTCGTCGACCGCTGACCCGTTTCTCGCGAAACGACATTCCAGTACGCCTTCACTTGCAATTCCCGTACCGGAATGTCGTTTCGCGGAGACCTACGAGAACGCGGCCCGAAACGCGGCGAGGGCGGCTTCGCTGCCCGCGACGCCCCCGACCGACGCCCAGGCTTCCAGCCCGACCGTGCCGGTGAATCCGATATCGCGCAGCGCCGCCGCGATCGCGGGGTAGTTGACCTCGCCGGTGCCGGGTTCGCAGCGGCCCGGCACGTCGGCCACCTGAACCTCGCCGATCGCGTCGCCGCAGCGCCGAACCAACTCGATGAGATTCCCCTCGCCGATCTGCGCGTGATACAGGTCGAGCATCATCTTCACGTTGGGATGCCCGACGCCTTCGACAAGCGCCAAGGTGTCCTTCGCGCGCGCCAACGGGACGCCGGGGTGGTCGACGATCGTGTTGAGGTTCTCCACGCAGAACATGACCCCGGCCGCCGCGCCGAGTTCGCCGATCCGCTCGAGTGCGCGCGCAGCGGTCAGCCACATCTCGCCGGTAGCGCGGTGTCTCGGCCTGGTGGCCTTACCGTCGACGAGTTCGGCGGTGTGCAGGTTGAGCCGTGGAACACCCAGCACCTCAGCCGCTTTGACGCTCAGCTCGGCGGTGCGCACCACCTCGTCGGCGGTCGCCGGGTCGATCAGATCTCCGTGCAGGTAGCCCGTCATGGACGAGAACCTCGCCCCGGTGGCGGCCAGCGCATCGAGATCCTTGTCGTGCCAACTCCAGATCTCGACACCGAAGCCGAGGTCGTCGATGCGCCGGACCCGGTCGATGAGCGGCAGATCGGTGAACACCATCTCCGCGCAGACCGCCAATTGAATGTCTGCCATGCTCCGCCATCCGTTTCCGCACCGCTGAAGGATCGCCGCACCTTAGCATTTGATCTGCAGTCCTAATGTCAGGACAAAATATTGACTTTCGTCTGTGAGCCGTATTACATCGTGCATGAGGCGTGTTCCGTCGTCATCAGGTGGCGCGCGAAGCGGCGGTGAGCGCTCGCGCGAAGAGGGGAGGAAACATGAGGTTCAGTCGGGTCGCTGCGATCGCCGGAGCAAGCGTGCTCGTTCTCGGCATCGCTTCCTGCTCGTCGACCGGCGGCAAGCCGCGCGACGAGGGTGGCGGGATGGGCGCCGGGCAGGCCAACACCCCGCGCGTCACCGTCGCGATGATCACCCATGAGGTGCCCGGCGACTCGTTCTGGGACCTGATCCGCAAGGGCGCACAGGCCGCCGCCGACAAGGACAACATCGAGCTGCGCTACTCCAACGACCCGGAGGCGCCGAACCAGGCGAACCTCGTGCAGACGGCCATCGACAGCGGCGTCAAGGGAATCGCGCTGACGTTGGCCAAGCCTGACGCGATGGCGCCCGCCGTCAAGGCGGCACTGGACAAGGACATTCCCGTCGTCGCGTTCAACTCCGGCTTCGACAACTGGAAGGCGATGGGCGTACAGGAATACTTCGGCCAGGACGAGAAGTTGGCAGGCATCGCTGCGGGCGAACGCCTGCAGAAGGACGGCGCGAAGAAGATCGTCTGCGTCATCCAGGAGCAGGGCCAGGTCGCGCTCGAGTCCCGCTGCGCCGGCGTGCAACAGGGCTTCAAGGGGCAGTCGGAGATCCTGAACGTCAACAGCAAGGACATGCCCTCGGTCGAGTCGACGATCACCGCCAAACTGCAGCAGGACAAGTCGATCGACCATGTCGTTGCGCTCGGCGCGCCGATCGCACTGGCCGCCGTGCAGTCCAAAAAGAACGCCGGAAGCAACACCGACATCGTCACCTTCGACACCAATGCCGCGCTGGTGGACGCGATCCAGGCCGGTGACGTGAAGTGGGCCGTCGACCAACAGCCGTTCCTGCAGGGCTATCTGGCCATCGATGCGCTGTGGCTCTACATCAACAACAAGAACCTGATCGGTGGCGGGCAGGCCACTCTGACGGGACCGTCGTTCATCGACGAGACCAACATCGAGTCCGTAGCCGAGCTGGCGAAGGCCGGAACCCGCTAGCCACCCGTGCAGAGAGAGCGAACCATGAGCACACAAACCGACCTGGACATCGGCGGCCACAAGATCGTTCGCGACGAGCGAGTCAAAGAGCGAAACCGCCTGCAGCGACTGCTCATCCGCCCGGAGATGGGCGCCGCGATCGGTGCCGTCGCGATCTTCGTCTTCTTCCTCATCGTCGCGCCGCCGTTCCGGACACCGGAAGCGCTGGCGACGGTGCTCTACGCCAGTTCGACGATCGGCATCATGGCATGCGCGGTGGCCCTGTTGATGATCGGCGGTGAATTCGACCTGTCGGCCGGCGTTGCGGTCACCACCAGTTCGCTCGCGGCCTCGATGCTGGCGTGGAACTTCCATCTCAATCTCTGGGCCGGCGCCGCGCTGGGATTGCTGCTCGCGTTGGCCATCGGATTCTTCAACGGATATCTGGTCATGAAGACCAAGATCCCCAGCTTTCTGATCACGCTCGGCACGCTGTTGATGCTGACCGGCATCAATCTCGCGGTCACCAAACTCGTTTCGGGTCAGGTAGCCACGCCGAGCGTCAACGACATGCAGGGCTGGGATTCGGCGCAGAAGGTGTTCTCGTCGTCGTGGTCGATCTTCGGTGTCGAGGTGCGCATCACCGTGTTCTGGTGGCTGCTGTTCACCGCAGTCGCCACCTACGTGCTGTTCAAGACCCGCATCGGCAACTGGATATTCGCCGTCGGCGGCGACCAGGAAAGCGCTCGCGCGGTCGGCGTTCCGGTGACGATGGTCAAGATCGGCCTCTTCATGTTCGTCGGGTTCTGCGCCTGGTTCGCCGGCATGCATCTGCTGTTCGCGTTCAATACGGTGCAGTCCGGCCAGGGTGTGGGCAACGAGTTCATCTACATCATCGCCGCCGTCATCGGCGGCTGCCTGCTGACCGGTGGCTACGGAACCGCGATCGGCGCGGCCATCGGTGCGTTCATCTTCGGCATGGTGCAACAGGGCATCGTCTACGCCGGATGGAACCCCGACTGGTTCAAGTTCTTCATGGGCGTGATGCTGCTGTTCGCGGTGATCGCCAACAACGCATTCCGCAACTACGCCGCCAAGAGGTGACCCATGACCGCAACCGTTGACAAAGACGTCGAGGAAGCTCCGTCGGGCGGCAAAGTGCCACTCGTCGAGTTGAGAAATGTCTGCAAGACCTACGGCAACATCACTGCGTTGAAGGACATCTCGTTGCGCGTGCATGCCGGCGAGGTCACCGGGATCCTCGGTGACAACGGCGCGGGGAAGTCGACGCTGATCAAGATCATCGCCGGCTACCATCCGCAGACCGACGGCGAACTGCTCGTCGACGGCGAGGCCATCAGGTTCACCTCACCCAAGGACGCGCTGGCGAAGGGGATCGCGACGGTCTATCAGAACCTGGCGGTCGTTCCGCTGATGCCGGTGTGGCGCAACTTCTTCCTCGGCCAGGAGATCCGCAGGACGTCGTTCCCGTGGTCGCTGGACGCCAACGCCATGCGGGCGACCACGTTGTCGGAGCTGTCGAAGATGGGCATCGATCTGCCCGATGTCGACGTCCCCATCGGTTCGCTGTCCGGCGGTCAACGGCAGTGCGTGGCGATCGCGCGCGCGGTGTTCTTCGGCGCGCGCGTGTTGATCCTCGATGAGCCGACCGCCGCTTTGGGCGTCAAGCAGTCCGGCGTTGTGCTCAAATACATCACCGCTGCCAAGGACGCCGGCTTCGGCGTCGTGTTCATCACGCCCAACCCCCCCCACGCGCACATGGTGGGTGACCACTTCGTGCTGCTCAACCGCGGCCAG
>JAEZKH010000127.1 GCA_023415515.1 Actinomycetes bacterium
CTGGTCGACAGCATTCCGAAAGACAAGATCAGCGGGCTGCTGGACGAGTCGTTCAAGGGCCTGAAGGGAACCGGCTACGACCTCGGTTCGCTGTTGGACTCGTCGTCGAAGCTGGTCGGCGACACCAACGCAGTGTCCGATCAGACGCGATCGCTGATCGATGACAGCCGCCCGCTGTTGGAGGGTCAAGCACAGTCAGTCGACGACATCCGCACCTGGGCGCGTTCCGTTGCCGGCATCGCCGAGCAACTCGTGGCGAATGATCCGCAGGTGCGTACAGCTCTGGAGAAGGGGCCCGGCGCCGCCGATGAAGCATCGCGTCTCTTCGATCAGGTGAAGCCGACGTTGCCCCTGCTTCTGGCGAATCTCACCACGGTGGGGAAGGTGGCCGTCACCTACCACGCCTCGATCGAACAGCTTCTGGTGCTCATACCGCCGTACGTCGCCGCCACCCAGACCGTCGGCGTGGCACGAAACAACCCGACGGGCATGGCGATGGGCGACTTCACAATGGTGATGAATGATCCACCGGCATGCACGGTCGGATTCCTGCCACCCAACATGTGGCGTTCGCCGGAAGACACCTCCGTCATCGATACTCCTGACGGGCTCTACTGCAAGTTGCCGCAGGATTCACCTATCGCCGTGCGCGGTGCCCGGAACTATCCCTGTATGGCCCAGCCGGGAAAGCGTGCTCCTACAGTCGAAATCTGCGACAGCGACAAGCCCTACGAGCCGTTGGCGATGCGCCAGCACGCAACCGGCCCATATCCCATCGATCCCAACTTGATCGCGCAAGGGGTTCCGCCTGACGATCGCGTTGACTTCGGCGACCGCATCCACGCGCCGACAGAGGGCACAGCGACGGCGACTCCGAGTTCATTCGGACAGGACCGTGCCGGTGGTCCGTCGGTTGCCGTCACCACCTACGACCCGCGAACCGGTCAGTACGCCACACCTGACGGCCAGGTGTTCCGTCAGTCCGACCTCGTCGAGCCTGCCGGCGCGCAGTCGTGGCGGGACCTCTTCACGACAGGGACCTGAGCCGCTCAGCCGCCGACTTTGACCAACTTGAAGGGCATGCTGATGAACAGCGGCTTGCTGATACCGCACGCACCGGGAGTGCCGGTCGTCTGATCTTCTCCCGCGAGAGTGGTCGACATCGGGTCGACCTGGCTTCCGTCCTCCACGACGGGGACGAACCGGTACACCTGAAAGCCCTGCGCCGCGGTACCGTCCGGGCACGGCTCCCAATTCGGGATGGTGCGCTTCACGTACCACACGCCGCTCGCCTTGTAAATCGGTGCGCTCCAACCGAAATCACTGTTAACCGTGCCTGTGCACTCGGTGGGGTAGCCGCATGTCGTCGAAATCGTCCAGACGCCGCGCAAACTCGCCTCGTCACGGAACGCGTCATTCGTCTTCGCCCACTCGCCGTTCGAGGTGGCGATATAGGTGCCGTTGAGGCCCCATTCATCGTCGGACGCGTGGGCGCCGGGCCCGATCGCGATTCCGCTGCAAGCGATAACACCGAGTAGAAGTGTTACGGCTCCACTGGCCCGTCGGGGCACACGCATCCGGAAGCTCCTCATCGTGCTGCGGCAGAGCCGCCTCCAACCCACCAAGCTAGGGATGGACGCGACCGTCGGGCATATCGCGGTCCGCTGAGCGGGACATCCTGCATCGGCGACGGGTCACCACGTTAAGAAGAACCAGGCACCGACACAGCGGCCGTGCAGGAGCGAACGATGAACTCGCCGGACGAGGGCGCAGCAGGCCCGACGTCGCCCACTGAGCTTCGCCGGGTGGCCGTATCAAGCCTGATCGGCACGGCGATCGAGTACTACGACTTCCTGATCTATGCCAGCCTTGCAGCGCTGGTGTTCGGGAAGGTCTTCTTTCCCCACTCCGACGCCGCACTGGCGACGATCGCCTCGTTCGGAACGTTCGCCGCCGGATATGTTGCGCGGCCCATCGGTGGGCTGCTCTTCGGCCACTTCGGTGATCGCCTCGGCCGCAAGTCGATTCTCATCGTGACGATGACACTGATGGGTGTTTCCAGCTTCCTGATCGGACTGCTGCCCAGCTACGAGTCCATTGGTGTGTTGGCCCCGGTGCTGCTGGTCATCCTGCGCGTCGTCCAAGGAGTGGCGCTTGGCGGCGAATGGGGCGGCGCAACGCTGCTTGTCGCCGAACATGCACAGCCAGAGCGGCGTGGGTTCTGGAACGGCATGGTGCAGATGGGATCTCCTATCGGATCGCTGCTGGCGACCCTGGTCGTCACCGTTGTTACCTGGTTGCCGGAGGATGCGCTGTTGTCGTGGGGATGGCGGATTCCCTACCTACTCAGCGCGGTGCTGCTCGTCGCCGGCCTCTATATTCGCCTCAACGTGTCGGAGAGCCCTGCCTATAAGCAGATCGCGAGCAGGCCTGAGCGTCTTCCCCTCGCGCGGGTGCTGCGCCGACCCAAGGCCATCGTGTTGGCGTGGGCGGTCGGCATCGGTCCGTTCGCGTTGACGGCGCTGCTCAGCACCTACATGATCAGCTACGCCACGGCGATCGGGTATCAGACGTCGAGCGCGATGACCGCCGTGCTGCTCGTCTCTTTGACTTCGCTTTGGGCGATTCCGTTGTTCTCCGCGATATCCGACCGGGTCGGGAGGAGACCTGTCGTACTTTTCGGCGCAATCGGCATCGCAGTGTTCGCCTGGCCGATGTACGCATTGGTCGACAGCCGGGTTGTTCCACTTCTCTTCGTGGCCTTGATCATCGGCCAGGTACTGCAGTCCGCGATGTACGCCCCTCTGGGGGCGCTACTTTCGGAGATGTTCCCCACCGCTGTTCGCTACACCGGCGTCTCGATGGGCTATCAACTCGCCGCGCTCGTCGGCGCTGGATTCACCCCACTGCTCGCAAGCGTCCTATTGGCCGACGATGTACGCAGCCTGCCGCTGGTCTTGCTCGCAGGTTGCTGCGGTGTCGTGACAGTGTCGGCGGTGTTGGCGATTCGCGAGACGAAGGGAACCGATCTCGAGTTCGTCCCATCCACAGGGAAGCTCGCCTGCGTCAGCGCCGACGTAGACAAGGATTGACGGCGACTGACGCCTAGGAAGCCTCGGAGGTCGCCGTGAAAGCTGCGCTGACGGGCGTCGCTGTCGCGATCGCCGCCCTGATGACTCCGATTCACGCCCACGCCGACACCCCTTACGGCAACTTTCAGTTGCAGATCGAGGGACGGTACGACTTTCACACCTGGTTATGGGCGATCTCGCGTTGTCCCGGAGAGTGCCTACGCGTGCAGGCGATCCCGCAGCCGAACGCGAAAGCCTTCCCCTACAGAGGGGATGCGGTGCTTGCTGACGGGCGGTACACGCTGACCGTCGAGGTGCCGGACGGATTGCGGTGTGGCAACGTTTATTACGGCCCCACCATCCCCACACGCGACGTGTATTCGTGGGATGCGACGACGCGAGTCGGCACATTGGAATCCTCTTTCGAGTCAGGCTGCGACGGCGCACCAGGCGGTACGTTCTCATATCCATTCACGTTGGTGCGCCTGTAGTCACCGCCGAACTGTGTCGCCCGGGTTAGTGGGGTGTGTGAGATCTAGGGCTCTTAGGCCGCACGATCGTCTGGAGGCGAGGGCCCGCCGGGTTCGTCGGTACTGTCGACCGGTGGTGGGGGGTTGGACTCTGTATCGCCGATGTCACTGCCGTCGGCGGACTCGATCGGGCCATCACTGTCATTGTGGCTGCGGGTTTCTGGATCATCTGGCGGGCGTAGGAGTGTTTCGGGGCGGTGGTAGTAGTTGATGCGTGCCTGGCCGGTGTCCAGGGCTGGTGGCGGGGTCCATTCGACTTCGCAGCGGTTGTTCATTCGGGTGGTCCAGCCGCCGTCGTCGTCGACGTCGCGGTTGTCGGTGCCGCATGCCAGGCCGAGTTCGTTGACGTTGGTGTTGCCGCCGTGTTGCCAGTCTTGGTTGGCGTGGTGGGCTTGGCAGTGGTAGGCGCCGACCGTGCAGCACGGTTTGGTGCAGCCGCCGTCGCGGGCTATCAGCATGATGCGTTGTGCCGGGGAGGCGATCCGTTTGGCGCGGAAGAGATCCAGAGCTGATCCGGTCGCGCCGTCGAACACCGCCAGGTAGTGGTTGGCGTGGCCGGCCATTCGGATGACGTCGGTGATCGGGAGTTTGGTGCCCCCGCCGGTGACACCGATACCGGCGCGGGACTCCAGGTCTTGCAGGGTGGTGCGGATGATCACCGACACCGGCAGCCCGTTGAGCTGGCCGAGGTCGCCGCTCATCAACGCGATGCGCCCGATCACCAGCAGCGCGTCGTGTTGGCGTTGGGCCAGGGTGCGGGTGTCGTTGTCGATCTGAGCTTGGCTGGGTGTGCCCGACGTGCAGGGCTGGGGGTCGGCGGGGTTGCACATACCCGGGGCGGCGTATTTGGCGAACAGGACTTCCCACACCGCCCAGGCTTGGGGGGTGAGGTCAGCGATCCAGCGGGTCATCGCGTCGCGGCCCTGCCGGTGAGCGGTGAGGTGGCGTTTGCGGGCGCGTTCGGCGTCATCGGGGACGGGGCCGTCTTGATCGAGTAGGAACAGCCGCAGCGCGGCGGTGTCTTTGAGTTCTTTGGGGCCTACCCCGACCGCGACGCGCACCAGATCGATTTCGAACTGCTCGCAGGTGGTGGCATCCACCCACGCGGGCAGGTCCTTCACCGCGGCGCGGATCGCGGCGACGTGTTCGGCGGTGATCAGCCCGCCGGCCTGGGCGGCGGCCACCGCCGCCAGCACCGGCGCCAACGGCTCACCGAGCAGCGTTTTGCGGGGGCCGAGTTCAGCGGCCTCGCCCAGGCGACGGGACGCCTCGGCTGTCGACAGCCGCCACCGGATGCGCAGCACCTCGTTCCAGGACTTGGCGCCCAACTGTTTGGGCGTGGTCTCCGCCTGCAGCCGGGCCAGCAGCCGATGCGACTGAGTCGGCAGTTGGCAGGTCAGCCTCTCGTAGTCGTCGAGCACCGCCAACAACTCGGTGCGGGTCAACGCATCGAAGTCGACCGCGGCGAACGCGTCATAGGCCGCGCGCAGCTTGGCCACCGCCTCCAACGCATCACCCGACATACATCGAACATACATTCGATGTCCGACAAATCCACTGACTCAAACTTTCTGACAGGGCCGCGTTACCCCCACGGGTGCGCTCCACGGGCTCGGCCTGGAAAACCAGAACGGCTGGATCGGTCGCAACGGCAATATCGACGGATATCAGTCTTTACCAAGATCGCGAGCATCGTCAGCCCCGTGCACAGCTGGCCGCCGCCTCCTGAAAGAGTCGACTCCACTAATACGGTCATGCGCGGAGCGCGGGTCGTGTAGATAGATCCGCATGACGGCATCGGCGTATGTGGGTCGTGTTGGTGGACTGGCAGTCGCTCTGGGAATCGGGGCCGTGCTCGCCTCGGGCAGTTGGGTGGCCTCGGCCGAAACAGGCGACCCCACCGGCAGCCCAGTGCAGGGGCCGACATTTCGGACTGCGCCGAGCGGATCAACCCCCGGTGCGTCGACAAAGCGCTTCGGGCCGGGGAGCAAACCCCGAATCCGGACCGGGAGCGCCCCGGACGCGTCGTCGACTGGAGGCACCGCTGCGGAGTCCAAGACCGGCTCAGCGTCCCGCCGTGCTGATCGAAACCGCGGCTCCAACACGAGCGATTCGGACCGAAGGACACTGCGATTCAACGCCGCGGTCGAAGGCGCGAAGCACGTGATTCGAACGCGGACAACGGAAACCACGCGAGCCAAGGTGTCAGCCGTGTCCCCGACCAAACGCCCGGCCGCACCGACCGGGCCCAGTCCGCTGACGCTGGCGGCGTTGGGCGTGGCCAGTCGTAGGACGATCGGCGCCGAGTCGAGGATCAGCGCCCAGGACACTGCCGTGAGCGCGCTCGCAGCCACACCGCGGGCGTCGTCACCCGCCGCCCTGGTAGGCGTCGTCGGATACGACCCCATCCACGACCTCGCGCAGACGTGGATCACCAGTCCGGTCGGCCAAGCGGTAGACGGGCTCATCAACACTCTGGCCGGCTCCTATGTGATCGGCAACGGCTCGGCAGGCACCGCGGAGCATCCCGACGGGGGTGCCGGCGGTTGGTTGATGGGCGACGGCGGCGCCGGGTGGGACAGCACGGTCGCAGGTAAGGCCGGTGGGGCAGGAGGCACCGCCGGACTGCTCGGCAATGGCGGGCCCGGCGGGGCGGGTGGCGCGGGTGCAGCAGGCGGCGTCGGGGGT
>JAEZKH010000217.1 GCA_023415515.1 Actinomycetes bacterium
TCGGCGGCAGCTCGAGTTCCCTGGCGCGTCGGTCGGGGATCGCGGTACACAAGAAGCCGGAGGTGTGCTCGAGGAAGAACGCGACGCTGCGTTCCGACACGTGCTCGGCAGCCATGATGAGATCGCCCTCGTTCTCACGCTCCTCATCGTCGACGACCACGACCGGTCGCCCCTGGCGCAACCTGCTCAAGGCGAGGTCGATGTCGTCGAGTGCCATCTTCACCCTTATCTAGTAAGTACCTACTTACAATACTGCGCGGCCGGCTGGGCTGTCAACCGGCTGGCAGGTCGAGGCGCAGCCATCGGTCCGGGATGCGTGACGTGCACCCGAACACCTACGCCTTCGGCCCGCCCGCGACATAGAGCACCTGCCCCGACACGAAGCCGGCGGCCTCGCTGGCGAAGAACGAGACGGCGTGGGCGATGTCGTGGGGCTGCCCGGCGCGGCCGACCGGAATCGCAGCCGCCCGTCTGGCCTGAAACGCTTCCCAGTCCTCGCCAAGCCGTGCGGCGGTCGCCCTGGTCATGTCGGTGGCGATGAATCCAGGGGCGATGCAGTTGACGGTGACGCCGAACCGGCCGAGCTCGATGGCCGACGTCTTGGTGAATCCCTGAATGCCCGCCTTGGCCGCCGAGTAGTTGGACTGTCCCCGGTTGCCCAATGCCGAAGTGCTGGACAAGTTGATGATCCGCCCCCAGCGTTGCTCAGTCATGTAGCGCTGCACCGCTTTTGACATCAGAAATGCCCCGCGCAGGTGCACGGCGATGACGGTGTCCCAGTCGTGCTCAGACATTTTGAACAGCAACGCATCCCTGGTGACACCGGCGTTGTTGACCAGAACCGATGGACCGCCCAATCGGTCTGCAACTGCGGCGACCGCTGATTCGACCTGCGCGGCGTCGCTGACGTCGGCGCCGATGGCACAAGCCCGGCCGCCAGCGGCTTCGACGCGTTCCACCGTGCCTTTCACCCCCGCCTCATCGAGATCGACCGCGGCGACGGCGAAACCGTCGAGAGCAAGCCGCTCCGCGGTGGCTGCCCCGATTCCCCGTGCAGCTCCGGTCACGACGGCTACCCGTGTTGGGCGATCAGTCAAGGCGCGGCCTTTCTTTCGAAGGTGAGATGAAATCGGCGATTGTCGATGCCGTCAGATGCCGCGTTCTCCGGCGGTGACGTCGTCCAGCAGCGCGCGCAGCGTCTTCTTCTCGAGCTTGCCGACCGTGCTGCGGGGCATGCTCTCCAATTCGATGATCTCCGTGGGCACCTTGAACTTGGCGAGACGACCGGCGCAGAACTCGGTGAGGGCGTCGCGGTCGATGACGGCGCCCTGAGCGGCGAGGACGAAGGCGACCACCTCTTCGTCGCGGATCGGGTCGGGACGCCCGACCACCGCGGCCTCGGCCACCGACGGATGACACACCAGCACGGTCTCCACCTCGAGGCTGGAGACGTTTTCGCCGTTGCGCTTGATGACGTCCTTGGCTCGGTCGACGTATGACAGGTATCCGTCCTCGTCGATGATTCCCACGTCGCCCGTATGGAGCCAGCCATCGCGAAGCGCTTCTGCTGTCGCCTGGGGCCGGTTGTGATAGCCCGCCATCAGCGTCTCGCCCGGTATTCCTTGGACCCTGATCTCGCCGGGACACCCGACGACCGGATTGCCGTCGTCGTCGAAGACGCCGATATGCCTGTCGAGATGGACCCGGCCGAGGCTGGGGGGCCGCCGGTCACCGAACAGAGGTGAGCTGACCACCGCGCCCACTCCCTCGGTCAAACCGTAGGTGTTGATCAGGGGCGCGCCGAAGCGGCGCTCGAACGCGATCCACATGTCCATCGGCACATTCAGCCCGTACGGCATGCAGCGCAGGTTGTTGTCGCTGTCGTCGTGGCGCTCCGGCTGTGCGGTGATCATCCGCACCTGAGTGCCGACCAGGGGAACGATGGTCGCCCCTGCCGAACGCACGTCGTCGATCCACTCACTCGCGCTGAACGAGGGTTGCAGCACCAGTTGGGCGTCGCCGACCAGAGCCGGGAACGTGCTCATCATCTGGGCGTTCACGTGGAACAACGGCAGCGGGGTGAGAAAGACATCGTCTGCCCGCACCGACCATTCCGCGCGCATGCGATGCGCGGACAACACCACGGACCTGTGCGTCAACAGCACGCCTTTGGGATTGCTCGTCGATCCCGACGTATACATGATCTCGAACACCTCGTCGGCGGCAGGCGGCGCAGGAAGCGCCGAACTGTGGCCGGCCGATGGGGTGCTCAACGACCGCCACGGACCATGGTCTGGTGCAAGCACGAACCGGGAACCGCGCCAGCCCGCACTGTGTGCGGCGTCATCGAGGCGGGCGGTGCCATCGAGGTCCGCAATGAGTGCAACCGCGCCCGCATCGGTGAGTTGGAATGCCAGTTCCGGTGCGGTGAGCAGCCAGTTCAGCGGCACCAGCACAGCGCCGATCCTGGCCGTGGCGAAGAGGGTGACGACGAACTCGGCGCTGTTGGGAGCCAACAGCGCGACACGATCCCCGCGCGCCACGCCCGCCGCATGAAGCGTGGCGGCGACCCCGAGGGCCCGGTCCCTGATCTGAGCTGCGCTGTAGGTCGTCTTCGCCTCGCGTCCCAGGAAGGTCAGCCAGGGTTTGTCTCCGTCACGGCGCGCACGACCGTCGAGGAGATCCCAGACCGTGTCCGCTCCCGTGGCTCCGACACTCATCTATCTCGTCCTTCCCTGACCCCGCGCATTGCCCGCGGCCGACACGTCCGTAGTGACGCTGCCCACCAAAGCGGCTCTCCGGTAAGGCATCTCGCTCATTTCGTCCGGTACCGGCCGTCCGAGCGTCGCAGTGACGGCGGTGGTCACCTCGATGAGACGGTCGCGATAACGGGTGATGTCAGCGAAGCTAGTCGGCCGGCGAAGCCCGTAGAGGCTGAATGCCAGGATGACTTCGCCGTCGGCGCCCCGGATCGGCGCGCTGAGGCTGCTGACCGAGTAGGTCGTTCCGTCTGCGATCTCGGGTTCGTATGCGTCCGGGTCCAGTTGCCCGATCGCCGCCCGTACGGCGGAGAGGCCTTCGGGCGGCCTCGACCGGCCGATGGTTGATTCGAGCCGACGCTGACTCGGAGTGTGCAGCACTATCGACCACCCGCGGCCGCGGGCGCGCGCGACGGCCGCCAGGAACCGGTCGCGGTGATCGTGGTCGGTCGTGGTCACACCGGCCCTTGCGAGCCACTTCTCCTGCTCGGCGGCGTCATCGGGGACGAACAGAGCGCCGAGGGGTGCCGCGAAAGGACTGCGCTGGCCGATCCGGGTGGTCGTCGGATGCCGGGGCCGGCCCGCGCTGCCCACAATGACGATCTCGTCGCGAATACGGGCGATCGCAAGGCATTCCACGTCGAGCTCGGCAGCCAGCGCGGTCATCCCGTCGCGTGCGGTGTCCAGGGCACGCAGGTGTTCGAGCAGATCGGGCTCGGCCGGTGCGGACAACGACGGTGAACTCAGCTTTCCGTAGCCGCCCTTGAAGAACAGCAACGGCGACGACGCGGTGACGGCCTGCAGGTGGTTCACCCTGCCGATCACGATGTAGTGGTCACCCGCATCGTGGATCGTGTCGATGTCGCAATCGATCCAGCCCAGCGCGCCGCCGAGCAGCGGCGCGCCGGAAGGCGCTGGGCGCCAGGAGATTCCGGCGAACTTGTCGGCGCCCTTCGTGGCGAACGCCCGGCAGACGGACTCCTGGTCGTCGGCGAGGATGTTCACGCAGAAGCTGCCGGCCTCCCGGATCCTGGGAAAGCTCGTCGACGTCTTGTCCGGCAGGAACGCCACGAGCGGCGGTTCGAGCGACACCGATGTGAACGAACCCACGGCCATCCCCACCGGAGCCCCGGCGCGGTCGACGGCGGTGATGACAGCCACGCCGGTCGGGAAGTGGCCCAATACCTTTCGGAAGGTCTGCGCATCGATCGCCATCTCGTCTCCCATCCGGTTCCGCTAGATGCCCAAGAGATCGGCGAGGCGTGCGCGGTGAGCGGCCGGGCGACCGAACATCGCGGCGGCGGCGTGCGCGCGCCGGTAGAACAGATGTGCGTCGTGTTCCCAGGTGTAGGCGATGCCGCCGTGGAACTGGATCATGTCGTCGGCGGTCGCGGTGGCGGCTTCGCAGGTGTAGGCGAGCGCAAGCGCGGCGGCTGCAGACAGTTCGTCGCCGCCGACATCGCCGACGGCCGCTGCGTGCCGCACCGCGGATTCGGCCAGCTCGTAGCGGACCCACATGTCGGCGCAGCCGTGCTTCACGGCTTGGAATCCCCCTACCGGCCGGCCGAATTGCACCCGGCCCTTGACGTATTCGACGGTCGTGTCGACGCAGTACCGCAGCACACCGAGGAGCTCGGCGGCCAGCGCCACCGAGATTCGGTCGCGGGCACGGCCGAGGGCCGCCTCGGTGTCGCTGCAGATCACCTGCCGTGCCGCGACCCCGTCGAGGTCGACGCGTGCGTAGCGTCGGGTCAGGTCGAGGCCGGACAACGGGGTTCTGGTGACGCCTGCCGCGGCGAGTTCGATGAGGTAGGCCGACCGCTCCCGGCCCTGTCCGGCGACGATGATCAGCACGTCGGCCTCGGCCGCGTCGAGCACGGCGCCGGCCGACCCCGTCAGACGCGGCCCGTCGCCGGTGAGCTGCGCGGTGACCGCGCGGGCGTCGACGCCGAACAAGATGTCGAACGTCGCGGTGCCGACGACGTCGCCAACGGCGATGTCCGCCAACACCTCCCGGTTGACATCCGGGTCGGCGAGCTCGGCCAGCATGGTTGCCGCGACGACCGCCGAGGCGAGATAGGGCGACGGCACCAGGGCGCGTCCGAGTTCCTCTGTGACGACGGCGAGTTCGGCGAGGCCGAACCCGGCCCCCCCGTACTGCTCCGGGATCGCGATGCCGGGCAGACCCAGTTCGTCGCTCATCCGCTGCCACAGGCCGCCGTCGTACCCGGTCTTTCCGGTGGCCACCGATCGGACCTCGGTCAGCGGACTCTCCTTGGCGAAGAACTTACGTAACGTCGCACGCAACTCGTTCTGCTCGTGGGTCAACAGTTGAGTCACCGCTGAACGTCCCGTGCTCGGCTGGCGCGCAGCTCACGAAACGGCACCGCTGTGTCCACGGCTTGCTCACGCGGCAGTCCGAGTACGCGCTCGCCGACGATGTTGCGTTGGATCTCGTTGGTGCCGCCTGCGATACCCATCATCGGGGCCTCGCAAATCGCCGCGCCCAGGCGCTCGGACCCATCGTCGTCGCGTTCCCACCGTGTCGCGGCCGCGGCCAACACGTTGGTGGCGGCACGGGCGCTGAAGCGGTGGAGTTCCGCGCTGACGAGTTTTCCGACCGACCCCCGGGGACCGGGTGGCGCGCCGGCCCTGGCCTCTTCGGCGTGCCGGTCGCCAAGCAGCTCGGCCAGCCGCTCCCGCATGTGCAACCCGACCAACTCGTCGCGCACATGCGCTTCGGCGGTGACCCCCGAACGGCGCGCGCGTTCCAGAAGCGAGGTGAACGACAGCGCGTGACTCTGCGGCCGGATGCGGTTGGTCACCGACATCCGTTCGAAGGTGAGGGTCTGGACGGCGACCTGCCAACCCGCGTTGACGGCACCGATCCGGGCTTCGTCGTCGAGCATCACGTCGTCGAAGAAGACCTCGTTGAAGCGTTCCCCACCGGCCATGTCGCGTAGCGGCCGTACGATGACCCCCGCCGTGTTCATGGGGATGAGGAACATCGTCAGGCCCCGGTGCTTGGGGACCGACGGGTCGGTGCGCGTCAGCAGCAGGCCGAAGTCGCTGTACTGCGCGTGCGAGGTCCACACCTTCTGTCCGTTGATCTTCCAGCGGTCGCCGTCGCGGACCGCACTGGTGCGCAGGGCGGCGAGGTCGGAGCCGGCGTCGGGCTCGGAGAAGAGCTGACACCAGATCTCGTCGGCCCTCAGCAGCGGGCGAATGAACCGTCGCTTCTGAGCTTCGGTCCCCAGCGCGATGATGGTGGGCCCGCACATGCCCATGGCGATGGAGAAGGTCTCCACCGGCATGGAGAATCGGGCCGAAACATCGACGAAAGCCCGCTGCTCGGCATCACCGAGGCCCTGGCCGCCGTATTCCGCGGGCCAGTTGATTCCGGCGAAGCCCGCGTCGTGTAGCCGCGCCTGAAACGCCCGGGCGAACGCGATGTAGTCCCGTGGGTCGGTGGGCCACGGCTTGGCGGGGACATTGCCTTCTAGCCATCTTCTGGCCTTGTCCGCGAAATCGCCGACGCTGTCAGTCATATTCGAAGACACCCCGATCGATGACGGAATCGCCTGCCGCGTTGCGCAACTGGAACACCGCGCCCGCGTCGTTCTTCCAGGCCGCCAGCGTCAGCGTCTCCCCCGGCAAGACCGTGCGGGTGAACCGCCCGCTCATGGTCCGCATCCGCGCGACGTCACCGCCCGCCAGTTCGCCGATCAGCAACCGGCATGCGATGCCGTAACTGCACAGACCGTGCAGGATGGGGCGGTCGAATCCACCCCGGCGCGCGACGGCGGGATCGGCGTGCAGCGGATTGCGGTCACCGCACAACCGGAACAGCAGCGCCTGGTCCCGGCGGGTGGATGCGGTGACGACGAAATCCGCGTCACGGTCGGGCACCGGTGACATCGACTGACCGCCGCGGTCGCCGCCGAATCCGCCGGCACCCCTGATGAACGACGCCGAGCGCGACCGCGCGATCCAGTCACCGCTGCGGTCGGTCAACTCCGATTCGAAGACGACCAGCGCGCCCGACCCTTTGTCGTAGATCCCGCGCACGGTCGTGGTCACCGCACCAGCGCCCGCCGCGGGCAGTGCTGCGCGCACGGTGACCGACTGTTCGGCGTGCAGCCGCTGCGACGGGTCGATCGCACCGATGTGAATCGACGGCCCGTGATAGTGGATGAGGCCAAGGGCGAAGGTGGGCAGCACCATCTGACGGTGGCCCTCGGTGTTCTCGGTGGTCAGCTGTAGCTCCGCGAGCGGGTCCCGCTGGCCGGCGCCTACCGCCAGGGCGTAGAGCAGTGTGTCGGAGTCTGTCCAGGAGACCGGCACCGGACCGGCGACGGAGCCGACGACGTCGAAGTCGAGAGGCATCGTGGTCACCTTTCCGGGTGGGACGGGTGAGCCAGGTAGGCCCGGTGCGTCACTTGCTCAGCAACGTGTCGTAGTCGCGCAGCGGGCCCCAGTCCCCCACCGGGCTTTCGGTGTGCAGGTCGTCCAGCTCGTCGGCGACCTCGTCGACGGCCCAGCGCCGCCCGCGGGTGAACACCTTGTTGGGTCCCCAGCCGCGCATCAAGGCGATCTGGTCACCCTGCACGGCGAAGATATGGCCGGTGAACGGGCACGCCGCGGAGGCCAGGTAGGCGACGAGCGGCGAGACGTTGGCAGGGTCGAAGAAGTCGAACCCCGAGTCGGCGCCTGCGACGATCGCGGCCATCGCCGGCGAACCCGCCGTGAGCCCGGTGCGGGCCACCGGGGCGAGCCCGTTGACCTGGACCCCGTAGCGTGCCAGCTCCTTCGACCAGACCTGGGTGAACGCCGCTATCCCCGCCTTGGCCCCGGCGTAGTTGGTTTGGCCGACGTTTCCGTACAGGCCCGAACCCGATGCGGTGTTGATGATCGACCGCCGCACCTGGGTGTCACCGTTGTGCGCGCGCCAGTAGCGGGCGAATGCGCGGGCCGGGCAGAAGTGTCCACGCATGTGCACCCGGACGACCGCATCGAATTCAGCGTCGGACATGTTGACCAACATCCGGTCACGCAGGATGCCGGCATTGTTCACCAGCACGTGGACGTCCCCGTACGCGTCCAGCGCGGTGTCCAGCAACGCTTGAGCGCCGTCCGAGTCGGCGATGTCGGCACGGTGGCCGACCGCCTCGCCCCCGGTGGCCCGGATCTCGTCCACCACCGCGCCGACGACGTCGGCATCCAGATCGTTCACCACGACGTGAGCGCCTTCGCGGGCGAGCAGCAGAGCATGTTGACGTCCGAGACCGGCTCCCGCGCCGGTGATGACGCAGACACGTCCCGTCAGTAAGGCCAATTCACTCTCCTTGGTTTCGGCGCGCGCCGTCGGTGCGCACGGTCATGTCTTGGTCAGGCCGACCTTTCGCTCCCGACCACGGATACGAACGACACACATTCGCCGGGCCGCCCGCCCAGGTTGTGCGTGAGTGCCAGGGTCCGTCCGTCCTCGATGCTGGCGATCCGGCGTTCGGCGGGCGCCTCTCTGCGCAGTTGCAGGAAGCACTCGAACAACATGCGAAGCCCCGAGGCGCCGACCGGATGCCCGAACGACTTCAACCCCCCGTCCGGGTTGACCGCCAGGTCGCCGTCGAGTTCGAAATGCCCGGCGAGCACGTCGCGCCACCCCTCACCCCGCGCGCTGAACCCGAGGTCCTCCATCAGGATCAGTTCGGTCGGCGTGAAGCAGTCGTGAACCTCGGCCATCGCCAACTCGCGTCGGGGATCGGTGATTCCGGCCTGCCGGTAGGCCTCCTGCGCCGACTTCACCACCTCGGGGATCGTGGTGTAGTCATAACCGTTGTCCATCAACCCATTTCCGGGACCGGCGACGAAGGACAGTGCTTTGACGAAGATCGGCCTGTCGGTGTAGCGGTATGCGTCTTCGGCGCGCACGACGATCGCCGCCGCGGAGCCGTCGGACACCCCCGAGCAGTCGAGGACGCCCAGGTCGCCTGCGACGATCGGAGCAGCGCAGATCGCTTCCTCCGATATCTGCTTGCGGAACTGCGCACGGGGGTTTCGGGCGCCGTTGTAGTGGTTCTTCCACGCGATGCGGGCGAAGACCTTCTTCAGTTCATCCCGATCGACGGAGTACGTGTCGGCGTATGCGGGGCTGAGGTAGCTGAACGACGCGGGCGCCGTGACGGCTGCGCGGGTACCGTCGCCGGGCACCGGCGGGGTGACCAGTCCGGAGAAGCCGCTGTCCTTCAGCTTCTCCACCCCGATCGCCATCGCGGTGTCGTACGCGCCGCTGGCCACGGCGTAACAGGCATTCCGGAACGCCTCCGATCCCGTCGCGCAGAAGTTCTCCAGCCGGGAGACCGGCTTGTAGTCGAGCTTCAACGGCACCGAAAGGGTGAGGCCGCTGTTGCCCGAGGCCATCGTGCCCAGCCAGTAGGCGTCGACGTCGGCGTGGGTGATCGACGCACCGTCGAGGGCCTGCTGTGCCGCATCGACCAGCAGTTCGGGGACGCCCTTGTCCCAGTGCTCACCGAAGCTGGTGCAGCCCATGCCGACGATCGCGACGCGGTCGCGGGTTGCCCTCGATGCCATCGCTCAGCTCTTCCCGTCGGTGGCCCGGCCGGCTGGGCGGGTGGGGCGGGTCTTCCAGAAATAGTTGTGCAGGCCGTTGGTGGTGGACAGCCGGCGGAAGGTCGGCTCGACGCGCAGACCGACGGAGAGTTCGTCCTCGTCGACATCGGTCAGTTCGCATTGGAACCGGCCGCCGCCGTCGAAGTCGACCACGGCGAACACCGTTGGCGGCGACAGCGAAAAGGCCAGTCGATCAACGGTGTAGGTGCGTACGGCGGCGGGGACGTCTGCCATCGGTTCGTCAGACATGCTGTCGACCGCCCCGCAACTGAGGCACACGAGCTGCGGCGGAACGTTGCGGACGCCGCAGGCGGTGCAGCGGCCGGCGACGAGCCCGAACTTCCACGCCGTGGCGCGCGCCGAGGCCGGCGGAGACGGCGGTGTCGGGTCGGGGCGACGTGGCGGCTCACGGCGCAGCTGCCCACGCCAGGTCAGGAACACCGGGTAATCGACCTTCTTGCCCGCGGCTTCGGTGTGGTGCTCGACCGTGGACGCCGGTGCGATGGTTGCCCGCCAGGCACCGATGGCATCGGTGGTGCGGAAGGCGAATGCATCGACGCCGTCGGCGACCGACAGCGCGACGACCGAATGGCCCGCAGCCGCATCCTCCAGCGCACCGCACAGCAGCAGCCACGTGTGCGCGCTACCGGCGTTACCGATAGCGCCGTCGATCATGCGGGCCATCGCCGTGTCGACCACCCCCAGCGCCTTGGGCAGTGCCCGCAGCACTCGTCGGTGTGGGCCGCCGATGACGACAGAATCGACCAGTGCCAGGTCGATGCCCGTCTCCGACTCGAGAGCAGCGGCCACCTCCTGCGCGAGCGCACGATAGCGACCTTCGCCGAAGCGCTCCTCCCACACGACGGCCGTGTCGTGGTCGATGCGCGCCCGGTCGACGAACTCGGCGGTTCGCGACGCGGTGGCGGTCAGGTCCGCGATGACATGGTCGCCGTCCCCGATCAGCAGCGCCACGGCGGCGTCGCCGCTCTCGGATTCCGCCGCTGATCCGGCACGTCCGCCACGGAGATCGGCGATGACGGCAAGCGCGGTTCCGCCCGCCGCCGCGTGATCGCACGCGGCTCGCACAGCTGCGGCGCCGGAACGCACCGCGCCGGTCAGGTCGTAGGCAGCGGCATCAGGGTCCAGACGAAGGGCCGCGTGGATGGCCGTGGCGTTGGTCTTGTCGGTGTAGGCGGGCGCGGTCGTCGCGAAGTAGACGGCGCTTACGTCGGCCGCTTTCCCGCTGCGGCGCAAAGCGATTCGGGCTGCTTCGACGGCGAGGGTGGTGGTGTCCTCGTCAACCCCGGCCACCGCTCGCGTGCCGCGCACGTCACCGCCCCACGCCCTGGCGAGCTCGGTCCTGTCCAGACGAAAGGACGGAATGTATGACCCGGCGGAGATGATGCCGACCAAATCCCTACCTCTTTCGCCGGGGTCGCATACTCGCAGAAGTTAAGTAAGTACATACTAGCGTAGCTGGGACGTGCTGACAACGCCCAGGTGTCTGTGGTTCGCTGGCCCGCGAGTCCGTCTCGCGCTACTCAGCCGTCGTCACTCAGCACGTCGACACCGTGTGCACTGGGCGGGGAATCGATGCGGTCGCCGGTCCGCCGGTCGAGCCACAGCACCCACTCACTGATTTCGAGCAGGCGCGTTCGGAGGTGCTCGATCTCGTCCCAGTCGCGCTCTGCGGCATGTGATTGCGCCAGTTGCAGTGCCTCCTGTAGCTCACGGCTGCGCGCGGAGAGCGCGATCCGCAGTTCGCTGACCACAGCCGCGGTATCGGGCGCCGGGCCGGTGACCGGAGGTGGAATGAATCCGCGATGCACCATGGCCTCAACCTCCACTTCCCCGGCGCCACCACCCACGATGCTCGCTCACGTCATCGACGGGAGTGAGTGCGTCGCGCCAGATGCGCGTGTGTTTCGGGGTCGGCGAGCACGGCGGCGAACTCCTTGACGCTGAGGTCGATACCGTCGACGAGAGATGTGTTCTGCCAGATCTCGAGCAGACGCTTCTGTGAGGCGACGACCACGTCGGTGTGCCCGGTCACCCGTCGGATCATCCGATCCGTCGCTACGACAAGCTCATCCGGCTCGACCACGGCGTTGCAGATCCCGGTCGAGCGCAGCGCATCGACGGGATAGATGTCGCCGGTCAGGATCATCTCCTTGGCGAGACTCAATCCGACGTACTGCTGAAGCAGCGCGGCGTCGATGACCGAGGGCACGCCGACTTTGATCTCTGGCAACCCGAAGCTCGATCTCGTCGTCGCGATCCGCAGATCGCAGGCCAACGAGAGTTCGAAGCCGAAGCCGAGGCAGTACCCGTCGATGGCGCAGATGGTGACCGCGGGGCAGGTACGCACGGCGCGCATCAGATCGCGCACGCCACTGATGAACGTCTCGGCGGTCTCGGCGTTCATCGCTCCGAACGAGTCGACATGCATACCTGCGTTGAACGCCCGCCCCCCGCTACCGGAGAACACGATGGCGCGCAGGTCCCGTGTATCCGCCACGGCGTCGTGCAGCGCCGCGATGTCGTCAGGGGTGATCGCGTTGAGCTTCTCGGGCCGGTTCAAGGTGATACGTAGAACCTTGTCGTCGGAGTCGACGAGGACCGCGCTCATCGGGCCGCACCGTGATCCATCGACTCCCGATGCTGATCGAGCACGTCATGTTCTGCCTGATGCCAGATCGCCGCGGCGATCGGTGACCGCATCTCCTCCAGGAGATGCCCGACCAGACCCACGGCGCGCGCCATCACCCCCAGCCCACGGGTGATGTTCCACGGAAGACCCAACTCACTGGCCAGGGCGCCGATTGCGCCGGTGGCATTGACAGGTAGCCGACGCCCGTAGGACTGCTCGGCGGAGTGCCCTATCCGCTGCATCAGGTCGACGTACTGACCGGACAGCCCACTTTCGTGCGCAACCTCGAACAAGCGCGCCGACCGCGGGTCGCCGTTGCGATGGAGCGGATGTCCCAGGCCGGGAATGGTTTTCCCGCGGGCGCGGTGGTCCGCAACCAGTTGGCGAGCGATCGCATCGAGGTCGGCTTCGGTTCGCGCTGCCCGGTCGGGCAATGCGTCTTGAAGCAATTTGGCCGATCCCTCGATCGTGCCGACGAATACGGTGCCGAGTCCGGCCAAGCCCGCGCCCACGGCGCTTTGCAGCGCTTCGGGTGCACCGAGCAGAGTCAGCCGGGCCGCCAGCACGCTGGGTGTCATGCCGTGTTCGACGAGCGCGACCAGCATGGCGTTGAACACCCGAGATTGGTTGGCATCGGGCAGCCGACCGGTGAGCTCGAGGAAGGCCATCTCGCCGAAGCCGACGGAGCCGATGAGCTCACCCGGCAGATCGAAGCCGTGCACGGTGATCTGTTCCTCGGTACTCCACGAGATATCCGATCTGACACTGTGCTGTGCCGCTACCATGTGTGCTCCCTTGTTTCTACGTAATCGGTCGGACGCCGGGACGGAAGAGCTCGACGCCGTCTCCGGTGACCTTCAATTGGCATGCCAGTCGCACTGATTCGGGATCTTGGGAAAAACGCAGACGCACCAACTCCAGGGCGTCCTCCTCGCTGTCATCCGGCCCCACCACCGCGTCGAGACCCTTCCTGATGAGGACGAAGCAGGTGGTGCAGACGGCTTCCCCCCCGCACACCGAGGGCCAGCGAAATCCCGCGCGAAGGGCCGCGAACATCAGGGTTTCGCCTTCGGCGACTTCGACGGTCACATCCCCGGGTAGGACACGGACGAAATGTGTCGGTGGGCGCTCCCCGGCTGCTCGCCTGCCTTCGGTTTCCTGTGCCACACCAATCATTTCCGAAGCCACTTCGGTCGCGGGCCTCTATACCGGCTTCCCGTCAGTCTCCGCTGTCTTGGGCCGGATGTCCTCTGTTCCCTGGGCAGCGAGCAGATGCGGGTCCGACAGGTAGCGCACCTCATGCAGTTTCGTGTTGACCTTCGCCATGGTCGCGACCATGGGCCACGTCGGTGTGAGACCGCGGCTGTCCCAGGCGTCGGAGTCGAAGTGGTGCAATACCGCCTTGCCCCGCTGAATGCGTTCGAACTCGTAGCTGGCGTCGGCCTGGATCAGTCGAAGACCGTGGGGCAGCCTGGCCAGATTGAGGTTCGCCGGGTAACGGATCGCTGTTCCGTTGAAGATGAGCGGATCGGACAACTCGATGTCGAGGATCGTCTCATCGTCCACGTCGACCGTGCCGCGGATCCGGTCGTATCCTCGCCGCACCCGGATCGATCCCTTCGTCACCGCGTATCCCCAACCGCTCTGCAGGCGGTCGGCAACCACGTCGTTGTCGACGACGACCCGTGTGGTGAAGCACCTCGGCTTGATACCGAGCCGACACCCGACGCGGTTGAGGGCAAGCGAGAACGGCCCCAGTTCCGATTCCCTGCACTGCCACACCTGCCACGACACGTGGCCGGGGATCGACGGATGCACTCCCGGAGGGAGCACCTGCTTCGTCGATTCCAGTGACGTTTCGTAGATGACCTGCAGGATCTCGACCTGCCGCAACTCGAGGTCCGCAGCAGTGGGACCCGCGCCCCCCGGGTTGGAAGTCGCCATCACGGCCGGGTCACCCGTGCCGAGCAGATGCGTCGTCGACATGGTCAGTAGCCCTCACCGGTTGCGCCGGCCAGTGCGCCGTCGGCCGCCTGCTGCCCGAGGACGCTTCCGCCGACCTGTCCGCGACCGTCGCCGAAGTGCGGCATCACCTCTTCGGAGAAGAGCCGCATACTGGCAAGAAGTTCGTCCTGCGGCACCGTCTCGAGAGCATTGACCAGAAACAGCATTCGATCGATACCGACGGACTCCCACTGCTTGAGCGCACGCACGATCTGGTCGGGGGTCCCGCAGCACAGCCCGTCTGGTCCTTTGCCTTGGGTTGCCGGACTGTTGACGTCACGACGAATGGCCGCGAGCAGACCCGGCGACAGATACGTCTCGGTGGGGTACTCCTTGACGTCCATGAACTGCGCGGCCGCCGACGAGAACGCACCGGCCAGACGCTTTCCCACCGCGGCCGCCTTGTCCGCATCCTCGTGGCAGTACAGGAAGTTCACGGCGTTGAATTGGTTGTTGACCTGATGTCCGACCGGTTCGCACTGCTCGATGATCGACCGGTAGGTCTTGACCTTCTTCTCGTATTCGGCCATGCCGCCGAAGGAAACCGCCAAGGCGCCCAGCCCGTGTTCGGCGGCATCGATCTCCGTGCCGGGGCTTGACACCGCCACCCAGAGCGGAGGATGCGGCCGCTGAACGGGTTTGGGCAGGATCGCGCGTTCGGGCATCTTGAAACAGCGCCCGTCCCAGGAGAATCGCTCCTGTGTCCACATCTCCGGAAGCATGCGAACGTACTCGTCCCACGTCTTCTTGGAGTCGTCCAGGTCGACCCCGAAGCCGCCGAGCTCGTTCCAGGTGCCCGACCGCCCCGTTCCCACCTCGACGCGACCGTTGGAGATGATGTCCAGCGCAGCCGCCTTCTCGGCCAGTCGCACCGGACTCTGGAATTCCGGAATGCAGACCGCTATCCCGAAGCAGAGCCGGATCTGTTCTGTGAGCATCGCGGCCGCGGACATGAAGACTTCGGGTGCCGAGCTGTGCGAGTACTCCTCGAGGAAGTGGTGCTCGACCGTCCAGATTTGATCGAACCCGAGCTTGTCGGCCAGGGCGATGTACTCGAGCGCGTTCTGGTAGACCCGCCGCTCGGCTCCCACGGCGAAGGGACGCGGAACGGAAAGTTCGATGCTGAGTCCGAATTTCATCGGCTGGCTCCTAGCTAGTAAGTGCCTACTTACAATAAATGCCAAGGTAGCGACCTGTCAAACGCCGGGGGCAAGTCACGCGGGCGACGAGAAAACAGGTGCGCTCAATGAATCTCCCCCAACCGGGCCCCGACTTCGTACTCCTCGTCAGGCACGGCCTCTGCGCGCAGCACACCCGACACCGTCGCCTCCACCGTCGTCTCCACCTTTTCCGTCGCGACGATGTAGAGGTCGTCTCCAG
Source organism: Actinomycetes bacterium (assembly GCA_023415515.1). Lineage (GTDB taxonomy): Bacteria > Actinomycetota > Actinomycetes > Mycobacteriales > Mycobacteriaceae > Mycobacterium. The sequence continues at coordinate 15,424 of JAEZKH010000217.1, forward strand.
CAGCGACCTCCTCGCCGTCGGCGACGAGCCATTCAATGAACGTTCCGTGGGTCATCGAGGCACCCAGTCGGGGCAGCAGGACAGGTGTGGCCATATCAGTACTTCCCGGGGCTCGTGCCGGTGATCCGGAGGATCCCCGCGATCAGGTCGTCTGCCGACGGCGCATAGGCGGCTTCCAGGTTCGTCGCGTATGGCACAGGAGTATTGGCGGCCCCGATGCGCATCACCGGTTCGGCGAGGGTGTCGAAGAGCCGCTCGGAGATCAGCGCGGCCAACTCGGCGCCGAATCCCGACCGGGTCACCGCCTCGTGGAACACGATGGCCCGACGGGTCTTTGCCACCGACGACAGGACCGTGTCGAGGTCGAGCGGCACGAGACTGCGCAGGTCGATCAATTCGACGGCGATGCCCTCGCCGGCCAACCTGTCGGCGACCTGGGTCGCATCGTCGACCTGGCGTCCATAGGTGATGACGGTGACCGCGTCGCCTTCACGGCGAATACGCGCTTTGCCCAACGGGATTCGGTAGTCGCCTACCGGAACGTCGGTATGCAGCCGCCGCGGGCTACCGCCGGACCCGAATGCCGCGTTGCCGAAGTACAACCGTCCCGACTCGATGAATATCACCGGGTCGTCGTCGAAGATCGACGAGAGCAGCAGGCCTTTGGCGTCGTCCGGGCTGGCGGGCACCACCACCTTGAGGCCGGGGACGTGAGTGAACCACGACTCCAACATGCCGGAGTGCTGGGCACCGAAGCCCTGACCGCCGGCGGCACACGTTCTGATCGTGATCGGTACAGGAGTACGACCGCCCGACATGTAGCGCAACCTCGCGGCATGGTTGACGATCTGGTCCATGGCCACCGCAAGGAAGTCGACGAACATGATCTCGGCGACGGGGCGGACTCCGCCGAGTGCACCGCCGATGGCCGCGCCGACGATGGCCTGCTCCGAGATGGGTGTGGTCCGCACGCGGTGCTCGCCGTGTCGGGTGGACAGCCCCTTGGTGACCTTGAAATTGCCGCCGGTGGACTCATCGTCGATGTCCTCGCCCAGCAACACCACGGTCGGGTCGATCTCCAGCGCGACGTCGAGAGCATCGTTGAGCGCCTCGGCGAATCCCAGCTTCTTGGTTGGTGCTTCGGAGATGTGAGTGACCGCTGTCATGCGCTGACTCCTTCGGCGTACACGTCGGTGAAGAGTTCGCGGAGATCGGGCTCGGCCGCGGACTTGGCGGCCTCGATCGCCTCGTCGAGCTCGGCGCCGATCTGGCTCTCGAGACGGCAGAGTTCGTCCTCGGTCGCGAATCCGTCGCTCAGCAGTCGGGAGCGAAGTCTCTTCACCGGATCGGCGGCCTTGGCATCGGCCAGTTGCCTGCTGGGGACGTACTCCTGCGCATCACCGAAGTAGTGGCCGTTGAACTTGAAGGTCATTGCCTCCACCAGGGTGGGGCCACCGCCGCTGCGCGCCCGCTGCACCGCGTCTGACAATGCGCCGTAGATGGCCTCGGGTGCATTGCCGTCGACGCGGACACCGAGCATGCCGTATCCCTTGGCGCGGGCGGCGATGGTCTCGTTGCGCTGACTGCGTGCGTAGGTCGTGTGTTCGGCGAACAGGTTGTTCTGACAGAGAAACACCACCGGCAGCGCCCACAGTGCGGCGAGGTTCATCGCTTCGTGAAAGGCGCCGATGTTGGCCGCGCCGTCGCCGAAGTTGACGATCGTCACCCGGTCCTGGCCGAGAAGCTGTGCGGCCCAGGCAAGTCCGTTTGCAATGGGGATACCACCGCCGACCACTCCCGACGTCACCATCACTCCGGTTTCGGGGTGGGTGATATGCATCGGGCCACCTTTGCCCTTGCATGCTCCCGTCGCCTTGCCCATGTACTCGGCGAAGAGTTCACGAAACGGCATCCCCTTGCCGACCTGATCGTGGATCCCGCGGTAGGTGGTGACGATGTAATCGTCGGTGCGCAGAATTGCGCCTGCGGCCGCCGCGATGATCTCCTGCCCGGTGGCGGGGTAGTAGATGATCGCCATCTCGCCGGAGGTCAACATGCTGACGACGCGCTCGTCGCACATTCTTATTCGCGCGGCCAGCTCATAGATCTTCTTGAGGACATCCGGACCGGTCGGTGGATGTTCAAGCGCCATATCGATTCTCCTTCGCTGTGCGATCCAGGGTTGCTCGCCTGACTCAGTACCGGTTGAGGTAGTCGGCGATATTGGCGTGCAGCTGACGGAGATTGCGCTCCTGGACGTCGGCGAACGTCACTTTCGTGATGCCACGCGATTTCAGGCCGGCCTGAATCTTTTGCAGATTGGCGGTGTCCTGGTCCGCGATGGGGCCGAGGCCACCCAGTTCAGGGGCGTCCGACCAGGACTGGCCGGGTTCCAACATCCGCATCGGGGTGTCGGCGGGCTTGTCGATTCCGTCCGGGACGGCGGCGAACATCATGACCTCGAACAAGCAATAGTCCGGATCAGGTCCCCACGGGCGGGCACGGTAGGTGAGCGGAAAGGCCGCGCCGCCCCACGGGATCAGATTGGGAAAGACGTAATACTGGATGACGTCGAGCATTTCGGTGTCGGCCGCCTTGGTGTAGTCCACACCGGTTTGAGCCTCGAGGGTGCTGCGGGCCCATTGCGCGAGGACCGAACGCGGGTTCTGCCCGTCGGCGACAGGCGGGAAGTCGATCTCGGGCTCCTGGCCGGGCTGGAACTGGCCGGCAACCTGGTCGGAGATCATGGCCTCGACGATCGCGTCGTCGTCGACGGCCTGACGAACATGCGGACTGGGGGCACCCATCGCATTGATCATCCGCCCGTGCAGTCCGTACTGGTCGTACTGGGCGTTGGCGTCGGAGGCATACAGGATGGTCTGGGGATGGGTCCGGAAAGCGTGGTAGACCTCGAGGAAGGCCTCCAGGGCCACCTTCCAGTTGGACTCGATGACGCGCCCGACGTGGGCCACCTTCACCTTGTCGCTCAGCGGCCACGTCTCGAAATGCCGGGGCACGGTCTCGCCGAGATACTCTTCGAGGCTCTCGGCGCCGGTGTCGAAGTTGACGAACACGAATCCGTTCCAGGTACCCACCTGTAACTCCGGCAGCCGGTAACTGTCCTCGTCGACCCGTGGGAAATCCCATCGGCACGGCACCGACTTCAGTTCGCCCCGCAAACCCCACGTCCAGCCGTGGAAACTGCACGAGAATTCCGAGGCGTGCCCGCGCGGGGACTGCACCAGCTGCGTTCCACGATGCTGACAGACGTTGTGGAAGGCGCGGATCGTGCCGTCGTCGCCCCGGACGACGAGCACCGTCTGCTCGCCGATCCGGTACTCGTAGTAGTCGCCGGGGTTGGCGATCTCCCGTTCCCGGCAGGTCGACTGCCACGCGTGCATCCACATCTTGTCGAACTCGAGCCGGGCGTATTCGGGCGAGATGAAGACGTCCTTGTCGACCGGATCGGCCGGTACGTCGGGATCGATGCTGCGCTCCAACAGGACTGGCGGAACGGGCCGGGTGTCCTCGGCGAAGTAGTCCGCCATCGTCATCATGGCGTCCGGATCCTCGGCGGTGTTCCAGCGACGGTGTTGAGGCTTTTGCTCGATGTCGGTCAAGTTCGACCCCTTAGGTCACTTATTCCACGGCTTGACGGTCAGATGGCTGCGGGTGCTAAGTTAGTAAGTACATACGTAATTGTCAACGGCCGACGCGAGTGGTCGGCCGATTCGACTCCCATCGCCGAAGCCTAGATCTGTCGGTGGGGCCCGCGTCGCGAAAGGACTGGATCGAATGACTGCACGCCGATCGCGGCAGATGACGTTGGTCGCGTTCATGCAGGCCGCCAATGTCTCGGTCTACGGGGGATCGTGGCGGTACCCCTCCACCGAACACAGCTTCCTCGACATCGGCTACTACCAGAAGATCGCGAGGACGCTGGAAGAGGGCACGTTCGACCTGATGTTCTTCGACGATCGTCTGGCCATGCCTGCGATCTACGGCGATTCGGTCGCTGAAGCGGTGAAGTACGGAGCGCGCCCGGTCAAACTCGACCTGCTCGCGGTGCTCGGTGCCGTCGCCGGCGTCACCACGCATCTCGGCCTCGGCGCGACCTACTCTACGACGTATTACGAACCCTTCCACGTCGCAAGGGTTTTCGGGACGCTGGACCATCTGACCAAGGGCCGCGCCGCATGGAATGTGGTGACGTCCGTCAACGACGCCGAGGCCCGCAACTTCAGCCTCGAGCGTCATCTCGACCACGATGGCCGCTACGACAGGGCCGAGGAATTCCTCGAGGTGGTGACAAAGCTGTGGGATTCGTGGGATGACGACGCGCTCGTGCTCGATCGTGAGACGGGAATCTTCGCAGATTCCACCAAAGTTCACGAACTCCATCATCGGGGTGAGTACTTCTCCGTGCGTGGGCCGCTGACCGTGCCGCGGTCACCGCAGGGTCATCCTCCGATCATCCAGGCCGGCTCCTCTGGCCGCGGCCGCGAGTTCGCCGCTCGATGGGCCGATGTCATCTTCACCGGAGACCCCGGCCTCGACATCGCCCGCGAGCACTACGCCGATCAGAAAGCGCGCGTGACGAGGCAGGGCCGCGACCCCGATACGGTCAGGGTGCTGCCGATGGCGTACGCCATCGTCGCCGAGACCGAGCGGCACGCTCAGGAGAAGGAACAGATCTTCCTCAACGATCTGGTCCACCCGATGGCATCGATGACGCTGCTGTCGGAGCTGACCAACTTCGACTTCAATCGCTACTCGCTTGATGATCCGATCACCGACGAACTGATGGACAACGTGACCGGAATCCGGGGCATGGTGGAGGGCGTTCGCCGCCTCGTCGGGTCGGACAGGCTCACCCTGCGTCACCTCGCCGAACACCGCGCCACCCTGCTGCAGGGACCACGCTTCGTCGGCACCGGCGCACAGGTCGCCGATCAGATGACGGAATGGTTCGACATCGGCGCGTGCGACGGCTTCGTCCTCGCCGCGACCCATGTGCCTGGTTCCTACGAGGAATTCGTCCGGTTGGTCGTGCCCGAACTCCGAAAGCGAAAGGTACTGCGGGACAAGTACACCGGCACAACGCTTCGGGACAACCTGGGACTGCCCCGTCCGGACACGGTGCATTCGTCACCCGGCCTTCCGGAGCCTAGTCGTGCCTGATTCGCTGCTCAACGGCGTGCGGGTCCTCGACGCCGCGACGCTGGCCGCAGCGCCGCTCGCGGCCACCTACCTGGCCGAGTTCGGTGCCGAGGTCATCAAGATCGAACAGCCGCAGGGTGGCGACCCCATCCGTAAGTGGGGCGCTCAGAAAGCCGGCGTGGGCCTGATGTGGAAGAGCGTGAGCCGCAACAAGAAGTCGGTCACGCTGGATCTGCGTCGTGCCGAAGGACGCGACCTCATGCGCGGGCTCGCGGCACAGAGCGACGTCGTGGTGGTCAACACGCGGCCGCACACGTTGAAGAAGTGGAACCTCGACTACGAAGAACTGCGCACGCTCAACGCCGGACTGATCATGCTGCACATCACGGGCTACGGGCTCGGCGGACCGAAGAGCGAGCGGCCCGGGTTCGGCACTCTCGGCGAGGCGATGAGCGGCTTCGCACACGTCACCGGACAGCCGGATGGCCCGCCGACGTTGCCGCCGTTCATGCTCGCCGACGGAGTAGCCTCCCTCAACGCGGCGTATGCGGTCATGATCGCGCTCTACCACCGCGACGTCCACGGTGGCGGCGGCCGGCTCATCGACATCAACCTCATCGACCCCCTTGCACGGCTGCTCGAGCAGTCGGTGCTGATGTGCGACCAGCTGGGAGTCGTGCAGCAGCGTGCCGGAAACCGATGGGACATCAGCGCTCCGCGCAACACCTACCGCACCAAAGACGGCTCGTGGATTGCGATGTCGGGAAGTGCGCCGACGGTTGCGCTTCGCGCGTTCAACGCGATCGGCAGGCCCGACCTCGCCGATGATCCTGATTTCGCCGACCCGCAGCGGCGGCTGAGTCGGGCCGCGGAGATCGATCAGCTGGTCGGCGACTGGGTCGGTCAGCACCCGATCGAGGAAGCACTGGAGATATTCGACCGGGCTGGTGTTGCGGCGGCGCCCGTGTACGACGCATCGCAGCTCATGAACGACGAGCATCTCGGTGCACGCGGCGTGTACATCACGGTGAAGGATTCCGAACTCGACGAGATGAAGGTGCAGGCCCCGGTTCCCCGGATCAGCGGAGGCGAGGCAACGGTGCGTCACCTCGGGCCTCCGCTGGGCCAGCACACCGACGAGATTCTCGGCGAGCGTTTGGGTCTCGACGACGAGACGTTGAAGGATCTGCACGACCGCGGCATCATCTGACCACCCGACACGAGAAGGCTTAATACACATGGGGATTCGCATCAGGCGTTCGGAGCTGGCTACACCGGCGAGCAACGATTTCATGTTCGAGAACGCCGTCAAGGCCGGCGCCGACCTGGTTTTCCTCGACCTCGAGGACGCCGTCGCGCCTGCGCAGAAGGAGTCCGCTCGGCAGAAGGCCATCGGGGGCCTGCGGGACTGTGACTGGGGGCGCACGGTGCGCGCCGTCCGCGTCAACGGATTGGACACCCAATGGGCACACGACGACATCATCGAGGTCGTCGCCGGCGCGCGCGACGCACTGGACACCATCATCGTCCCCAAGGTGACATCGGCCCGCGACGTGTGGTGGGTAGACGTCCTGCTCACTCAGCTGGAGGCGAAACTCGGCTTGACGAAGCGGATTCGGCTGGAAGTCTTGATCGAAGACGTTCGTGGCCTGGTCAATGCCGAAGAGATCGCGACGGCCAGCGATCGACTGGACGCGCTCATCTTCGGCGCCGGTGACTTTTCGGTGTCACAGGGCGCTCGGGTGGATACCAACTTCGTACCGGTGGACGACTACCCCGGTGATTTCTGGCACTACGCACGGGTCAAAGTCCTTGTCGCCGCGCGCGTTGCAGGCCTCGAAGCGATCGATGCGCCCTATCCCGACTACCGCGACACCGATGGATACGCCCGCGACGCCCGCCGGGCAGGCGCGTTGGGCTACACCGGAAAGTGGGCCATTCATCCCGTGCAGGTCGGCATCGCCAACGAGATATACGCCCCTCGGCCCGACGAAATCTCCCGTGCGCGGCGCAATGTCGAGGCATATCGGGAAGGCGAGCGGCGCGGACTCGGCGCCAGCGGGGTGAACGGCACGCTCATCGACGCTGCCCATGTGAAGCTGGCCGAAGCTGTGCTGGCAAGGGCCGACGCGCTGCGGCTCTGATGGCACGACAGTCCCGCCGGCGACGTGACAGCGTGACTTTGGGACAGACTCCGGGCGGCGGCCTCCGGATCAGGCCGTGATACCGGCGCGGTCTCTGACGGTGGCGGCGATGTCGTGCACGATGCAGTCGTACACACTCTCGATCACCGCTTTGACCTGATCGGCCGGGGCTTCCTCGGGTAGATCGAAGCGGCCGCTGCAGGCGACGCGGCTGCGGCCCTCGCCGAGATCGTCGACTTCGGTGGTGGCAAGGTAATTGCGGAGCCCGAAGGGTCCCTCGCCCTCCATGTTGTAGTAGATGAACCGAGTAACCGGATCGACGTGCAGCAGTGTTTCGGGGACGACTTCCGGAATCACCACGCCGGGCGGCAGCATCGACACGTCGAACTTGCACAGACGCGAGCACGGCAGCACACCGACCTCGTGACCCTTCTGGAGTTCGACGTCGACCAACGGTACGGGCCGGCCTTCGACGCGCATCCAGTCGAGGATCGCCGGCCAGTCCAGCAGTAGGTCCCAGATGGCATCGGCAGGAGCGTCGACCTCGTCGGCCAGGCCGACCCGAATGCGGTTGTAACGTGCCGTCATATGTCCATCTCCTCTGGTGGGGCCGGTGTCATTCGGGGTCGGTGATCGATCCTTCGAGCTCGCTCTGCGCACTCAAACTAGCATGCGCTTACTTACTTGACGAGGGTTCGTTCGCGCCGCTCGGCAGGTCACCGTCATATGGGGCGTCTCGTGCAGGCCGTCGAGCCCTGACCGAAATTGCCGCAGAAGGGCCGTCGGACAGGGGGTTACGCTGGCTGGGCGACGAGAGGGGCCGGCGTGGACGGATGGGTGCTGGGACAGGTCAGCACCGTGTTGACCGCGCTTTCGCACGCCCAGGAGCTGTTCGACGGCGCCGGGGGGCCCAGCCTGCCGACCGAGTTCGTGCCACGCCATGATCTGCAGGTCGACCTCGGTGGCGGCCTGCTGTGACGCACCCGTCGCCGACCGTCGCGCAATCGGGGGAAGCCATCGACGCGGTGCGCACGTTGCAGACGGAACTCCGCAACGACTATTTCGAGATGCGCTCGGCCGAAATCCAACTCGCCGAGGCGATCCTGAGCGCGCACGCGGTGACGGTGGCCGGCCGGGCCCGCTTGCAAGACGTACAACGCCGGCTGATCGAGGCGATCACCAACCCGGTGGCCGCGCTGGGCACACCCACGGGAGAACGGCAGTTTCTGCTGTTCCTGCGCGGCACGATCGCCGAGATCCAAGACATCGTCGACACCGGCGCCCTCACCGACGAGGACCATGCGCGGCTCACCCGTGCCC
>JAEZKH010000232.1 GCA_023415515.1 Actinomycetes bacterium
CCCTCCGGGCCCGCGCCGTAGGCGTCGACCGCGACGGCGCGGGCCACTACGGCGCGGCGCGCGAGCGCCCCGTCGAGCGCCTGCCATGACAGGTCGTAGCGCACGTGCAGCCGGTCGAGTCGGTGCGCGGTCTGATACGCCCACGCGCCCACCAGCAGCAGCACCACCAGCGCGACGACGAGAACCGTGACCACGACCCCGACCATCTAGCTGGCCACCTGCACCTTGGCGCCTGCTCCGGCCACGGTCTCGTAGACCCGCATGATCTGACCTGCGACCACCGACCAGTCGTATTGGCGCACTGCTTTGGTGGCCGCCGCAACGTAGCCGGTGCGCACGGCGTCATCCTCGAGCACCTCGATCAGGCCTGCGGCGAGCCCGTCGGAGTCGTCTATCGGCACCAGACGCCCGGCCTTGCCGTCCTCCAGCACGCGACGGAACGCGTCGAGGTCACTGGCGACCACCGCGGTGCCCGCCGCCATCGCCTCGACCAACACGATGCCGAAGCTCTCGCCGCCGGTGTTCGGCGCGCAGTAGACGTCGACGCTGCGCAACGCCGATGCCTTCTCGGCGTCATCGACCTGGCCGAGGAAGCGCAAATGGTCGGCCAGCGGGCCGGCCTGCTCCCGGAGTTCGTCCTCGTCGCCGCGACCCACGACAAGGATCTCGATGTCGCCGAACCGCTGTGTCAGCGTGGGCAGCGCTCCGATGAGCACCGCCATCCCCTTGCGCGGCTCGTCGAAGCGGCCGAGGAAGAGCACCGACCTGCCCGGCCGCGGATAGCCCGGCAGCCGCGGCGCCGAGGCGAACGCGTCGACGTCGACGCCGTTCGGAATCTGCACGGCGTCGGAGCCGAGCGCCTCCATCTGCCAACGCCTGGCCAGATCCGACACCGCGATGCGGCCGACGATCTTCTCGTGATAGGGCCGAAGAATCCCCTGAAACACACTGAGCGTCAACGATTTCGTCGTCGACGTGTGAAAGGTCGCCACAATCGGCCCCTCGGCGGCCTGCAACGCCAGCATGGAAAGGCTCGGCGCGTTCGGCTCGTGCAGGTGCAGCACGTCGAAGTCGCCTTCGGTCAGCCAGCGCTTCACCTTGCGGTGCGTCGCCGGTCCGAACCGCAGCCGCGCGACAGAGCCGTTGTACGGAATGGGCACGGCCTTGCCGCCGGAGACGACGTAGCCGGGCAGCTCGACATCCGGAGACGACGGTGCCAGCACACTGACCTCGTGCCCGCGCTCGCGCATGACCTCGGCCAGCTGAAGCACATGAGACTGCACCCCGCCGGGAACGTCGAACGAGTACGGGCACACCATCCCGATGCGCATCAGGTCGCGCCCCTGAGCTTGGCCTGCCTTTCTGAGGAAAGATCGGCCAGCCACTGTGGCTGCATCATGTGCCAATCCTCGGGGTGGGCCGCGATGCCCCTGGCGAAGCGGTCGGCCATCAACTGGGTGATGGTGGTGATGTCGCCAGAGGAGGTGTCCAGCGGCGGCGCGACATCGAACACCCAGCTGTCGCGGGTGTTGTAGCAGTGCGTTGCCAGGATCTGCGCGCCGGTCTCGATCGCCAGCTTCGCCGACCCCGCGGGCATCCGGGTGGCCTCTCCGAAGAACTCCACCTCCACGCCGTTGCGGGTGAGGTCGCGGTCGGCCATCAGGCAGACGATCTTGTTGGCGCGCAGCCGTTCGACGAGCACTTCGTAGGGCGGCCGCGGACCGCCGGTCAGCGGAAGCATCTCGAAGCCCAGGCTCTCCCGGTAGTCCATGAACCGCTTGTAGAGCGACTCGGGCTTGAGCCGTTCGGCGACTGTGGTGAAGGTGCCGAAATGCTGAACCATCCAGACCCCGGCCATGTCCCAGTTACCGCTGTGCGGCAGCGGCATGACGACGCCGCGGCCCGCATCCAGTGCGGCGTGGATGTATTCGCGGCCGAGCAGGCACGGCTCCAGCTTCGGCCGGAGTTTCTCTTTGTCCATCGACGGCAGCCGGAACGCCTCCCGCCAGTATCGGGCGTACGACGCCAGCGATGCGCGAATCACCCCGTCGGGCACCTGTTCGGGGGTGACCCCGAGCACCCGCGCCAGGTTCTTGCGAAGCTGCGCGGGCCCGCCGTTGCGCGATGCGTAGACGGCACCTGCGTCGAAAGCATTGCGCGCGAACAGCTCCGGCATCGCCCGCACAAGGCGCCAGCCCGCGGCATAGGCCAGGTCGGACACGTGGTCCCCGATCGAGATGCGGCTGTCGGAATCATCCGCCCGTGGTCCCGTCGGGGTGGTGGTCACTGTTCGTCCCCCTGGTCGGTTTTCTGCAGCGGTTCCATCGCGCCGGGCGAGGTCCGCACGGTGTGCACGCGCTGCCCAAGGGTGATCAGGCTGGCCACCGCGAGCAGCCACGCGGCCACGTGCAGCAGCCACGGAATGTGCAGGAACCATACTCCCGACAGGCCCGCGCCGGTCAGGATGATCACCAGTCGTTCCGGTCGCTCGATGAGGCCGCCGTCTCCGCTGAGGCCGCTGGCCTCCGCTCGCGCCTTGACGTAGGAGATGACCTGTGAGGTCACCAGACAGATCATCAGCGCCACCACCAGCGACGTGTTCTTCAACCCGAAGGCCGCCCACCACATCAGACCGCAGAAGATCGCGCCGTCCCCAATGCGGTCACAGGTGGCGTCGAGCACCGCGCCGAACCGGGAGCCGCCGCCGCTCTGGCGCGCCATCGCCCCGTCGAGCATGTCGGCGAGCACGAACAGGAAAACCGCGAACGATCCCCACCACAGCTGTCCGATCGGGTACAGCGTCAGGGCCGCGATCACCGAACCCGCCGTCCCGATGATCGTGATGCTGTCGGGGGTGAAGCCTGCGCGCAGCGCGGCCTTGGCGACCGGCGTCGAGACTTTCGCGTACGCCGCGCGCGTCATCAGGTAGAAATCGCTCACGTCTGGTTCGCCCACTCCGTGGCCAGCAGTTCGCGGGTCTCGCGCAGGAGTTGCGGGACCACCTTGGAGCCGCCGATGATCGTGATGAAGTTGGCGTCGCCGCTCCAGCGCGGCACCACGTGCATGTGCAGGTGTTCGGCGAGCGAGCCGCCCGCCGACTTGCCGAGGTTGAGGCCGACGTTGAAGCCGTGTGGCTTCGACACCGCCTTGATGACGCGAATGACCTTCTGAGTGAACATCATCAGCTCGATGCTCTCTGCCTCGGTGAGGTCCTCGAGCTCGGACACCCGCCGGTACGGCACGACCATCGAGTGACCGGGGTTGTACGGATAGAGGTTCAGCACAACGTAGACGAGTTCGCCGCGCGCCACCACGAGACCGTCCTCGTCGTTCAGCGTCGGGATGTCGGTGAACGGCTGTGTCGAGGCTGCCGACCCGCCCTTCATGGGGGCCTCCGCCAGATAGTTCATCCGGTACGGGGTCCAGAGCCGCTGCAGATGATCGGGGTCACCGGCGCCGTGATCGACGACCCTGTGTTCGTCGCTGTTGGTCACGTCGGTGTGCCCGCCTTGATCAGATCCGCTGTGGGCGCCGCGTTTTCGCGGTCGGCGATCCACTTCGCGATCGCCTCCACCGCCTCGTCGCGCGGCACGCCGTTGACCTGGCTGCGGTCACCGAACCGGAAGCTCACTGCACCGGCGTCCACGTCACGGTCGCCGGCCAGCAGCATGAACGGCACCTTCTGGTTGGTGTGGTTGACGATCTTCTTCGCCATCCGGTCGTCGCTGGTGTCGACCTCGACGCGGACGCCGTGCGACCTGAGCTGTTCGGCAACCGATTCCAGATACTCGATGTGGGCGTCGGCCACGGGTATGCCGACCACCTGGACCGGCGCGAGCCACGCCGGGAATGCGCCCGCGTAGTGCTCGGTGAGAATGCCGAAGAACCGCTCGATCGAGCCGAACAGTGCGCGGTGGATCATCACCGGCCGCTGCCTGGTGCCGTCGGCGGCGGTGTAGGTGAGGTCGAATCGCTCCGGGAAGTTGAAGTCGAGTTGGATCGTCGACATCTGCCAGCTTCGGCCCAGCGCGTCTTTGACCTGGACGGAGATCTTGGGGCCGTAGAACGCCGCGCCGCCCGGGTCGGGCACCAGGTCGAGGCCGGACGCCGCCCCGACCTCGGCCAGCACGCTGGTCGCCTCCTCCCACAGTTCGTCGGAGCCGACGAATTTCTTGGGGTCCTTGGTCGACAGCTCGAGGTAGAAATCGGTGAGCCCGTAGTCGCCAAGGAGCGCGAGAACGAACTGCAGCAGCGACGTCAACTCGTCGCGCATCTGCTCGCGGGTGCAGTAGATGTGCGAATCGTCCATCGTCAGACCGCGCACGCGGGTCAACCCGTGCACGACGCCGGACAGTTCGTAGCGGTAGACCGTGCCGAACTCGAACAGCCGCAACGGCAGTTCCCGATACGACTGCCCGCGCGACCGGTAGATCAGGCAGTGCATCGGGCAGTTCATCGGCTTGAGGTAGTAGTCCTGGCCGGGTTTGCGCACGGTGCCGTCTTCGTTGAACTCGGCGTCGAGATGCATCGGCGGGAACATCCCGTCGGAATACCAGTCGAGGTGGCCGGAGATCTTGAACAGCTCCGCCTTGGTGATGTGCGGGCTGTTGACGAATTCGTAGCCCGCCTCGCTGTGCTTACGCCTGGAGTAGTCCTCGAGCTCGCGCCGGATGATGCCGCCCTTGGGGTGGAAAACCGCCAAGCCGGAACCGATTTCGTCAGGGAAGCTGAACAGGTCGAGCTCGGCACCCAGCCTGCGGTGATCGCGCCGCTGCGCTTCCTCGATCAGCTCGAGGTGACGATCGAGGGCTTCCTGCGACTCCCAAGCCGTGCCGTAGATCCGCTGCAGGCTGGCGTTGCTCTGGTCGCCGCGCCAGTACGCCGCCGAAGACCGGGTCAGCTTGAACGCCGGGATGAACTTCGTCGTCGGAATGTGGGGGCCACGGCACAGATCTCCCCAGACCCGTTCGCGGGTACGCGGATTGAGGTTGTCGTAGGCGGTGAGCTCGTCCCCCCCGACCTCCATCACCTCGGGATCGCCGGACTTGTCGTCGACCAGTTCCAGCTTGTAGGGCTCGTCGGCGAGCTCCTCGCGGGCCTGCTCCTTGGACTCGTAGACGCGGCGCGAGAACAGCTGGCCGTCCTTGACGATCTGCCGCATGCGCTTTTCCAGCGCCTCGAGATCTTCCGGGGTGAACGCCTCGGCGACGTCGAAGTCGTAATAGAAGCCGTCGGTGATCGGCGGGCCGATGCCGAGTTTGGCGTCGGGGAACATGTCCTGGACCGCCTGGGCCAGCACGTGGGCCGCGGAGTGGCGGATCACGCTTCGTCCGTCCTCGGTGTCGGCGGCCACCGGGGTGACCTCGACGTCGACCTCGGGTGTCCAGCTCAGATCGCGCAATCGTCCCTCGGCATCGCGGACGACGACGATCGCGTCGGACGCGCCGCGGCTCGGCAATCCGGCCTCGCGCACCGCCGCCGCCGCGGTCGTCCCGGCAGCGACCCGGATAGGCGCTGCTGAGGCGGGGCTTGGGGCGGCGGTCATCGGTCACTCTCCGGTCTATCGCTCATCGCGTGCGCAGGGTCTGATCGTGGGCTTTCACGAACGCGACCATGCTATCGGGGCCGCCGATCAATCCCCGACCCCGATCGGGCTGTTCAGCCGCGTATGTTCGATCCCGACGAGTTCGGCCGACCAGTCCAGCGCGCCGAGCAGCCACAGCGTCACAGCCACCACCAGAGCGGTGAACACGCCGCCGAGGATCTGGACGAACTTCCCCTGTCCGTGAAACCAGTCCATGACCTTGTCGTAGCGCTCCTTGGCATAGGTCAGCAGTCGCTGCGCCCAGTCGAATTCGGTGGCCAGGATGCCCAGGCCGACGAATACGATGGCCCACCCGGGGCCCGGGTACGGAATGGTGACGATGCCGACCCCGAGCACCACGAGTCCGACCACCCCGACGGCGATGCGGTAGCCGAAATCGACCTTGGGTCGCTCGCGCAACCGGTCGCGCCGCCGCGACCACCGTCGCTTGGTCGCCGACCATTTAGATGCGGGGTGACCGCCGTCGCCGCTCCGGCTGTCGGTGCCGTCATCCTCGTCGGTCACGGCTGGCCGGGATTGAGCTTCACGAACAGGGCTTCGGCGTCGCACAGCAGATCGTCGCCGTCGCGCAGCCTGCCGGTGACGAACACCTTGCGCCCTTCGCTGCGGTCGATTCGGGCGTCGACCTGCAGCTCCTTCTCGATGGGCGCGATCTTGCGATAGTTCACATGCAGGTAAGCGGTGCGCTGTTTGATGCTGCGGGTCAGTCGGAACGCGGCGAAGCCGAGTACCGAATCCCACATCAGGGCGACTGCGCCGCCGTGCACCGCTCCGTTTCGGCCGAGGTGGTAGCGGCGGAAGCGGACGGTGCCGTCGACCTCGTCGCCGACCGTGCTCAGATCGGCGGGAACCTGCATGATGTTGCCGCGGTTCGGAAGGTCCATCCGCCTGCCCGACGGTGTCGTCCACTCATCGGCGTCGTAGGGGGCCAGCAACGAATTGACCACTCCGAGCAGGTCGGCGGCCTGGGTGATCA
>JAEZKH010000282.1 GCA_023415515.1 Actinomycetes bacterium
TTCGCGCCTCCGCCGAACTGGGACTCGGTCGAGGAGACGATGCGCCGGTCTGTGGGTACCGATGACATCTGCCTCGACGTCGTTCCCAAGAACCTGCGGCCGGAGTTGGCCGAACTCTCCCACCTCACCGAAACGCTTCGGCTCTACGACTCCTCGTACCACTCCGAACTGCACGAGTGGACATCGGACTTCCAGGCCTCCGACGGTATCCCGCCGAGTTCGTTGGTCTCCGCGGCCGAAAGCGAACGCGTGGACGTGGGCCGCAACTTCCCGGTGATACACCACCCCGAACGACGCACGAGTGTCGACGAAGACCACTCGACCATCCTGGTGCTGTCGACCCTCGACGACAGCCACGACGTCATGCTGCGCTGCGGCGAGATGCTCTCAGCGATCCTGCTTGACGCGACCATGTCCGGGCTCGCCACCTGCACGCTGACCCACATCACCGAACTCGCCGCCGGGCGACAGGTGTTGACCACGCTCATCGGGCAGAGCGCGACGCCGCAGCTTCTCGTTCGGGTCGGTCTGGCGCCGAGCATCGAGAAACCCCCGCCACCGACCCCTCGTCGACCGATCGAGGACGTCTTCCAGATATGGCAGGGGCAGACGTGAGCAATCTGGCTTCACCACCATGTGTCGTCGTCGGCGTCGACGGGTCCCGATCGGCGCTCGACACCGCGCTGTGGGCCGTCGACGAAGCCGTGAGCCGCGACATTCCGCTCCGACTCGTGTACGCGATCGATCCTGCGGAGGCGACGGGATCGGACAACCAGGCCGCAGCCCATGATCTCGCAACGGCCGAGATCGCGATTCGGCATGCGTTCACCCTGGTCGAAGCCACGGACAAGCCGGTCAAAATCGAGGTCGAAATTCTTCAGGGCCGCCCGGTGCCGACTCTCAAGCACGCCTCCCGATCTGCTGCGATGCTGTGCGTCGGATCCAGCGGGCTGAAAAGCTGCACCCGCGGTCGCATCGGGTCCACCGCGTCGGCCGTGGCTACCGGCGCCCATTGTCCGGTGGCGATCGTGCAGCCGTCGACCAAAGCCAACCGGTTCGGCCAGATCGTCGCCGAAGTCAGCCAGTCGCCCAGCAGCGACGCCGTCTTGCGGCGTGCGCTCGAGGAGGCGCGTCTGCGGCAGGCTCCGGTCTCGGTGGTGACGACGTGGCAGCCGCGCTATACCGACATCCACGACAGTCACGCCGTCGCGGCAGGCAACCGGTTGGCCAGGTCCCGCCTCGACCGTCGGCTGGCCGGGTGGCGGAAGCGCCACCCGGATCTGGAGATCGAAGCCGTGGCAGTGCACGGCAGCTTCCTCAACTACCTCGCCGCCAACGCCCAATCGATCCAACTGATCGTTGTTGCACATGACCGCGCGCACGGCCTCGGGGAACTGGTCGGGCCCGGTGGGTACGGAGCGCTGCGCAACGGCAACTGTTCGGTGCTGATCTGTGATCCGCAGAACGTATTGTGAGCTGTATCGGTCGGCGGTCTGGAGGTCTTTGCATGGTGAAGGTCTTTCTGGTGGACGACCACGAGGTGGTACGGCGCGGTTTGCTCGATCTACTCAACGCCGACGACGACCTGGAGGTCATCGGGGAGGCCGGTTCGGTGGCGCAGGCGATGGCACGGATTCCGGCGCTCCAGCCCGATGTGGCGGTGCTCGACGTCCGCCTCCCCGACGGCAACGGCATCGAATTGTGTCGTGACCTGTTGTCGCGGATGCCCGAGCTTCGGTGCCTGATGCTGACGTCGTTCACTTCGGACGAGGCGATGCTCGACGCAATCCTCGCGGGCGCGAGCGGATACGTGGTCAAAGACATCAAGGGAATGGAACTCGCGCAAGCGATCAAAGACGTCGGGGCAGGCAAATCGCTGCTCGACAATCGTGCCGCTGCCGCGCTGATGTCCAAGTTGCGCGGTGCGGCCGAGAGGTCAGATCCGTTGTCCGACCTCAGTGAACAAGAGCGCGTGCTGCTTGATCTGCTCGGCGAAGGCTTGACCAACAAGCAGATCGCAGCGCGCATGTTCCTCGCGGAGAAGACGGTCAAAAACTACGTCTCGAGGCTACTGGCCAAACTCGGCATGGAAAGACGCACGCAGGCCGCGGTTTTCGTGTCGAGATTGAATCGCCCGGGCCAAACCGGCCCGGACTACTGATCACCGACAGATCATCACGGGGACGTTCGAGTGGTGTAACAGGTTCAGTGCCGTCGAACCCAGAAGCGCGCGGGTCAAGGGGCGTCGCGCGTGACTTCCCACCACCACCATTTGCGCGCCGTCGATGGCTATCTGATGCAACAGCGCGGCCGTCGGCCCGGCCGTTTCGATGTAGCACGTTGCGTCGACGTGTGGATGCCGCTGATTGTGTTTGTCGACCTGGTTCGTGAGCTGTGTCCACTGGATGGCTTCCAACCCGTCCCAGTCGACGACAAAGGGAGTCGCCTTCGCAGCCAGGGACCCGCGCACCGACCAAGACCGCACTGCGGCGAGTTTCACGCCGAATCTGTCGGCGAATTCGAACGCGGCATCGAGAACAACGCCCGAAGACTGCGTTTCGTCGACCCCCACGACCACGGGCTGATCCGAGGGCGTGATGTTCGTCCCGCGCCACGCCACGATCGGACACGGTGCGTGCGTAGCGACCGCGAGAGTAGTGGACCCGAGAAACAGCGCGCCGGCCGGACTCACCTGCGAATTACCCACCACGATCATGTGAGCTGTTCGCCCGGCGTCGATCAGTACCTCGTCGACCGGGATGTCAGTGGACAACGTTGTGACATCCAGCTCGGGATTCTGGGCACGTACGGTCTCTTCGGCGGTGCGAAGGAACTCCTCGGCGCGCTCGCGCTGGTAGGTCATCAGGGCGGCGCGCATTGTGGCGACGGCGTCCGTCATGTTGTGACCCAGACCGGGGCCGGCGTGCACGATGTGCAACGGCCTCTTGTACTCCGCGGCGACGGCTGCCGCCCATCGCGCGGCAGTGAGCGCGCCGTCGCTACCGTCGACGCCGACGACGATCGCACCGCTGTTCTCGGACATTCTCAGTGACCCTTCTCGTGCCTGCAGTCGGACCGGCCGCCGCCGTCGGCGAGGTCTTCGAGAGCGCGGTCCCAGGCCGCGCGACGTGATCGGTTCAGTCGTGACCGCAGCACTGTGTATGCGGCGGCCAGAACTCCCACCGCGGTGAACCAGAGGCCAAAGCCCGTCACCACCGCTTCCGTGGCGGCGGCTTCGTCGGGAAGCGGGTGTGACGTCGGTTCACCCCTGGTATCGACCCAAATGCTCATCTGTTCTCCGGTCGTCATGTGATCGGTGCGAAACTCACCGTCGTGGCCGATGCCGTCGACGATCCAGCGGACTGGTGTGACGAATTGTTTCGCGTATGCCTGCGGCGCGAGCATGCTGTCGTCGGTCACCGTCGCGGTGACCACTTGCCGTGTCGCCCGTTCCATTTCGTATCGGCGAGTGAGTGAGTCGTCGATCGCCGTGCCGAACGCACCGGCCACCGGTACGGCAAGCACCGACAACAGGAGGATCAGCAGGATCGCCAGAGCTTCCACGCGGTCGCTGAGGCGTACCAGCGGATTCCTCGCGACGAGGCAGCGCAACCAGCCGCCCGGTCCGAGGGTGAAGGTCTGCATCGTGACTCCTGTGTCTGCACTGGCTGCACACTCGCTGCTACGAGGGTGCTTCATCAACAGACCCCGTGCGCAGAGCCGAAAGTCCCTCGATGCGGGGTCGATGGGCTCACGTGTTTCGCTCTGTCCGTCGCCGACCGTTCGGAGGGTTGCACGATGATTCGCGAGTTGATGGCATGCCGTCTGATTTCCCCTGTACCGCAGGGCTTCTCGAAGGCGCGACGGTGTCGATTCGTCGCCTGGGTTCAGGCGACCACGGCCTTTCAATCGAATGCCGCTCCGTCCAAGCGCATCACGACGTCGCTCAGGGGGCGTCGTGGGGTGGCAGGCAACGGGTCGGCGTTGATCGGCGCCCACCCGATGCGGAGCATCATCTGCGGGTGGCCTTCTGAGCCGAACACATCCGCCGCGATCTCCGCTCTGATGTCGGCGATCTCGAGAGGTTCGGTGATCGGGCAGCTTGCGAGACCAGCTGCTGTCGCGGTGAGCAACACCAGGCTGGTGGCCTCTCCGGCTCTCAGCCACGCGACCCGGTCGTCCTGCAGCGTGCCCAATGCGACAACGACCGCGCTGTCGTCGGCCGTCGTTCCATCCGGTGTCTGCGCGAGGACCGGGCCGGCGAAGGTCCTTGCAGGCAGCTGCGCGTTGTAGTCGGGCTCGGGGGTGTTGCGGGCGGGGACTCCTGCCGTCGAGGCGTACCGCCCGCTCCAGGTGGACAACTCGGTCAAGTAGGCGGGGTCGGCGGCATGCCTCCAGGCAGCCTCGGTGATGAGCCGTTTGAGGTTTGCGAGCGCATCGACGCGGCGAAGCATCACTCCGGCGCGGGCCGCCCGGGACCCCATCAGCGCAATGTCGCCTTGCGGCACGGGCCACGGGCTGTAGTGTCGTCGGTCGGTACGCCGTCGCGGAATGGCCGAGGCCAGAGCCACATCCACTTCCGACGCTGGATAGCGGTGGACTTCCATGACCGCCAGGTGTTCGGGTTCGTCAGGATTCGGAAAGCGATGCACTTTTGACTGCCACCCCAGCGCGGCGAGCGCGAGTTGGCAGTGATTGAGGGTCGCGCCGCAGCTGAGTAGGAAATCTCGCGACTCGGGATCGGTGTGCGGCAGCCGCAATTCGGGGTTGGCGTAGAGATGAAGGCTGCGCTGGCCAACGCGCCACTGCCACGGTTGCGAGTTGTGCACCGAGGGAGCACGGAGGGCCAGTGTCAGTGCCGACCTGACGGTCTCCATGTCGGGGAAATGTGCGCTCATGGTCTGGGTTCCTCGCAAACGAAGGATGTCTGTTCCCTCCCACACTGCCGTTCCACGGCGCGAATGTAGAGGGTCCAAAGACCCGGAGATGTGTGACTCAGGGGGTGAATCGGGTCCGCGGGTCAGGACGGTCGCGCGACGATGACCGGCATGCGTGCCGCCTGCGCCACCGCAGAGCTCACCGAGCCGAGAAGAAGACCCGCGAACCCGCCGCGCCCGCGGCTGCCGACAATCAGCAACTGCGCCTTCTCCGATTCCTCCAACAGCCGACGAGCGGGATTGTCCTGGCCGACGACTCGCCGGACGGTGACGTCGGGGTAGCGCTCGGCCCATCCGGCCAATTGCCGTGCCAGTTCCTCGTCGGCCTGCGCCGGCACGCCTTCCTTCGGCACGTCGACCTCGAAGTCGGCACTGTTCATCCAGGTGTGGATCGCGACCAGTTCGACGCCGCGACGATCAGCCTCCTCGAAAGCGATCTTCGTCGCCAGTTCGGACGCCGGTGACCCGTCCAGCCCGACCACCACCGGCGCCGTAGCCGGATGGTCCATCATGGGGTCCTCGTCGTGGATGACGGCCACCGGGCAATGCGCGTGACGGACGAGGCCTGAACTCACCGAGCCCAGCAAGAGGCCCTTCACTCCGCCGAGCCCCCGGCAACCGACGACCATCATTTCCGCGCCCTTGGACGTGTCGACCAACGTCGGCACTATCGGTCCGGTAACCACCGTGTGATCGACCTGGACGTCGCCTACGTCGCGAATGACGTCGTCCACCAGAGCCAGAGCATCGTCGATGACCTTCTGCGAACGGCGCTCGGCCTCGGCCGAAAAGCCGAGAACGGGAACATCGAGCCACGGGCCCATCTCGTCGGACGGTTGGACATGGAGCACCGTCAGTGGCACGCCGCGCAGTGCCGCGTCGCGCGCGGCCCAGTCGGTCGCCACCCGCGACGCAGGGGAACCGTCGACGGCGACGACGATGCCGTGCTGTCTTACGGACGTCTGTGACGTTGTGGCCATCTCACCCTCCTCAGGCGGCACGGGGGAATTGGAATGCGACCAATACGATCCCCCGCAGCACCATCAGCCAGCCAAGCACCGAGATGATGACCGCTGCCACCCCGCGATAGATTTGGTGGAACGCGACGATCGCGACTCCGGCGGTCAAGACGAACGAACCTGTCACCCAGGGCCATACGTCACTTGTCGTGAACTCTGTCAACAGCTGCCGCATGTCGGCGGCGCGTGCCATACCGACGACGGGAATGATCGTGAGGAGCGGTCCGATGATCCGCGCAAACGAACGGGTGCGTTGATGGACAACAGTGCTCATCATTCCTCCATTCCGTGTGCCCCAGGGTCCACCGCGGGCCCGTCATACCATGAGGCTGCCTGTCGGCCGCATCCTCGGACAGGGCCGAAAGTACTCAAAAACAAGGTCATTTCGACCGTCGGCGGGCCAGATGGCGCCGGAGGAAGTCCAGATGATCGGTGGCGACCTGGTCGCGTACTTCGCCGTGGTACATGTCGAAGTGGCCGACCGGGTACTCCGTGATCTCGACACGATGTGCCTCTGTCGCCTTGCGCTTCACGAAGCCGGTCGAAAGGGTTGCGTCGTCGCGGGCCACCGTCACCATCAGCGGTGCCGCGATGCGGGCGATCGTGCCGTCCCGATACCGAGGAGCGGTGAACAGGAACCGCGGAGTCACGCGGTTGCGCCACAACGGAGCGCCTTCCTCGAGAGCTTCAAAC
>JAEZKH010000288.1 GCA_023415515.1 Actinomycetes bacterium
GGCAATGCACTGGCCCGGCTCGAAGGGCAGATTGCGCTCGACGAGATCTTGAACCGGTTTCCCGACTGGGAGATCGATGACTCCAGAGCGAAATTTATCACCACTTCATTGGCTCGCGGGTGGGCTGCCATGCCCGCTCTCACGGCCTGATCCCACGACATCAACATGAAGGAGTTCACCATGGCAGGACGGGTAGAAGGCAAGGTCGCATTCATCACAGGTGCGGCCCGTGGACAGGGGCGCGCGCACGCCGTGCGACTTGCCGAAGAGGGCGCCGACATCATCGCCGTCGACATCTGTAGGCAGATCGACAGCGTTCGGATCCCGCTGTCCACACCGGAAGACCTGGCCGAGACCGCCGACTTGGTCAAGGGACTCAATCGCCGCATCTACACCGCCGAAGTGGACACCCGCGACTTCGACGCGCTCAAATCCGCGGTGGACGCCGGTGTCGAACAGTTGGGCCGACTGGACATCATCATCGCCAACGCAGGCATCGGTAACGGCGGCGCGACGCTGGACAAGACCAGCGAGGGCGACTGGACCGACATGATCGACGTCAACCTCGGCGGCGTCTGGAAGACGGTGAAAGCCGGTGTACCGCATATCCTTGCGGGCGGCCGCGGCGGGTCGATCATCCTGACCAGTTCGGTCGGAGGCCTGAAGGCGTACCCGCACACGGGTCACTACGTGGCAGCCAAACACGGTGTGGTCGGCCTCATGCGGACATTCGCGGTCGAACTCGGCGCCCAGAACATCCGCGTCAACTCGGTGCACCCGACGAACGTGAACACGCCGCTGTTCATGAACGACGGCACCATGAAGCTGTTCCGGCCAGACCTGGAGAACCCGGGCCCTGACGACATGAAGGTGGTCGGTCAGCTCATGCACACGCTGCCGATCGGCTGGGTGGAGCCGGAGGACATCGCCAATGCCGTGTTGTTCCTGGCATCCGACGAGGCCAGGTACATCACCGGTGTGACGTTGCCCGTCGACGGCGGCAGCTGCCTCAAGTAGCCGTCGGCGACGCTCACCGAGTTGTCGATGCCGCAGGACTCAGACGACATCACGCCCGGCTGGCTGACGACAGCCATCGCCAGACACCACCCCGGCGCCGCGGCGTTCGTGGATCTCGATACGCCCGCGGCGATCGACGCCATCACCTGACGTGACGTAATAGTGTCGCGCCGTGGACACATTCGAGGGACGTGGAGCTGTCATCACCGGAGGGGCCAGCGGTATCGGCTTCGCCTGCGCACAGGAATTCACCCGGCGCGGCGCGCGCGTCGTGCTGGCTGACATCAACCAGTTCGCGCTGGACACAGCCATCGACCGATTGCGCGCCGAGGGCGCCGAGGCACACGGCGTCGTGTGCGACGTGACAAAGCTCGAAGCCGTCGAGCACCTCGCCGAGGAATCCTTCCGTCTGCTCGGTGAAGTCAATCTGGTCTTCAACAACGCGGGAATCGCCTATGCCGCCCCGATCTCCGATGTCACCCACGGCGACTGGCGCTGGGTGATCGACGTCGACCTGTGGGGGCCGATCCACGGCGTCGAAGCGTTCCTGCCGCGGATGATCGAACAGGGCGGGGACCGCCACATCATGTTCACGTCGTCGTTCGCCGGGCTGGTGAGCAACGCCGGGCTCGGCCCCTACTGCGTCGCGAAGTTCGGTGTCGTCGCGCTCGCCGAGAGCCTGTCGCGCGAACTCAAGGGTCAGGGGATCGGCGTTTCGGTGCTGTGCCCGATGATCCTCGACACCCCGATCATGACCAACTCCGAACGCACGAGAAGCGACGCATACGGCACGCGCACCCACAGCGACGAAGCCGTGCAGGGGCTTGCCGCGGTGGTGACGCCGACCGACGAAACCGTGCGACCAGAGGACGTGGCCCGCCTGACAGCCGACGCCGTCGTCGCCAACCGGCTTTACATCCTGCCCCACCGCGCATCACGCGAGTCGATCCGCCGGCGGTTCGAGCGCATCGAGCGCGCGTTCGACGAACAAGTCGCGCAGGGCTGGACTCACTGAGCGGGGTGGGGCGTGAGACGACTCAACGGCATGGACGCCATGTCAGCTTGACCGGCTAACCGAGGATCGGGAAGCGGCGTTTCTTCACGAGCCTGTCGAGCGCGTCCTGCATCACCTGGCGGACGTGCGCGTCGACCACCTCGACGTCGGGATCCTCGCCGAATTCGGTGATCACGTCGATCGGGTCGAGCACCTGCGTGACGATCTTGGCAGGCAGCGGAACGTTCGCCGGGAAGAAGACGCTGAACCCGAACGGGAAGCCGAAGCTGACCGGCAATATCTCGGCCCGCAGTCGTTTGAGCCCGATCCGCTTGGCCAGCCAGTTCCCCCGGGTGAGGAACAGTTGAGTCTCTTGGGCGCCGACGGACACCATCGGCACGATCGGCACTCCTGCCTCGATGGCCGTCCGGATATAGCCTGTCCGGCCCGCGAAGTCGATCCGGTTCTCGAAGGTCGGCCGGTAAGAGTCGTAGTCGCCGCCAGGGAACACCAGCACCAGTGCGCCTGCGGTGAGGGCCTTCTGGGCGTTGCGCCGGTTCGCCTCGATGACCCCGGCCCGATGCAGCCAGTCGCCGATCGGTCCGACGAACAAAGCCGAATGCGCGAGTGTGAACACGGGGCGATCGAAGCCGAACTTGTCGTAGAACGCGGGCGCGAAGACCAACACGTCGGGGGTGAGCATTCCCCCGGAGTGGTTCGAGATCAACAATGCGCCCCCCGCGGACGGGATGGAGTCAAGGCCGTGCACCTCAGCGCGGAAGTATCGCCTGACGAGCGGGCCGACCCGATTCTTGATCTGCTCGGTGAAGATGGGATCCCACTTGGCAGCCTCTTCGCTGCCGATCGGCTCAACCTCGTTGTCGCCCATAGCGTCCCCTGCGTCCTCGTGTTTGCGTCGTCATACCCAGCACGGGCGCGACGTACGCCTCTACAGGCATCACCAGCGATTATGCTACTTTCGCTATATGAGAATGTCATTTCCGGCCGGCGCTGGTGCCTGACCGGGTCTTAGTGACGGGCGGTTTCGGGCTGGTCGGGACCGAGACCGTCGAGCAACTTGCGACCGCGGGCCGCCCGGTCACCATCGCCGACCTGGACACCCCGACCAACCGGAGGAAAGCCACGGCTCTTCCCGACGGTGTGGCGGTGCACTGGGCGGACCTGACCGCCGCTTCCGACGTCGAGCGCCTCGTCTCCGACGTGTCGCCATCGGTGATCGTCCACCTTGCCGCGGTCATCCCGCCGCCGCTGTACAAGAATCCCGGCCTGGCCCGAAGACTGAACGTCGACGCCACGGTCGCATTGGTCCGGGCGGCACAGGCACTGCCGAATCCGCCCCGATTCGTGCAGGCGTCCAGCAACGCGGTCTACGGTTCGCGTAATCCGCATCGGGTGACCGATGTGGTTCGCGCCGACACCCCGCCGCGGCCGTTCGAGTTGTACAGCAACACGAAATTCGAGGCCGAGCAGGTTGTCCGCCGGTCGAGCCTGGAGTGGGTCGTGTTACGACTCGGCGGTGTGCTGAGCCCGAACTTCAGCGCCCTACCGCTGACCGCCGACGGTATCTTCCTCGAAAGCGCATTGCCCGCCGACGGCCGGATCCACACGGTCGACGTCCGTGACGTCGGCGTCGCGTTCGCAACGGCCACGACCGCCGACGTCGCGGGCGAGATCCTGCTCATCGCGGGCGATGACTCGCACAGAATGCTGCAGAAGGATCTCGGGGCCGCACTCACCAGCGCCCTCGGCCTTCCCGGCGTGCTACCCGAGGGTCGCCCCGGTGCCCCCGACGACGACGACGGCTGGTTCCTCACCGACTGGATGGACACGGCGAGGGCACAGGAAGCGCTTCGCTTTCAACATCATTCGTTCCCGTCCGTGCTTGCCGAGATCAGCGAGCGGATGGGGTGGAAACGTTTCGCGCTCCGACTGGTCGCGCCCGCTGCCCGGGTCTTCCTTGCGCGCCGGGCCGCATATCGGAAAGCGCCGGGCACCTACACCGATCTGTGGGGGGCGGTCGCCGCCAGGCTCGGTGACCCGTGCCTGGAGAGGCGGTGGACGGAAGCCTAGGGACCCAGCTGGTAGTCACCCGTCTGCGGGTTGTGGTGCCAGCCGCCGGCCGCATGGGTGCCGCCGTCGACATGGATCGTCTGGCCGGTGATGTAGCCGGCCATGTCCGAGGCGAGAAATACCGCTGCGCCGGCGATTTCGTCGACATGCCCGACACGGCCCATCGGAATCATGTGGCGCGCGGTTTCGGAGATGCCCTCCGGCGCGAGCCGCAGCAGCCCTTCGGTCATGGCCAGGTCGGGGGCGAGCGCGTTCACCCGGATGCCTCTCGTGGCCAATTCCAGCGCAGCGGTCTTGGTGTAGTTGATGACGCCCGCCTTGGCCGCGGCGTAGGCCGCGAATCCCGGCGCCGCGCGGACGCCCTCGATGGACGCCACGTTGATGACGCTGCCCGGCAGGCCCTCGGCGACGAGGCGCTGCGATACCCGCTGCGTGCACAGCAACACATGACGCAGGTTGGCCCGGTACAGCGCATCCCAGCCGTTCTCGGTGGTTTCCAACAGCGGCGACACGAAGCTTCCTCCGGCGTTGTTGACCAGGATGCTCACTGTGCCGAGTTCGTTAGCGGTGCGCTCCAGTGCCGCGTCGACCTGCGTGCTGTCGCGTACGTCAGCCACGATGCCAAGCACGTCGAGGCTTTCGGCCGTCGAGGCGCAGGTGTCGGCATTACGCTCCCAGATCGCGACATCGGCCCCGAAGGCGGCAAGTCCTGCGGCGACGCCGCGTCCGATGCCCTCTCCCCCGCCGGTGACGACCGCCACGCGCCCGGTCAGCAGGATGTTCGACGGATCGATGGCCATGTGAGAAGTCAACCAGTCTTGGTGGTGCGGATGCCGAGGCCCGCCGGAGCGGTGCCGATGATGCCCTCCTCGGCCAGCTCGGCGATCTCGTCGTCGCCGAGCCCGAGCCCGGAGAGCACTTCGTGGTTGTGCTCGCCCAGCAGCGGCGCGGGCGCTTTGTGGAAGCGACCCGGACCGGTCGACATTCGCATCGGAAGCGTGCTGTGCCGCGCGGTCGGGTTCACCGGGTGGTCGACGCGCTCGTAGAAACCGCGGTGTTCGACTTGTGGAAGATCGCCGACGCGGTGCGGCTGCATGACCCGCGCCACGGGCACTCCTGCGTCCCAGAGGGTTTCGACGATCTCCGCACCCGTTCTTGTGCCGCACCACCGGCGCAGGTGGTCGTCGACCTCGTCATGGCGGATGCGCCGTCGTGCAGGGTCGGTGAGATCGTCGGTGGCCCAGTCCGGGTTGCCGAGCACTGCGACGAGGCTCGCCCACTGTTCGTCGGTTGCCACCGCGATCGCCACCCAGTCGTCCGGCCTTCCGAACTCGTCGAGTGCACTGGTGCGGTAGAGGTTCTGCGGCGCAGCAGCGGGCCCGCGGTTGCCTTGCCGCTGCAGTAGCGTTCCGTAGGCGGAGTGCTCGATCACCTGCTCGGCGGCGACGTTGAGTGCCGCATCGACCATCGCGGCTTCGATTCGGACGCCTTCCCCCGTTCGGCGCCGATGCGCCAGCGCGAGCATCAACGCGATGAGGCCGTGCACGCCCGCGTTCGGGTCGCCAACTGCGTACGGCTCGACGGGGTTCTGATCCGGATGACCGGTCAGCCAGGTGACTCCCGAGGCGTCTTCGATGATGTAGGCGAATGCCGGCTTGTCCCGCCACGGGCCGTCGAGCCCGAAGCCGGGCATTCGCATCATGATGGCGTCCGGACGCAGTCGGGCAACGGTGTCGAAGTCAAGACCGATGTGGTCGAGCACCCTCGGCGTGTAGTTCTCCACGATCACGTCACATGTGGTCGCCAGTCGGAGGAGCAACTCGACGGCGCGGGGCTTGCGGATGTCCAGCGTGACGCTCTTCTTGTTGGTGTTCAGCCCGGAGAAGATCGGCGACCGCTCCCACCACTGGTCTTCGGTGATCGGCACGCCCGCGATCAACCGCGTGCCGTCCGGCCGCGCCGTCGACTCGACGTGGATGACCTCCGCACCGAGCTGGGCCAGGGCATGTGTGCACGACGGCCCGGCCCAGAAACTCGTCATGTCGAGCACGCGCAGATCCTCGAACGGCAATCCTCCCTGCGCCGAAACCAACGAATGGGCGCGATTTCGGCCCTTTTTCGCGCCCGTTCGTGCGTTTCGGCGGTAGTGGTCGGTGTGTTCGCCGAGGCGCGGGGCGGGCTGTGGGGCGCGCAGGAGTTGCGGGCTGGTGCGGTACGGCGGCCCAGGTTGGGTGAACCCGTCGCGGGGGTTTGGGACGAAGGTGCCACGCGCGATGAACTGGTCGAACGAGGTCACGTTCTCGCCGTTGCCGACCGGCGCGTTGGGTATGCGGAACGCAGACGAGAGTTCGAGGATGTCGTCGACGCGGTTCTCGCGGACCCATTCGTAGATGGCCTCGGCGTGAATGTTGGCCTGTTCGGTGATGGACAGTTCCGACTCTTCGTCGATCCACTCCTCGTGGCCTGTCATCGCGCACAGGTCGAACCACTGCTGCGGGGTTCCACAGCCCAGGGCCACCAGCCCGTCGGACGCTGTCGCCACGCCGGGGACGGTCAGCCTGCGACGGTCCCGGAACGGCCGGCCGAGCGCATCGTTGAAAGACACGGAATAGTAGGTGAGGCCCAGTATCTGGGCCTCCAGCGTCGAGACGTCCACCAAGCCGGACGACACCGCCATCGTGCCCACTGCGGCATACGCCCCCGCGAGCCATTCGCCGATCTGTCCGGCGACGAACAGCGGCGCGCGATCCTGCGCTCCTCGACCGAGGCCGATCACCCCGCCGGACCACGCCTGTGTGGTGAACTCGGTTGCGGGCTTGTCGGCCCACGGACCGTGAAGCCCGAACGGGGTGATGGCCGTGACGGTCAGGTCGGGATGTGCGGCGGTGATCGCGGCGGGCGTGAACTCGTCTGAGCCGACGATCCCCGAACCCCGTGACCACACCACGGCGTCACCCTGCTTGATGAGCGCGCGCAGCATGCTCACATCGGCGGCGTCGCGCGGATCCACGACCACGCTGTGTTTGGAACACGCGAGGAAGCTGAACAGCGCGCCGTCATCGCCAGGCGCGATATCGGCGCCCGAGGCTGACCACCGGCGCAACGGATCACCCGCCGGCGCTTCGACTTTGACCACCGTGGCACCGCCGTCGGCCAGCAGCTTCGTACAGTAGCCGCCTGCGATACCGACGGACAGGTCGATGACGGTGTATCCGTCGAGGGGATGAATCGGCCCGGGTGAATCGCTCCTCACGCCCGCTTGCTCTTCCGGACATCGTCGTCGACGTTCGCCCCGCGCAGCAGGTCGGCGTACCTCGGCCGGGCCGCGGACGTGGGCGCGTTCAAGTGATCGGGCCGGTTGAACGTGATCGTCGCGATCTTGGTGCGCTGGTCCTTGTCGTAGAGGACGATCTCCCCGGGTGACAGTCGTTCGTTCGACGTCATGGTCTCGCCGGCTCAGGCCGTGGCCTCTACGGCGCCGTACGTCGGGCTTGACGTCAGCACCTCTGCGCCGTCGTCAGCGATGAGCACGGCATCCCTGGAGAACACCGCACCGACGCCTGGCTGCCACACGTATCCCGTGACCGCGAGCACCATGCCCGGGTCAAGCCGCTCCTCGGCCGCCGTCGCAGGCAGATCAGCCGAGATCACCGGCGGATCGAAACCGAGCCCGAGCCCGTGGGCGACGGGCGTTGCGGGCAGCGCCTCGCCCGCGGCCTCGTAGGCAGACAAGAGGTCGGCAGCGACGCCACCGGGCCTGCATGCGTCGATGAGCCTCTCCCACAGCGCATTCGAGCGCCGGTACAGAGCATCGGCACCCCGCACGTCACCGACCGGCCAGGTGCGACCGACCTCGCCGACGTAGCCGTCTGCCAGTGCGCCCGCGGACAGCGCCACCAGGTCACCCGCTGCGACGCTGCCCTCGATCGAATCACGTCGCCACGGATGGTCTTTGGGCGTGATCCACGCCCCGTCCTGGGTGGCCGGTGTGGTGATTCCGCCCGCGGCCATCGCTTCCATCAATGCACCCGTGAGAGTGCGCTCGGTGACGCCGGCGGTGAGTTCGGCGCGCGCGGCTTCCAGCGCACGCTCCGCCACACCGAGTGCCCCACGGAGCACGGCGATCTCGTCCGGCGTCTTGATCCGACGCGACGCGCGCAGCGCCGGCTCCGCATCGACGAGTTCGGCAGCCGGGAACGCCATCGGCAACAGCTGCGCGAATGTCGGTGTCAGTGAGTCGGTTCCGACCCGCCGCGCGGTAGCGGAGCCTGGCAGCTTCTTGAGCACCTCGACCAGCGTCATCGGGTTCCAGGCCAGGCCGTACAGATGGTCGTGGCCGATCTCGTCGGGGATGCCCTCGTCCCAGGTGCTGTTCAAATGGATGTCACCGGTTTCGCGGATGATCTCGCAGATCGGTCCGAACGGCCGGGTGCCCGCCACCCACAGCTGTGGCGCACCGGTCACATACCGGACGTTGGCCTGACGACCCAGAACAAGGATGTCGATGTCGTGTTCGGCCATCTGGGCGAGCACGCGCTCGCGTCGGCCGGTGCGCAATGCCTTTGCATCGGGCGTGATCTCGAGTGCCATCAGCGCTGCCCGTAGGGGGTGTAGGGATAGTCCGTGACGCGGGTGCTCCCGTTCTCGGTGATCACCACGATCTCCTCGCTTCGGTAGCCTCCCGTGCCGTCCTCCCAGACCACCGGTTCGAGCACCAGCAGCATTCCTGCGGGGAACACGAAGTTGTCGTCGAACTCCTCGCCGAGGTCGGTTCCGATCATGGGCATCTCGGCGGCGTTGGTGCCTATTCCGTGTCCCAGATAGAAGTGCGGCAGCCACGGCTTCGTTCCACCGTTTGCGACGATCGCGGCGCGCGCGAGATCCCCCGACGTCGCGCCTGCCTTGGTGACCGCCAGCACGGCATCGAGGATCTCGCGCCACTTCTCGTACTGCGCGTGCTGCCGGTCCGACGGTTCGTCTCCGACCAGCCAGGTGCGCCCGAAGTCCGAGCAGTAGCCGTGGTAGGTGATGCTGACATCGGTCCACAGCACGTCGCCGCGGGCAAGTTCACGCTCGGTGGTCAGCAGCGGAAGAGCGAGGTCACCGGTCGTCGTCCACACGGCGCCGCTGGTTCTCGTCGTCGGCATCACCTGCCAGATCGCCTCGAGCATGTTGGCGGTGGCGCCCAACTCGAACGCGCGTCTGACGAACGCCGCGGAAAGGTCGACCTGCCGCACGCCGGGAGCCAGCGACTTCTGCACGTCGATCATGGCCTCTTCGGTGATGCGGCAGGCGTTGCGGACGCACGAGATCTGGTCGGGGGTCTTCACCAGCTTCGCAGGACCGACGATCTGTGCGGCGTCCGACGGCTGTCCAGCCGGGAACAGCTTGTGCTGTGCGCGGCGCATCGCACCGGTCAGTTCATCGACGGCCACAGCCGCGCCTGTCGGCACGAGGTCGGCGAGGACCTTGGTCAATTGCTCGACACCTTCGTCGAATTCGAGGTAGAGCGGACCGTGCACGTGGTCTGCGGGCACCTCGGTCTCGGGCGCCGACCCTTCCCGCAGCGGCATGAACAGATGCGGGTGTTCATCGTCGGCGAGCACGAGGGCCACCGGACGCTCGACGTGCGAAAGACCCGCGTCGAGCAGCCGCCAACTGACACCGGTGGCGTACACGACGTTGCCGTTGCCGAGCAGAACGAGCGCGTCGACACCCTTGTCCTTCATGCAGTTCCGCAGCCGAGCACCGCATTCGCGGTACATGCGCGCGATGTCCGGCAGGTCGGGTATGTCGATGGCGGTGCTGCCCGCAGTCGCGGTCGCCGTCATTCGACACCCAGGAAATTCTTGATGTTGCTGCTGACGATCTTCGTCGCGGCCTCCGGCCCGACGGCGTCGACGACGGCCTTCAGCGACTTCTCGGAGTAGCCGAACGTCGACTCGTTGTGCGGGTAGTCCGACGACCACATCACATTGTCTTCACCGATCTTGTCGATCAGTTCGAGCCCGAGCGGGTCGACCATGAACGAGGCGCACATGTGCGCGTTCCAGTAGTACCTGACATCGTGGGACAGTTCGTGGTTGAACATGTGCCGGTAGGACGCGAGCATGTGCTCGGCATCCTGTAGAGCCGTTGGCACCCAGGCGATTCCACCTTCGAACCAGCCGATCTTGAGGCTCGGGTGTCGGTCCAGGATGCCCGAGAACACGTACTTGGCGAACTGCTCGCGGAACGAGTCGACGTTGACCATCATGCCGACCACAACACTGTTGTGCTGGCATGGTGTCTTGGGCGGCGTCTCGCCGATGTGGTGGCTGACCGGTATGCCTGAGGCCTCGATCTCGTCCCAGACCGCGTCCATGTCGGTGCTGCCGTAGTCGTAGATGTTGCCGTCGTCGTCCTTGCCTGGGTTGAGCGGAAGAAGGAACGTCTTCAGACCCAACGATTTCAACTCGTCCAGCGTGCTGCGAGTACCCTTCGGGTCCCACCAGTTGATCAGCCCGACACCGTAGAAGTGACCGTTGCTGCGCTCCTGCAGATCGGCGATGTGCTCGTTGTAGATCCGGAAAACCCGCTCGCGCAACGCCTTGTCCGGATAGTGGAACAGCGCGAGCACCGCGTTGGGGAATGCGAGTTCCTTGTCGATGCCGTCCTCTTTGAGTTCGCGCACTCGCGCCTCGATGTTGTTCGACGCTGCCCCGGCCAGGTCGTCGTACTGCATGAGCACGCGGCCGAAGTCGCCGCCGGTCCACGCCTTGCCCTTCATCCCGACCATGTACGCGCCGTCCTCGTACCAGATGCGCGGCGCGGCGCCCTTCAGTTCCTCGGGGAACCGCTCGTAGAAGATGTCGTCGGCCACCGAGATGTGATTGTCGGCAGAGAAGATCTCGGTACCCGCGGGGAGTCCGTAGTCACCCGTCGCGTGACCCTTGCGGAATTTGGGTGCGCCGAAGCCCTCGGGCGGATACAGAGTGGTGGTCGGGGTGGACATCTGTGTCGCTCCAATCGGACTGCGGGGGCTGAAGACTTACCAGGTGACGGGCAATTCGTACACGCCATATGCCAGATGGTCATGCTTGAAAGGGATTTCGTCGATGGGTACGGCGAGTTGCAGTGTGGGCACCCGCCGCAGCAACGTGCTGAAGACGATCTGCAACTCGGCGCGTGCCAGCTGCTGGCCCACGCACTGGTGGCGGCCGTAGCCGAAGCCGAGATGAGCTTGACCCGCACGGGTGAGGTCCAAGCGATCGGGCTCGGGGAAGGCCTTGGCGTCCCAGTTGGCGGGTGCGAGATCGAGGATGATGCCCTCACCCGCACGGATCAACTCGCCATCGATCTCGATGTCCTCGATGGCGACTCGACGCTGCCCGTTCTGGATGATCGACAAATAGCGCATCAATTCCTCGACGGCCGTGGCGATCACCTTCGGATCGTCGCTGTCGCGCAGGATGGCCGCCTGCTCGGGATGCTCTAGCAGCGCGAGCACGCCGAGTCCGATCATGTTCGCCGACGTCTCATGCCCGGCGCTGAGCAAGCCGCTGCCCAGTTGCGCGGCCTCGCGGACGTCGAGCTCACCGGCTTTGACGCGCTCCGCGAGGTCAGACACGGCGTCCTCGGCCGGGTTCTCCATCTTCTCCCGGACCAGGTTCGCGAGGTACCGGGCGTTGCCCGCTGCGCCCTTGAAGACGTCCTCGGCGGTGGCGTAGCGACCCAACGCGACGGCGGCGTTGCGCTGGAAAAGCTCGTGATCGGCATAAGGGACGCCGAGCATTTCACTGATCACCAGAGATGGGATCGGCAGCGCGAGCGCTGCCACGATGTCAGCCGGCTTCGGACCCGCCACCATCGCGTCGATGTGCTCGTCGGTGATCTTCTGGATCGCTGGTCGCAGCCCCTCCACTCGCTTGAAGGTGAACGGTTTGGACAGCATCCGACGGAAGCGGGTGTGCTCTTCGGCATCGGAGGTGAATACCGACCGCGGTCGTCTTTCGACGGTGGACAGCATGAGCTCGTTCCAGTGCGGAAAGCCGTCGCGCCGGTCATCGACGCTGACGCGCGGATCCGCGAACAGTGTTCTTGCGGTCTCGTATCCAGTGATCAGCCACGGGGTGCTGCCGTCCCAGATCCGTACCCGTGACAGCGTTTTCGTCGCCCCCAGCTCGAGCACCTGCGGCGGCGGCGCGAACGGGCACCGGGTGTCACGATCCATCGGGTAGGCGGGGATGTCGGCGTTCACGCCGGATTGGTTTGCGGTGAGGGCCTCAGACATGGGGCGCGGTCATTCCTCGATGGCGATGGCCAGGGCCGGGCAGGCCGCGGCTGCATTGCGGACGTTGGCTGCTTGTTCCGAATTCGGGCTGTCGTCGAGCAGGAGGACGACGCCGTCGTCGTCGCGTTGGTCGAAGACGTCAGACGCGTTCGACACGCACTGGCCGGATGACACGCACTTGTCCGCATCGACGGTCACTTTCATGGGCGCTCCGTGACCGGCGCCTGCCAGAGTCCGACGATCGCGTCGATCAGGCCGGACGCGACCGCCGCCCAACTGGTACGCGGCACCCCCTCACCGTTGGCGAACGATCGCTCGAAGTCGGCGCAGGTGTGCATCATCAGGTTGCGCACCATGATGTTGCGTTCGGTCACCACCTCGGCCGGCAGGTCGGGCAGGCATCGGGTGATGCCCTCGACAACCTGGACAAGCGACGAAGACGCCAGTGCGTCGCGAACGACGATCTTCTGGTACTCGGGGTCGGCGAGCGCCTGGGCGGCGAACCGCGCATACCACGTCGGATTGCCGAGCTGTGCGAGGTGTTCGGTCAGTGAGCAGACCATGCAGGTGATCCAGTCTCGGAGTTCAGCCGAGTCCGCGATGTCGGCCACCATGCGCTCGAGCAGTTGTTCGATGGACGCGCGGTGCTTCTGCTCGATCGCCCGCACGAGATCGGTCTTGGTGCCGAAGTGGTAACCGACGGCGGCGTTGTTGCCCTGTCCGGCCGCCTCGCTGACCTGACGGTTCGACACCGCGAATACACCGTGTTCGGCATAGAGTCGCTCGGCCGCCTTCAGGATTGCCTCTTGGGTATTCGTCGCGCGGTCGGCGCGCACCGCTCTGGCAGTGGTCACGGTCACAGTCAACCCGCAGCGGATGATTAAGTCAAGCGATTGATTTAAAGCATCCGCGCCAATCTCGTCGCCTCGCCCCGCGAGCGACCGTGTCTGTACGCGACACGCCGCCAAAATCTGTCATTTTGGGGTCGCTCGCGTCGTCACGGCTTCGGACTGCGGACGATCGCTTTGCCCGCGACCGTGCCCCCGTCGACCGGCAGCACGGTTCCCGTCACATACCGCGAGCGGTCGGTCGCGAAGTACAGCGCCGCCTCGGCGACGTCCTCGACCGTGCCTTCGCGTTTCAACGGCCGGTCCTTGCGCATCGTCTCGCGGATCCTCTCCTCGAACTCCTCGAGTCTCTCGAGGTCCTCGCCCGCCGCCGCTTTCCGCACGATCGCTGTCTGGATGTTTCCCGGCGCGATGGCGTTTACTCGAATCTCGTAGTGCGCCAACTCGATCGCGGCGGACTTGGTGAACTGGATGACAGCTGCCTTCGACGCGCGGTAGGTCTGCACGCCACCACCGGCGAGGATTCCGCCGATCGACGTCACGTTGATGATCGACCCGCCACTGCCCGCGTCGCGCATGTGTCGCGCCGCATCGCGCGTGCCCGCCATCACCGCACGCAGATTGACGGCCATGATCTTGTCGAAGTCGGCGAGGTCGTCGTCGAACAGACTGCGATGCATGGTGCCCGAGACCCCTGCGTTGTTGACCATCACATGCAGACCGCCGAACCGTTCGACGGCGGTCGAAACCAGGTTGCTGACCTGGTCCAGGTCTGCCACATCGGCCTCGACGAACACGGCGTCGGCGCCGATGCTTCGCACCAGCGCGGCGCCCGCCTCAGCGTCGACGTCGCCGACGAGCACCTTGGCGCCTTCGGCGACGAACCGCCGCGCCAATCCCTCGCCGAGCCCCGACGCGCCGCCGGTGACGATCGCGACCTTGCCGTCGAGTTCGTTGCTCACCTACCTGGCCTCCTTCCCGCCCAAACCGACGTTCGGGCGCAATAGTGCGAGTAAACCTCGCCAAAGCGTCGATCTCGGCGACGGGACAGCGTCATCAGCGTTCGCTCACCTTCTCGAGGAAGTCCAGCAGAAGCTCGTTCACCGTGTCGGGTTGTTCGATCTGAGGACAGTGACCGGCGCGTTCGATGACCACCGAACGCCCAAGCGGTATCTGCGCGGCGATATCTGCCGCCCAGCCGTCGGCAAGCAGTTTGTCCTCGGCGCCCTCGACAACCAGCGTGTGCACCGCGATGCGGTCGTAGGCCCGCTTGCTCGACGGCAACGGCGGCGGCTCCAGGCCCGGCCGCCGAAATCTCGCTGCCGCCAATGATTCCCATGCGCCAGGGGCGATGCTGGACTCGTATCGCCGCTGCACGTACGCGTCGTCGTTGGGATAGCCCGCGTCGAAGAACAGCGCCTCGACGATGCGCCGCATGCCTGCCAGGGTGGCGTCGTAGTCGTAGAGCGCCGCGGAATGCTCGTTGCGCTGGACCTCGCCGCCGCCGCAGATCATCGTCAGGCTGCGGGCGGGCAGCAGCGGAGACTCCGAGGTGGCGTCGACGAAGAGGTTGACCGCGCCCATCGAGTTCCCGACAAAGTGCGCGGTGTCGATACCGACCGCATC
Organism: Actinomycetes bacterium; assembly: GCA_023415515.1. Lineage (GTDB taxonomy): Bacteria > Actinomycetota > Actinomycetes > Mycobacteriales > Mycobacteriaceae > Mycobacterium. The sequence continues at coordinate 14,849 of JAEZKH010000288.1, forward strand.
GCAGAACCGGGCGATGTGTCGGATCCGCATGCCACGGCCGTCGTTGAAGTCGATGACCTTGGCCGACTCGCCGAAGCCGAGCATGTCGAGCGCCAGCACCCGGTAGTGCTCGGCGAGTGCGGCGATGTTCTGTTCCCAGCCGATATCGGCGCTGACGCCGAATTCGCCGCCGTGCAGCAGGATAACCGGATCTCCTTGTCCCGCTTCGAGATAGCCGGTGTCCAGCCCGTCGACCAGGATGGTCTTGCGGCGTGTCACAACGGTTCCCATGCGGCCCGGGCGTGTGCGAGCACCTGGGTCGCCAGCATGTCGAGCTGCCGCCGCACGGTGTCGTCGACCAACTCGCCGGAGTCGTCCCAGATCTTGTCGGCCGAGTTGATGGCGACGCCGAGCGGTGTCGGCCAGGCCCGCAACGCATGTCCGATCGAACGCAGTTGGCCCAGCGTGCCCACCGCAGCCTGCCAGCCGTAGGCGCAGCTGATGCACCCCCACGGCGTGTTGTCGAGGTAGACCCGCGGGTCCTCGCGCAGGTCCTCGATGTAGTCCAGCGCGTTCTTCACCAAACCAGAGATCGCACCGTGATAACCGGGTGAACCGACGACGACGGCGTCGGCGTCGCGCAATGCGCTGACCAACTCCAGCGCTTTCGGGGTTCGCTCCAACTCGTGCGGGGCGTACATGGGCAGGTTGAGCTCGGGACCGCTGAAGAATCTGGTCCTGCCGCCCCGGCGTTCGACCGACGCCAGGCAGTAGCGCAGGGCCCGTTCGGTCGACGAGCCGGCCCTCAGCGTTCCGCCGAGTCCGACGACGAGCGGGCCCCCGCCGGTTGCTGTGGTCGTGGTCATGGACCGGTCATGCTCCTCGCGTCCGCATCGTTGACAGCTACTTGATCGCAATGGGATTCACTGGTGAGCCGACAGCGCCGGTGACGCGCAGTGGCGGAGCGATGAGCTGAAACTCATAGACGCCGTCGGCCGCGCAGTCATCGGCGAGCGCGGTCAGATCCCAGTACTCGCCGAGCATCAGACCCATGTCGCGCAGACACAGCATGTGCATCGGCAGGAACACGCCGTCGACCCCAGGCAGCGGGTTCTCGACCATCAGGTTGTCAGCGGCGACCGCGGCCACGTCGTGATCGTGCAACCAGGACGCGCACGTCCAATCCAGGCCGGCGCCGGGTTCAGCACCGTTACCGGTCTGCAGGAACCGTGCCCACCAACCTGTTCGGACGAGCACGATGTCGCCCCGTTCGATCCGCACGCCCTGCGACCGCGCCGCCGCGTCGAGCTCGGCGGGGGCGATCGGGTCGCCGAGTTCGCAGAACGTCTGCACCCCTCGGAGACGGACGATGTCGAGCAGCACCCCCCGCGAGGTGATCCCCTTGCCGTCCACCTTGTCGATACCGCAATGGTAGGCGCCGAGACTGGTCACGGAGTCGGCCGGAAACCCGTTGTACAGCTTGTCCTCGTAATAGACGTGCGACAGCGCATCCCACTGGGTGGCCGCCTGCAACGGCATGACGATGACATCGTCGTTGAACCGCATCGGGCCGTTTGTCCAATACTCACTGAGCTGGGTCGCCACCGGGTTCTTCAGCCACGCAGGACCGTACTGCGCAAGGGTGCTTGCGTCACCGCCGTCGATCGTCATCACGTGTAACGGATTCTGCCGGAAGTGAAACGCACCCTGAGGACCCGAGGAGCCGAAGTCGACGCCGAGCGGAAACACCTTGCCGTGCCTGACAAGGCTCGCAGCCTGCGCCACCTTGTCGTCGGTGATGAGGTTGAGCGTGCCGAGTTCGTCGGTGTCACCCCATCGTCCCCAGTTGCGGACGTCGTCGGCGACGCGCCGAAAATCAGTCCAGTCAGCCATGTTCCGTCCTTTTCTGCCGTTCATCGCAGACCTGGCCGAAAATCCGCTCGGCGACCGATCCGCCGTCCACCCAGATCACCTGGCCGGTAATGTATGCCGCCGCAGCGCTGTTGAGGAACACCAACACGCTTGCCTGCTCCTCTGGCGTGGCCGCGCGTCCGAGCGGTGTCCGGAACGAGTCGAGGTAATCCTGGCCGTAGGCGCTGCGCAGTTGATCGAGGATCGGCGTGTCCGTGACGCCCGGTGCGGTGCAGTTGATCCGGATACCCCGACTGCCGAGTGCGCCGACGTTGGCCATCCCGTAGAGGATCAATGCCTCCTTGGCCAACCGGTAACCGCCGCCGTCCTCGACCGGCCGCGGATTGCGCGCACACCACTCGATGCCCTCGGCCATGGTCGCAGTGTCCACCAGCCCCATGGTGGCCGGCGCATTCGCCACGTAGGCCGACGCGGCCAACGACGACACGTTGGCGATCGCCGATCCCGCGGGCATCACCGGGATCAGTGACTCGGTGAAGTGGCGGGTACCGAGGAAGTTGATCGTGACGACGCGGATCGGATCACCGATGCCCGACGACACCCCCGCCACGTTGAACAGTGCATCGACCTGTCCGGCGAGCACCGCGACGACCTGGTCGATCGACGCCTCGTCGGACAGGTCGATGTCGTGGAACTCTTTCAGCTGCAGGGTAGGTCGTCGCAAGTCCAGCCCGATGACCTCGGCGCCCAGCTCGGTCAGCCTGTGAGCGACATGCTCGCCGATCCCCGACGCGCAGCCGGTGACAACCACGCGCTTGCCGTCATAGCGCCAGAGATCGTCGATCCGTCGCATGTCCTATTTCTTCTCCGCTGGGGTCATTCGCTCCTCGCGTCCGCGGCCTTACTCGCTCCTCGCGTCCGCGGGGGTCATTCGCTCCTCGCGTCCGCGGAGGGGTTCCTGCTGTCCCAACCCTGCCCCGACTTCAGCTTGGCCGCAGCCGCCTCGATACCGGCATTCATCTCGTCCATCGCGAGGGAGACCTCGTTGGCGGTGTAGTTCTCGCGGCCGGTCGGCAGGCCACCGAACGCATAGGTCTCGTCGAACGCAGGCGCATTCGAGGCGGGCCGACGCGCCTCCGCCTTCTCGATGATCGGCTCCATCCGCTTGGCCTTCTCGGCGGCCGACGTCTCATGCCGCTCGATGAACTCCGGCAGCACCTCAGTGCCCATCAGTTCGATGGACTCCATCGTCTCCTCGTGCCTGCGCGGCGTGAGCAGCAGGATCAGCTCGTCGACACCGCTCTCCTCGTATCCGCGCAGGAATTCGCGCACGGTCGCCGGGCTACCGATCGGCCCGCGGTCGGGGCCGTAGACGATGCTGGGGTCCTTCTCGATCTCTTCCAGGTGGCGCTGCCACACTCCGGTCCTGCCGGGCGTGTGCATACCGGTCATGTAGTAGTGCATGATGCCGAACGCGAAGAAACCGCCGCCGTTGCCGAGCCGTTCGACTGCCTGCTCGTCGGTGGGCGCCACCATCATCGACAGATCGCCGCCGATCGCGAGGATATTGGGATTCATCTGCGGTGTCACCGGCACCGCCGACTGCTCGAACTCCTTGTAGTAGCCGTTGACCCGCTCGGCCAGGGGGCCGGGGCCGGTATAGGCGAAACTCAGTGCGCCGAGGCCTTTCTGAGCGGCCATCGACACCGAAGCGGGCCGGGTACAGGCGACCCACACCGGCGGGTGCGGCTTCTGCAGCGGCTTCGGTACGACATTGCGCGGCGGCATCTCGACGTGCTCGCCCTTGAACCCGGTGAAAGGCTCCTCGATCATGCAGCGGATCGAGACCTCGAGCGCCTCCTCCCACATCTTGCGCTTGTCCGCGGGATCGATCCCGAAACCGCCGAGTTCGCCGACCGACGACGACTCCCCGGTTCCGAACTCGACGCGCCCATTGGAGATCAGGTCCAGGGTCGACACGCGCTCGGCCACGCGGGCCGGATGGTTCACCTGCGGCGGCAGGTGCATGATGCCGAACCCGAGGCGGATGTCGCGGGTTCGCTGGCTGGCCGCGGACAGGAAGATCTCCGGTGCGGTGGAATGGCAGTACTCCTCGAGGAAATGGTGCTCGGTCAGCCACACGGTGGAGAACCCGGCCTTGTCAGCGGCCTCCACCTCATCAAGGCCGTCCTGGAAGAGCTTGTGTTCGTCATCGTCACTCCACGGCCGCGGCAGCGGGAATTCGTAGAACAGCGAGATCTTCATTTGCTTACCTTTCGATGCGAATCGAGTGACGAATCACGCTTCGCGCCACCGGTTTCCGGCAGCTGACTCTTGATGTGTCGGGCGGCCACATAACCGAAGGTCATCGCGGGCCCGATCGTCGCGCCGGCACCGGCATAGCTGCGGCCCATCACCGCGGCAGCGGTGTTGCCCACCGCATAAAGCCCCTTCACCGTCGCGTCGTCGGCGCGCAGGACGCGAGCGAACTCGTCTGTTCGCAGGCCGCCCGAGGTGCCGAGGTCGCCGAGGATGATCTGGAACGCCAGATACGGTGGCTTGCCCAGCGGGTGGAGGTTGGGGTTGGGCAGCGTCGGGTCGCCGTAGTAGTTGTCGTATTTCGAATCGCCGCGGTTGAAGTCGTCGTCGTGGCCCTTGCGCGCGAGTTCGTTGAATCGGTCAGCCGTCTCCCGCAGCTGCTTCTGCGGTACCCCGATCTGGGCGGCGAGTTCAGAGATGCTGTTCGCCTGCTTGACGATTCCCGATTCCAGCCAGGCCTTCGGCACGTTGCGGCCGGTTGGCACCGGCGCGAACGGCACCTTCGGAATCGGCAGGTGCCCACCCACGACATACCGGTGAAATGACCGGATATCGGTGATCAGCCAGCACGGGATGTGCGTGACGCCGGTATTCTCGCCATCGATCATTGCGTGCGCGAAGTCCATATAGGGCGCTGCCTCGTTGATGAAGCGCTTGCCCTCACCGTTGACCACGAACTGCGCGGGCATCATGCGCTCATTGAGCATGAACTGCAGGCGACCGTCCGGCCAGCACATGGCCGAGAACCACCATGCCTCGTCGAGCAGGTCGGTCGAAGCGCCGACCTTCTCCCCCGCCCGGATACCGTCACCCATCGAGGCGGGATTGCCGAAGCTCCAGTCCTTCTCGAGAAGGGGAAGGTGTCGTCGGCGCCACTCCATGTCGTGGTCGAATCCGCCCGTGGCCAGGACGACGCCACCGCGAGCGCGGATCCGATGCTGCCTGCCGTCGCGTTCGACGACCGCGCCGACCACCGCGCCGTCGACGTCGGTGATCAACTCCGTCATCGGAGAGTTGAGCCACAGCGGGATGCCGTGTTCCTTCATCGCCAGCCGCAGGCGGGCTGCGAGGGACTGCCCGATCGCAGCCATCCGGTCGCCGAACACCCGGGCGCGGAACATCCGCCAGACCAGCTTCAGCAGCACGGCCTTGCCGCGCCAGTTCTGCCGTATCTGGTAGAACAGTCGAAGGTCCTTGGGTGCGAACCAGATTCCCCTCGGCGCCAATGCGAGCGGTTGCAGCAGATTCTGCTCCTCGTCACCGAGCTTGCGCAGATCGATGGCCGGCACGTTGATGGTGCTGCCGAGGTCGGAGCCGCCGGGCAACTCCGGGTAGTAGTCGGCATAGCCGGGCTTCCACACGAACTCGAGCCAGCGACTGCGGCCCTCGAGGAACTCCATCATCTCCGGCGCGGCGTCCACGTATTGACTGAGTCTGGCATCGGTGACGAGTCCGCCGGTGATGGCTTTCAGATACTGGAACACACCGTCGGGATCGGGAATGTGTCCCGCTCTGCGTTGCGACGGTGCACCCGGCACCCAAATCCCTCCCCCCGACAGCGCGGTCGATCCACCGAAGTACGGCGACTTCTCCACCACCAGCACGTCGAGCCCGGCGGCGTCTGCGGTGAGTGCGGCGGTCATCCCCCCGCCACCGGAGCCGACGACGAGGACGTCGACGGCGGTGTCGAATTCGGCTGCGGTCATGACGCAGGTACCCCCGTCCGAACCGCGAAGCCCGCGATCAACTCGGGCGCGGCCCGGTAGAACCGGTTCTCGGTCACATATGGGCCTTGCGCAGCGAGCGCAGAGAACGCCGCGACCCAGGTGCGTATCTCATGCGCGGAGTTACCCGCCTCCTGCGCCATCCAGGACACCGACCAGCCGTCGACATCGGTGAGCCTGCCACTGTCGATGATCCCCAGGAATCGGTGATCCCATTGGGGGTTGAGCGGCTGAAGCGGGCTGTCGCCGTGCGCGAAGGTGTTCGCCGCGTCGATCACTGCCGCCTGACGCGCCTGGCGCTGTTCGAGTGACATCGGCTCGCCCTGCACGATCCGGCTCATCGCAGCCGGCGGAGCCGTCGCAAGCGTCGGGACAGGCGGGTCGTGAGAGAGGCCACCGGAGCCGACCACCAGCACCCTCATGTCCAACGTTCGCAGGTATGCACCGACAGCCGTGCCGAGCGCGCGCGAACGACGAAGGGGGCCAAGCGGTGTGGCCACCGAGTTGATGAAGATCGGGATGACCGGTTTGGCGGTGGCGTCGCCGAAGAGCGTCTGCAAGGGCTGCACGGTCCCGTGGTCGACATCCATGCCGGCCGAGATCGCGACGTCGACGTCGGCGTCCAGCACCGCCTCCGCCAGCCGGGTGGCGATATCGCCGGGAACGTTCAGCGGCCCATCCTGAGTGCCGTAGTCACCGACCCCTGTCGCCTTCGTACTGATGCAGAACGGCGGCATCATCCGATAGAAGACGCCGTTGTAGTGGTCGGGAGAGAAGATGACGACGAGTTCGGGATCGTATGCGCGCACGAAGTTCCTGGCAGCGGCGAGCGCCCCGTTGATCTCGTCAAGAAGATCAGCCGACGGTCCCGGCAGATTCAGAAGTGGGCTGTGGGACATACAGCACAGGGTCAGTGGCACCGTTACCTCCTCCCTGGGTCAGGTTGAGAACCTCGAACAGCGAAGCGCTCGATTCGGGCGCCCGTTGCGCGATGCATGCCGCCGCGATGCACCTGTCGGGACGCAGGAACAGAACGGACTCGGTATGCGCGTCGAACCAGGCCTTGAGAGCCCCCGAGCGGTCCCCGACGAGGACGACGTCGGGGTCGTCATGGCCGGTCCACCGCAGTTGGGTCATCGGTCGGACGGCGACGAACGTGGCGCCCAACCTCTTCCACCGGTCGAAGGCGTCATCGCCGAGCAACGCCCGCGGATTGTTGCTCCAGCACAACACGGCGAACCCGATGCCGAGGACGTCGTCGAGCAGGACGTTCTGCTGGTCCCTGGTGTCGACCCGCGGCTGGATGAACAGGGTGCCCGTCGGCGAGTTCTCCGTGGGCGACCCGCAGTGCCACACGGCGCCCTGTTCGTACCGCGGCATCGGCTTGAAGCGCATCTCGAGTACGTACCGCTTGAGCGAAGGCACCAGCGAGGCACCGTGGATCACTTTGTCGCGCAGCGCCGCAACGCGCCGGTTCGTCGGCGAGATGACCCGACCGACCATCGTCGACAGGTCGATCATGGCTCTTGCGTGCTTTCGCCGTTCGACGTCGTAACTGTCCAGCAGTGCGTCCTCGGCCTGCCCGGTGACCACCGCCGCCAGCTTCCAGCCCAGATTGGCGGCGTCGCGGATACCGCTGTTGTAACCCTGCCCCTGCCAGACCGGCATCAGATGCGCCGCATCGCCGGCGATCATCAACCGCCCCTGCCGAAATGCGCCCGCGATCCGGGAATGATGGGTGTAAACGCGGTGCCTGATGACGTCCACACGCGCCGGGTCTGGGACCATCTGGGCGAGCATGCGCCTGACGAAGTCCGGGCTGTCGGCTTCCTCGTCGGACTCGTCGCCGTGAATCATGAACTCGAAGCGCCGGATGCCGTGCGCGATCGAGATCGACACGTAGGGCCTCGCGGGATCGGCACCGACCTCGCTGTTGGGGTGTCCGAGCGGATCGTTGGCGCAGTCGACGACCAACCACCGCGTCTCAGAGGTCGTCCCGTCGAAGGACACCCCCATCAGGCGCCGGGTGGCACTTCTGCCGCCGTCACATCCGACGACGTAGCGAGCCGTGACTGAGTCACGACCGTCGGCGAACTCGACTGTGACGCAGTCGGGTGTCCCTGTGCAGTTCTCCATCCGGTGGCCCCACCGCACTTCGACGTTGTCGAAGCGGTCGAGTCCAGCGAGCAGTTCGGCATCGACCATCGGCTGGACGAACCCGTTGCGTTTGGGCCATCCGAAGCGCGCGTCCGGAGGTGCCATCTCGGCGAGGAGCTTTCGCTTGGCATCGAAGAACCGCAGGATCTGGTTGGGCACTGTGTGCGGCAGCACCCGGTCCACCAGCCCGATCGACTGAAAGGTGCGCAGCGCCTCGTCGTCGAGTCCGACGCCGCGCGGATAGTCGATCAAGCTGTCGCGTTCTTCGACGACGAGGACGTGAACTCCCTGCAGGCCAAGGATATTGGCGAGAGTGAGGCCGACGGGGCCGCCCCCGACTATGACGACGTCGAATTTCTCTGCCATGGTCAGCGCGCCAGCAGGAAGGCCAGATGAAGCCGGTTGAAGGTCTTCGGGTCCTCGTACTGAGGCCAGTGGCCGCAACCGGGCATCAGCTCGAACCGCGCACCGGGGATCATCGACGCAATGCGCTTGCCTTCCGCGACGTCTGCGGTGGGATCATCGCTTGTCCACACCACAAGCGTCGGTGCCGCTATCGCGCCGTAGTCGGCTGCGCCGAGGATGTTTCGCGCCCGGATCTCGGGATCCTGCAGCGCCATGATGTCGCGCATGGCGTCGACGAACCCGGGTTGACGGTAGATCCGCTGCCTGCTTGCGACGATGTCGTCATAGCCCTTGGTCTTGTCGGCCATCAACCACTTGATCCGGGCCTGCACCGTGTCCCAGGTCGGTGCTTCGACCGCCGCCATCGACAGCGTGACGATGCGCTTCATCACCTCCGGATCGGCCTGCGAGCCGCCTGCGGTGTTCAGCACGAGCCTGTCGATCCGCTCGGGGTGGTCGATGGCCGCACGCGAGGCGACCCACCCCCCAAGCGATTCCCCGCTGAGGTGCACCCGGCGCACCCCGATTGCGTCGAGGACGTCGATCAGGTGCGAAACGTAGTGGTGCACTTCCAGGGGGTGGCCCGGCTTGTCGGTGTAGCCGTGCCCGAGCATGTCGATCGACCACGTGGAGAAGTGCTCGGCGTGGGCCTCGAGGTTGCGGACGTACGCCTCGGCGTGGCCGCCCGAGCCGTGCAGAAACACCAGCGCAGGCTTGGACTCGTCGCCTGCGTGCAGATATCGGGTACGTACTCCACCCGCCTCGAGGTAGCCCTGCGAGAACGCCACGCCCTGGAGGTCGCTCCAGACGCTTTCGTGCTCAGACACCCCGCACCTCTCGCCGACGAGAACCGGATTCTCGCAATATGTAAGCAGCCTGCTCATTTATCGCACATGTGCGTGCACTATAGTCAGAGCATCACTCTCGAAATTGGGTCTGTCAAGGAGGGCGCGATGCCGAAGTCGAGCACCGCGGGCGCCGCGCGGACCGGTGCTCCGGGATCGCAGACCCTGGCCCGCGGTCTTGCCGCACTGCAACTCGTCGCCGCCACACCCAACGGCCTTACGGCCCAACAGGTTGCCGACGACATCGGCGTGCACCGGACGATCGCCTACCGCCTTCTCACCACGCTCGCGCAATACCGGTTCGTGATGAAGGGTGAGGATGGCCGGTACCGTTCGGCATCGGCGCTGGCAGTGCTCGGCGCATCATTCGACAACAACGTCCGCCAACTCAGCCTGCCGACGCTGCGAACGCTGGCCGACGAACTCGGCACAACCGTCTCGTTGCTGATCGCCGAGGGTGATCAGCAGGTCGCCATCGCGGTGATAGTGCCGACAGACGTGTTCTACCAACTGTCGTTCCACGAAGGCAGCCGTTACCCGCTCGAGCGCGGGGCGGCCGGAATCGCACTGCTGGCGAGCATGCCGCCACGCCCAGGTGAGCGTGACCTCGTACCGCAGACCCGCAAGCAGGGTTGGGTCATCACCCACGGCGAGATCGAGCCGAACACGTACGGACTCGCCGTGCCCGTCAAACGCAGTCCGCCCTCACCGCCGACCTGTATCAACCTCATCTCCCATCGCGAGGATGTGGTGATGAACGGCAGGGAGTCGGTTATCAAGGCCGCCAACGAGCTGTCGGCGATCCTCAACTGAGGGTCGGCCCGCGCGGAAGGAGCACCGGTGACTGAGTGGGACAACGAAGTCGATGTCGTCGTGCTGGGCAGCGGGGGCGCCGGCCTGACCGCCGCCCTGGCCGCGGCAGCCAACGGCGCATCGGTGGCGGTGTATGAGAAGGCGGCGACGGTGGGCGGAACCACCGCGGTCTCGGGTGGCATCGTCTGGATACCGGCGCACCGGCGCTGCCCCGACGGCGAGCTGACGGAAGCCGACGCGCTGCGGTATCTGCAGGCACAGTCTCTCGGCGTGATGGATCGCGGACTTGTCGAGACATTCGTGTCCACCGGGCCGGCGATGCTCGACTTCGTGGAGCAGAACAGTGAACTGGAGTTCGAGATCGCCGAGGGCTTCCCCGATTACAAGCCCGAGCTGCCGGGGGGTCGGCCGACGGGGGGCCGCTCGTTGAACGCCAGACCGTTCGACCTGGCCCGGCTGGGTGACTGGAAGGACAGGATCACGTCCTTCCCCGCCGATTTCAGCAATGTCGGCATCGACGCCGAGACACGGGCCCGGATCCATGCCGCGGTGGACACCGAGGACGGCGACTACTGCGTTGCGGGGACCGCGCTGGTCGCCGGCCTGTTGAAGGGATTGCTCGACCACGGGGTGGCGCCGTGCACCGAAGCGCGCGCAGTCGAGCTGATCGCCGCCGACGGAGCGATCATCGGAGTGCGAATCCAACGAGGCGACAGTGTTGTTCGCGTCCACGCCCGGTCCGGCGTGATATTGGGCACCGGCGGCTTCGAATGGGATGAGGCGCTGGTCGAGGCCTTCCTGCGCGGACCGATGCATGGCGCGGTCTCGCCGCCCAACAACACCGGCGACGGACTGCGGATGGCGATGGCACACGGCGCCGACCTCGCCAACATGGGCGAGGCGTGGTGGGTGCCGATCATCCAGATCCCGGGCGACGTTTTCGAGGGTCGGCCGCGCAGTCGCAGCGTCCGACTCGAGCGAACACGACCCAGAAGCATCATCGTCAACCGGTCAGGCAGGCGATTCCTCAACGAGGCAGGCGAATACAACTCCATGGCGGGCCCGTTCCACCACCTCGATCCCCGGCACGGATACATCAACGATCCGGCGTGGATCGTGTTCGACGACCAGCACCTCAAGCGCTACGGCTTCCTCGGGGTCGAACCCGATGGACCCGTTCCCGACTGGTTCTGCCAATCCAGGGATCTCGCCGAACTCAGCGAGAAGACCGGTATCGACGCCGATGGGCTTGCGCGCACGGTGGCGGCGTGGAACGAGAACACGGCGAGAGAATGCGATCCCGACTTCGGACGTGGCTCCAGCGCATACGACGGATACTGGGGTGACAACGACGCCGCCACGACCGCAGGCAAGACACTCGGGCCGATCGACACGGCGCCCTACTACGCCGTCCCGGTCACCGTCGGGGCCATGGGCACCAAGGGCGGACCGCGCACCGATCGCGACGGCAGGGTGCTCCATGTCAGCGGCGACCCGATTCCCGGGCTGTACGCCGCGGGCAATGCGATGGCAGGCGCCACCGGTAAGGCATACGGCGGTGCTGGTGGAACTATCGGACCCGCAATGGTTTTCGGCTATCGCGCCGGATATGCAGCGGCGACGGGCAAGTCGCTGTCGTAGGGCGCATCCAAGCCACACCCGTCACACCGTTCATCGTTGTGCAGCGGTCTTCTCGCGGTTTGTCTGCCAAACGTCGAACAGTGTGACTCGCCGACCCTTCAACCGGCGCGCACAGGCACGTTGCACCAGCCAAGCACATTGGTCATGTGCACTCGCTGCAGACCGGAGCGGTCGATCTCGTAGTTCGGGATCAGATCCAGCAGCGTGTCCAGCGCCATTCGGCCCTCCATCCGGGCCAGCGCCGCACCGAGGCAACTGTGGATGCCGTAACCGAAGTTCAGGTTGTACCCGACCTTGCGCTCGCGATCGATGTCGAAACGGTCGGCGTCGGGGAAGAACCGTTCGTCGCGAGTCGCCGATCCGTTGATCAGCAGCACAGGAGCGCCTTCGGGAATCGTCTTGTCGTACAAAGTCACATCGCGCGTAGGTGTGCGGATCTGGTACTGCGACGGAGCCTCGTACCGGAGGAGTTCCTCGAATGCCGCCGGGATTCTGCTGCGGTCGTCCTGCAGCTTCCGCCACTGCTCCGGGTGGTCTGCGAACACCACGACGGCATTGCCGACCAGTTTCGTCACGGTCTCAGCGCCCGCGCCGCCGAGCATCGTGCAGAAGCCGGTGATCTCGATGTCATCGAGGCGTCTTGTCTCACCATCTTCGGTGACCTCGGCCTCGATGAGTCCGCTGATCATGTCGTCCTGCGGCTTCTTCCGGCGCTCCTGGATGAGTTCGTAGTAGTAGGCGCCGGATTTCAGCACAGCGTCCATGCTTTCGGCCGACATCCCGATGCCCTCGTCGCGTTCGAGGCCCTTGTCGAGCCACTGCCGGAGCATCTGCCGGTCGGCGGCGGGCACGCCGAGCATCGAGGTGATGACCTCGACCGGGAACAGCGCGGCGAAGTCTTCGACGGCGTCGAACGCTGTCGGATCCAGCTGGGTGACATAGCGGTCGATCGTCTCGCGGACAAGCGATTCCAGCGCAGTCACAGCGCGCGGCGTGAACACGCGGTTGACCAGCTTTCGCATCCGCTCGTGTTCGGGCGGATCGAGGGAGATGATGATCTTGCCGATCGGCGTCTCGCCCTTTGCGGCGGCCTTCACCATGTCGAGCGTGACGCCCTTGGCCGACGAGAACGTCTCGTGATCCCTGATCGCCGCCGAGACGTCGGCGTAGCGCGTCAACGCCCAGAAGTCGTATTTGTCGCTGTAGTAGAGCGGGGCCTCGTCGCGCATCCGGCGGTAGGTCTCGAACGGCGAGTCGAAGTAGTCGTCGGAATAGGGGTCGAAGACCACGGGATCATCAGAAACTGTTGGACTCGAAACGCTCACTGCGCGGCTCCGTTCGCTGTCGCGGATTGTGTACCAGATCAGGGCTCGACGGGGATGGCGAATAGCTGTTCTGCTGCCGCATAGGGATCCGATCGACCGTCGGCGACCAGTTCGGCCAGGCGATCGAGATCGGCGTGGCCGCGAAGCCTGGTCTGCGCCAGCGACAGGATCTGCGCGCGGGCGCGGGCCTTGCGGCGCTCGGGGCTGTCGGCCCTGGCGTGCGCCTCGACGGCTTCGACCAGTTCGGGGATGCCGCCGCCCTGTGCAGCGATGGTCTTGAGGATCGGCGCCGTGGTCTCGGCACGCAGGTCCCGCACGGTCTGGTTGGCGCCCTCGCGGTCGGCCTTGTTTACCACGACGATGTCCGCGACCTCGAGCAGGCCTGCCTTGGCGGCCTGAACCGCGTCTCCTGCACCGGGGTTGAGGACAACAACCGTCGGGTCGGCGATCGCCGCGATTTCGATCTCAGACTGGCCGACCCCGACCGTCTCGAGCATGATCAGGTCGTAGTCGAGCGCGGCGAGCAGCCGCGTCGCCGCGGGCACGGCGGCGGCGAGCCCGCCCAGGTGACCGCGAGTGGCGACCGAGCGGATGAGGACATCGGGGTCATTGATGTGGGCCGCCATCCGGATTCGATCGCCGAGGAGCGCGCCGCCGCTGTAGGGCGACGACGGGTCGACCGCGAGCACAGCCACCCGCTTGCCGCGCTCGCGATACGCGCTGACCAGCGCAGCGACCGTGGTGGACTTCCCCGCCCCCGGCGGACCGGTCACCCCGATGATCTGCGGTGGCGTCGCCTCGGGTAGCGCCTCGAGAACGTCGTCGCGCCGGGAGCCTTCGACCAGGCTCAACAACCGGCCGGCCGCTCGGGTGGACCCGCCGCGCGCCGCGGTGATGAGCTCGTCGATGGTCATTGATCGATGATGGACTACGGGGCGGAGACTTCGATGACGGTTGCCGAACCCGTTGTGCCGCCCCCGCACATCGCGGCCACCCCGATTCCGCCACCGCGCCTTCGCGGTTCGTGCACCAGGGTGACCGGCGTGCGCAGGGCAGGCACGATGTCGGCTTCCGACATTGGACGACTCCGTTCCGATGGCTGCGAGAATGTTATTCTCGCTGATCGAGAGTTCCAGTTGCAAGAAGGGGAAGCCTAGGTCAGAAGTGAGGCTTGCGGGTAAGACGGCTTTCGTGGCCGGTGCCAGCCGTGGCATCGGCGCGACGGTGGCCAGAGCCCTGGCCCGCGAGGGCGCGGCGGTTGCGGTCGCCGCGCGCTCCGAGCGGCCGGGAAAGCTGCCAGGCACCATTCACTCTGTCGCGGAGAGCATTTCGTCGACGGGTGGCCGCGCATTCGCGGTGCCGTGCGACGTCACCAGTGCGGACTCTGTCGAGTCGGCGGTGGGGGCGACAGTCGCCGAATTCGGCGGGATCGACATCCTGGTCGCCAACGCCGGCGTGCTGTGGCTGGGCCCGATCGAGTCCACGCCGCTCAAGCGTTGGCAACTGTGTCTCGACGTCAACCTGACCGGCGTCTTCCTCGTCACCAAGGCCGTCATCCCGCACGTGCGGGCGCGCGGCGGCGGTTCGTTGATCGCGATCACCACTACCGGCGTGACGATGGCCGGGGCCAACGCGTACTGGGTGTCCAAGGCCGGCGTCGAGCGGCTCTACACCGGGTTGGCCGCCGACCTCGAGGCCGACAACATCGCCGTCAACTGCCTGAGCCCGTCGCGCGTGGTGCTGACCGAGGGCTGGCAGGCAGGCGGCGCCGGGATGGAGATCCCGGAGGAGATGGTCGAACCGCCGGAAGCGATGGCCGAGGCCGCGATCCGCCTCGCCGAACAGGATGCGAGCGGCGTCACGGGCACCATCCAGCGGTCCGAAACCCTCACCTTCTGACCCGTGAAATAGCATTCAAGGTCGCTGTTTCGCCGTTTTCCGACCACGCTGCTATCTCGCGCCAGGTGCAGTAGTGCACTACTGACGCCCCCTCGGCCACCGCCCGCGAATATCGAAGCGCGAGCCGTCGAGCTCGCGAACTTCGGGAAGGGGTGTCTCGTGGACAAGGGACTTGGTGTTCGCAGGATCGTGGTCGGCTCGGCGCTGGCCGCATGCGTTGGTGTAGCGGGGATCATCGGAGCGGGCGCGGCCAGTGCCGCACCCGGCATCTCGTATGACCCCGGGGCCGGTGACCCGATCGGAATCGGCGACAACTCGGCCAGCGGTGCGCAGGCGAATGCCTCCAATGACAACAAGGCGTTGGCGATCAGCATTTTCCGACCCGCGAAAGCGACGGCAGTCGGCCAGAACAGGACCGGTAACACGGTCTTCGCGCTCGATGGCACGGCGGGGTTTCTCGACCAGTACACAACGCACCCGTATGAAGACGACCACGACAACGTGGTCATGGCGATCGGCGGCACCGCCATGGCACACGGGGAGTGGACCAATGTGGTCGCCGTCGGCGGCAGGGTGTCCAACAAAGCCGACGGCGCCATCTATCCGAATGACGGACGGACCTACTACCCCTCGACCGCATTGACGGTTTTCCCTATTCCCGTGCGTAGCACCGTGATAGGGGTCTGCGGTCAACGGCTCACAGGTGACGGCGACATCTTCGAGACATCCGGGAACTGCCTGTCTTCGTAGCGGCGTCTATTCGTCCTTGGCGATCAGCCCGTCGACGATCCTGTTGAAGTCGGCGGTGCCGAACGACACGTACTCTGCGAGGTTGGCGTAGTCGAGCGAGGCCATCACGGCCTGCTCCAGCTGAATGTTCATCAGCCGCTTGGTGGCCTCCACCGCCTGCTGCGGCAGCTCGATGAGCTTCTTCGCGCACGCGATCGCTGCTGCGACCGGGTCTTCCACGACATGATTGGCCAATCCGAGTTCAACGGCACGCTGCGCCTTGATCCGCACACCGGTCAACGCGAACTCCTTGGCCTGCAGGAGGCTGATCTGTGAGCCCCACACCAGCGGCCCACCGTCGGCTGCCACGAGGCCGATCTGCACGTGCGGATCGGCGAAGTGCGCGGTTTCCGAGATGTACACGACGTCGGACAGCGCTGCCAGGCTGCACCCCAGGCCGACGGCTGGCCCGTTGACGGCCGCGATCACCGGAATACGGCAGCGCACCATTCCGATCACGAGGTCGCGGCCGTGCTTGATCGTCTTCTGCCGCAGTGCCTCATCGTTGCGCAACTCATCGAGGTAGTTGAAGTCACCGCCCGCGGAGAAGGCCCGGCCGGCACCGGTGATGACAGCGGCGCGCGCGGCGACGTCCTCGTTGAGCGCCTCCCAGATCCCGGCCAGGCCGACGTGCAGGTTGTCGTTGACGGCGTTGAGCGCATCGGGCCGATTCAGCGTGATGATGCGCAGCGCGCCGTCGGCCTTGACGTCGATTTCTTCTGGCATTCCATACATTCAGTTCCCCAATCCGAGAATCCGCTGCGCGATGATGTTCTTCTGAATCTGGCTCGTCCCGCCCATCACGCTCTGCGCGCGGCTGTACATATAAGCCCCGAACATCTCGTCGTCACTCGACCCGACCGTCTTCAGTGCCGCGTGGCCGACCGACTGCTCCACCCAGGTCATCAGCAGCTTGTCCAACGATCCCTGCGGGCCGTGGGTCAGCCCGTCCAGTTGTTCCGACAGCCGCCTGCGCACATGCAATCGCAACATCTCGGTCTGCACCCAGGCCCACGACAATTGCTCTGGCGGCGTCCCGTCGACACGAGAGGCCAACTCGCGCACGGTCTTTCCATATCGAGCGGAAAATCCCAGCGTCGAGGGCTCACGCTCGTGGCTGACAACCGTCATCGCGAGCCTCCAGCCGTCGCCCGGTTCACCGACCATGTTCTCGACGGGCACCCGTGCGCCGTCGAATTCGACTTGGCCGAATTCCTTGGTGACGCCGCTGATCATCTTCAACGGGCGCTGCACGATTCCGGGCTGGTGCATCGACACGATGAATGCCGAGATGCCCTTGTGCTTGGCCACGTTCCTGTCGGTACGCGCGAGCACGAGGCACCAGTCAGCCACATCGGAGTAACTGGTCCAGATCTTGTGGCCGGTGATGACGTAGGAATCTCCGTCGCGGACCGCCGTCGTCGTCAACGACGCCAGATCCGATCCCGCCCCAGGCTCGCTGAAGCCCTGACACCAGCGCTCGGTCCCGTTGATCATCCCGGGCAGGAACCGTTGCCGCAGTTCCTCGCTCCCGTGGTGGCTGAGTCCGACGACGAGATATCCGAGGCTGGGCCTGGCAGGCGCGCCCGCCTTGGCGATCTCTTCGTCGACGATCACGTCGTACACCGGTGGCAGATCCTGACCCCCGTACTCTTTGGGCCACGACGTGCCGAAGAAGCCGGCCTCGTACAACGCGACGTGCCAATCCCCTGCCTTGGCCCAGTACTCGTCGCCCGAGGTGGGGAATCTGCCCTTCTGTTCGGTCAGCCAACCCCGCAAACGCTCGCGGAACGCCGCCTCCTGCGGTGAATCACGAAAGTCCAATGGTCAACTCCTCCAGCCTCACCGGCCACGCCTCGGTGGCGCCGAGCACCCGGCGCAGATACACGTGGGCCAGGCACTCCCAGGTGTTGCCGATGCCGCCGTGCACTTGAATGGACGTCTCGCAAACCGTCAAAGCTGAACGGGCGCAGTAGATCTTCGCCACGCGACCCGCCTCGACCGCGTCGTCGACGGGAAGCTCGTCGACCGCCCACGCGGCGTGTCGCAGGACGCTGACGCACCCTTCGATCAATGCCAGGCCTTCGGCGAGCATGTGGCCGACCGCCTGATACGAACCGATCGTCGCGCCGTACTGCTCGCGGACCTTGGCGTACTCGGTGGCCAAGGTCAATGTGCCGCGTGCGGCGCCGACGATGTCGGCGGTCGTCGCCGTCAACGCCAATGCGTGCCAACGGCCGGCACCCTCGCCCTGCACCGCGTCCAGTTCGATCGGTGACTGGCTCACTCCGGCAAGGCTTCCCGTGAGATCGACGGACGGCGTCGCGGCTGCCGGCGCAAGCGGTCTGCCCACAATGCGCTGGAGATCGTCGGCCAGCACGGGGCCGAGGAAAGGAACGTCCACCAACCCTCGCGCGAACTCCTCCGCGACGATCGCCACCTCGACGCCGGACGCGCCGTCGCTGCGCAGGGTGCGGAAGCCGGTTCCCTCTACCGCTCTCTCCAATCGCTCGAGGCGATCCGCGTCGTCGAGGTCGGCGACCGAGCCTGGTCCAAGGTCGTCGGCCAGTTCGGCGGCGGCCTCTCGCAGCTGCCGCTGTTCAGCCGTCAGACGGACGTCCATGCTGCTCCTTCAGCACTCGGCGCAACGCCTTCCCCGAAGGCAATCGCGGAATCTCAGGCACGAACACCACCCGCTTCAGTTGTTTGTAGGACGCCAGCCGGTCGGCCACGAGGGTGGTCAGTTCCTCGGCGTCAACCGGACCGTGCGTTGCGACCGCGGCGACGACCGCTTCGCCGTCGGCGACATCGTCGACGCCGAACACAGCGCAATCGTCGACAGCCGGATGCCCGTGGAGTACGGCCTCGATCTCGGCAGGGGCCACTTGAAAGCCTCTGACCTTGATCATCTCCTTCGCACGGTCGGTGATCCGAAGCCAGCGGTCGGAGTCCAGCCAGCCGACGTCGCCTGTGCGGTACCAGCCGTCGGAGAACGCCTGCGCCGTAGCCTCATCGGGCAGATAGCCGGCCATCACCGATTCCGACCGCGCCTGGATCTCGCCGACTTCACCTGTCTCGACGGGTGTGCCGTCTTCGAGCGAGACGATGCGGAGCTCAACTCCTTTCACCGCACGGCCCACGGTGTCGAGTTTCGCGTCTGTCAACGTATTGCAGGTGAGCACCGGCAATTCGCTTGTGCCGTAGGCGGTCACCCAGTTCACGCCCGTCCTCGCCGAGATGGTCTCAGCGACGGTCGCGGTGACCGGCGTCGCACACCACATGACGTACCGCAGCGACGACAGGTCGTGAGAATCCAGTTTCGGATGGGCGGCCAGCGCCAGCGCGATCGGGGCCACCGCCATTTCGATGGTGATCCGGTCGGCCTCGATGTGGTGCAACATCTGGTCGACGTCGAACCGCCCGTGCAGCCGTATCCAGGCACCGGTGTCCAGCGCCATCACGATGTTGAGCAGTCCGAGGATGTGCGACGGAGGCGTCACGATCTGCATGCGGTCCGAGGCCGTCAGGCCAAGAGCACCCCGCCAGTGGCGCACCGCCGCCGCGAATGCCCGGTGCGTATGGCGCACCGCCTTCGGCATGCCGGTCGTGCCCGAACTGAACACGAACAGCGCGTCGGCGTCGGCAGGCGGCGGCTCGGACCGCCGTCGGCCCGGAGCGATCGGATCGTCGAGCGACAGCATCGGCATCGCTTCGGCGAGCACCGGATTGTCTCCGACGGCATGCGACGGCTCTGTCAACGCCAACGCATTCTCGACCTCGGTCCGGCGCCAGGCGGGGCTGAGCAGAACCGCGGCGGCACCAAGGCGCCAGATGGCTCGCAACGCGACGACGAACTCGGGGCGATTCGACGACATCAGTGCGACGCGGTCGCCCCGGCGCACACCGCGATGTTCGAGAGTCGTCGCCAACCCGGCGGCCAGCGCGTCGAGTTCGGCGAGCGTGTACTCGCGGTCGTCGAAGGCGAGCGCGGCCGGCCCGTTCACTGTCGGTCATCCGCCCTTCAGTCGCGTTGCGGAAGCTGGTGAGAACACACTATCCTACAGGGAGAATACTATTCTCGTACAGGCAGAATCTCAATGGTCGTAGGAGGTCACATGGCTGCCGAGGGGACCGTGACGATCCTGCTCGACCGAAACAAGGCCGTTGTTCCGCGCGTCGCGAACGAGACGCTGCTGGAAAGCGCGCGCAGGGCCGGCCTTTCGCCGCCGTTCAGCTGCGAGGCGGGGAACTGCGGGACGTGCATGGCCAGGCTGATCGAGGGAAAGGCGACCATGCGCGTGAACGACGCGCTGGATGACGACGAGGTGGCTGAGGGGTACATCCTGACCTGTCAGGGCGTGCCGGACACCGAGTCGGTCACCGTCGAATACGAGTGACCGTGCTCGTCGCGACGCGGCGCAGGACGATATTCGGGCTCGAACCCTGAGATCCGGATCGCGCTGCCCACCAACCGGAACTCCCCTGCCGTCACGATGACCTCCGGGGTCGCCTCGAGCGCCTCGGGAAGGCTACGCACCGCCGCCGCCGGGATGCCGAGCGGACGTAGCCTCGCCTCCCAGTTCTTCGCGGTGTCGGTCGCCAGGACCGCGTGCACGACAGCCAGTACCTCCTCGCGACGCGCGGAGCGCTCGGCCATCGTCGGGAACCCGGACACGCCGGCCTCGGTGCAGAACAGGCGCCAAAATGCGTCGTGCGTGATGAACATCGCAAGGTAACCGTCAGCAGTCGGAAACAGCTGCGCGGGAACGTAGTACGAATGGGCACCGTTCGGGTACCGCTTCGGCGCCACCCCGTCGTTCAGCCAAGCCGACGCCTTGTAGTTCAGCTGCGACATCACGGCATCGCGCAGCGAGACCTCGACCTGCCCGCCGCGGCCGGAGACGATCTGGGACACCAGCCCGAGCGCGGCGGTCAGCCCGGTCGAGTTGTCCGCCGCCGAATAGCCGGGTAGCGTCGGCGGACCGTCGGGCTCGCCTGTCATCGCGGCAACCCCCGTACCGGCCTGGATCACGTAGTCGAACGCGGGATCGTCGCCACCGTCCATCCCGAAACCGGTCAGCGCGACGCAGACGATCTTGTCGTTGTACTTCTTCAGCGCTTCGTAGGTGAGGCCCAGCCGCCGGATCGCCGACGGCTTCATGTTGACCAGCAGCGCATGCGATTTCGCGACCAGGTCGCCGAGTTGCTTCTGACCTGCGTCGGAGCGCAGGTCGATGCAGATGCTCTGCTTGTTCCGGTTCAGGCTGGCGAAATAGGCGTCGCCGAGCTGGCGGGAGATCTCGCCCTCCGGCGGCTCGATCTTGATGACCTCGGCGCCGAGGTCGGCGAGCAACATGGTGGCGTACGGGCCCGCTAGCATGACGCCGACCTCGAGTATGCGGATGCCCGCAAGTGGACCTGCACTCATCGCTCGACTATCGCACTTGCGCCGCGAGCTGCGAAATCACCTCGCGAGTTCGGTATTTCGATGCGACGAGCTCGTCGCGGTTGTCTCCGATCGGCAGCAACCGAACCGACAGGTCGGTGACGCCCGCGTCGGCGAACCTCTGGAACCGCGCGAGGATTGCGTGCTCGTCGCCCGCTGCGCACAGATCACCGACGTCGCGCGCATCGCCACGGTCCAGCAGCCGCTGGTAGTTGGGCGATGTCTCGGCCTCGGCAAGGATGCGGTTGGCGCGATCCTTGGCGGCGTCGATCTCGGAATTGGCGCACAGACACACCGGGATACCCGCCACGATGCGCGGCGCGGGCCGACCGGCGTCGGCGGCTGCCTTGGTGATCTTCGGCGCGATGTGGTCGCCGATGGCCCTCTCGTCGGCCATCCACAGGACGGTGCCGTCGGCGTGCTCACCGGCGATCTGCAGCATCACCGGCCCGAGTGCGGCGACGAGCACCGGCATCGGCGTCTCGGCGGCCAACACGGTCGGATTGTGCACGGTGAACGAGTCGTTCTCGACGTCGACGGCGCCCGGTCCGCCGATCACGGCGTTCAGCACCTCGAGATAGTCGCGCGTGTAGGCTGCGGGCTTGTCGTAGGGAATGCCGAGCATGTCGCGCACGATCCAGTGGTGTGAGGGCCCGACGCCGAGGGCAAGCCGTCCCGACGCCACCGCGTGGACTGAAAGCGCCTGTCGCGCAAGGGCGATGGGATGCTGCGCCTGCAGCGGGACGACGGCGGTACCGAGCTCGATGCGTGAGGTGTTGGCGGCCATCAACGCCACCATGGTCAGCGCGTCGAAGTCGTCGGGCACCTGCGGCATCCAGGCAGTGTCGAGCCCGGCGTCTTCCGCCCACTTGATGTCGGCGACCAGCTTGGTCACTTTGCGCGTCATGTCGCCGCGCTCGGCGCCTATCATCACGCCCAACCTCATCGACTCACCTCCTCCGGCGATCCAGCGCGAGGCGACAATCGCCTCATTGCCCGTCCCCTGCCTTTTCGGTGAGCGCACGAACGTCGCGGACAAGGGTTTCCAGCGACGTTCCGGTGGGGAAGACTGCGGCCGCTCCTGCGGCCAGCAGTTTCGCCACGTCGGCCTGCGGAATGGTGCCGCCGACAACGACGGCGATGTCACCCGCGTCGGCCGCGCGTAGCGCCTCGACGGTGCGTGTCGTCAATGCCACGTGTGCACCGGAGAGGATGGACAGCCCGACAAGCGCGACGTCCTCTTGCAGCGCGATCGACACGATGTCCTCGATTCGCTGCCGGATGCCGGTGTAGATGACCTCGAACCCGGCATCGCGCAGCGTACGGGCGACGATCTTGGCGCCTCGGTCGTGCCCGTCAAGACCCGGTTTGGCGACAAGAACCCGTGTGGCCATCTAGAACACCACCGGCTGTTGGAACTCGCCCCAGACCGCTTTCAGCGCCTTCACCATCTCCCCCACCGTGCAGTAGTTGTTCGCGCAGTCGATGAGCTGATGCATCAGATTCTCATCACTTTCTGCGGCGCGCGACAGCGCAGCGAGGCTCGCGGCGACGGCGTCGGAGTCTCGATCCGCCTTCACCTTCGACAGCCGCTCGAGTTGCACGTCGCGGCCCTCGGCGTCGAGTTCGTACATCGCGACGTCGGGTGCGGCCTCCTCGGTGACGAACTTGTTCACCCCGACGACCGGCCGGACGCCCGACTCGACTTCCTGATGGATCTTGAAGGCCTCGTCGGCGATCAGGCCCTGCAGGTAGCCGTCCTCGATCGCGCGCACCATGCCGCCGTGGTTCTCGAGATCGGACATGATCTCGATGATCTTCTCCTCGGTCGCATCGGTCAGTGCCTCCACGAAATAGGAGCCGCCGAGGGGGTCTGCGACCGCCGCAACACCGGTCTCGTAGGCGAGGATCTGCTGCGTGCGCAGCGCGAGCGTCGCGCTTTCCTCGGTCGGCAGCGCGAACGGCTCGTCCCACGCCGCGGTGAACATCGACTGCACGCCGCCGAGCACCGACGCCATCGCCTCGTAGGCGACACGCACGATGTTGTTCTGCGCCTGCGGCCCGTACAGCGAGGCGCCGCCTGACACACAGCCGAACCGGAACATCGACGCCTTGTCGTTCGTGGCGCCGTAGCGCTCACGCACGATCGTCGCCCAGCGTCGCCTGCCTGCCCGGTACTTGGCGATCTCTTCGAAGAAGTCGCCGTGTGTGTAAAAGAAGAACGAGATCTGGGGCGCGAACTTGTCGATGGTCATTCTGCCGCGCTCGACAACCGTGTCGCAGTAGGTGACGCCGTCGGCCAGTGTGAACGCCATCTCTTGAACCGCGTTGGCGCCTGCGTCGCGGAAGTGCGCCCCCGCCACGGAGATGGCGTTGAACCTCGGCACCTCAGCGGCGCAGAACTCGATGGTGTCGGCGATCAGCCGAAGCGACGGCTCCGGCGGCCAGATCCACGTGCCGCGGGAGGCGTATTCCTTCAGGATGTCGTTTTGGATGGTGCCGGTGAGCTTCTCCCTCGGCACGCCCTTCTTCTCGGCGGCCGCGACGTAGAACGCGAGCAGGATGGCGGCCGTGCCGTTGATCGTGAAGCTCGTGCTGATCTTGTCCAGCGGGATGCCGTCGAACAGGATCTCCGCGTCGGCCAGGGTGTCCACGGCGACGCCGACCCGGCCCACCTCCTCGCCGTACTCCTCGTCATCGGAGTCGTAGCCGCACTCCGTCGGCAGATCCAGCGCGACGGACAGCCCGGTGCCCCCCAGGTCCAGCAGATAGCGGTAGCGGTTGTTGGACTCCTCGGCCGTGCCGAAACCCGAGTACTGCCGGAACGTCCACGTCTTGCCGCGGTAGCCGGACGCGAAGTTTCCGCGGGTGAACGGGTACTGCCCCGGCGGCGGCGGATCGGCCGCACGATCACCGGGCCCGTACACGGGTTCCAGCGGGATGCCAGAGGGGGTCTCAACCCGGGGGTCGACTTGCTCGCTCATCGCTGGATAACGTACTTGCAAAAAATGAGAATGCCAATACCGCATGCGGGAAAGCCGCACGCAGCAGTATGTGCGGAGACCGCGAACACCGCCCCGAAACCCCGGAACACAGCGATTATGGGATTCGCCTAAAATGAGAATGCCACTATCTGGCGCCGACGAGGAGGCCCTTTTGTCTGGAACGTCCCACGCCCCCGGCGACACATCGTTCGCCGACCGCACCGTCGTGGTCTCGGGCGGCAGCCGCGG
>JAEZKH010000306.1 GCA_023415515.1 Actinomycetes bacterium
AGCGGGCCCCGCACCGGAAACGCCCACCGATCCCAACGCCCCGGAGCAAGGACCGCCGCGCGGACCACTGCCGGGGCCCGCCCCCGAGACGCCGTCGACCGTCACCGCTCCCCCGACCCCGTCGCCGACAGCCACCGCGCTGCCGCCGCCGCCCTCCGAGCCGGGCAAGACCTGCCGGACCGTGTCATGACGACAGCGCCCCAGCCGGCTGTCACCGTATTGCCGCCACTTCCGAACCGGCGCAATGCCGAACTCATCCTGCTGGGGTTCGCCACCGTCATCACCACGGTCGCCCTTCTCATCGTCGAGGCCAATCAGGAGCAGGGGCTCAGTTGGGACCTGGCCTCCTACACGGCCGCCTACATGGCGCTCTTCGGCGGCGCACACCTGACCATCCGTCGCTTCGCCCCGTACGCCGACCCGCTGCTGCTTCCCGTGGTGGCGCTGCTGAACGGGTTGGGGCTGGTGATGATTCACCGGCTCGACCTCGCTGCCGGCGACGGCGCGGCCGGAAGCTCGGCCGGACCCAGCGCCAACCAACAGATGCTGTGGACGCTCGTCGGCGTCATCGCGTTCTCGCTGGTCATCGTTTTCCTGCACGACCACCGGATGCTGGCCCGCTACGGCTATGTCTGCGGCGCCGCAGGGCTCGTGCTGCTCGTCATCCCGGCCCTGCTGCCGTCGTCGATGTCGGAGCAGAACGGCGCGAAGATCTGGATCCGGTTGCCCGGCTTCTCCATTCAGCCTGCCGAGTTCTCCAAGATCCTGCTGCTCATCTTCTTCGCCGCCGTGCTGGTGTCGAAGCGCAGCGTGTTCACCAGCGCCGGAAAGCACGTGCTCGGAATGGATCTCCCGCGCCCGCGCGACCTCGCGCCGCTTCTTGCGGCGTGGATCATCTCGGTCGGTGTGATGATCTTCGAGAAGGACCTCGGCACGTCGCTGCTTCTCTACGCGTCGTTCCTCGTGCTGGTGTACGTCGCCACCAACCGGTTCAGCTGGGTCGTCATCGGCCTGACGCTGTTCGCGGCCGGAAGCGTCGCCGCCTACTACATCTTCGCCCACGTGCAGACGCGCGTGCAGAATTGGCTGGACCCGTTCGCCGACCCCGACGGCGCGGGCTACCAGATGGTGCAGTCGCTGTTCAGCTTCGCCACCGGGGGGATCTTCGGCACCGGCCTCGGCAACGGCCAGCCCGGGGTGGTGCCCGCGGCATCGACGGACTTCATCATCGCCGCGGTCGGCGAGGAACTCGGCCTGGTCGGGCTGGCCGGGGTGCTCATGCTCTACACCATCGTCATCATTCGGGGGCTGCGCACCGCGATCGCGGTCCGCGACAGCTTCGGCAAGCTGCTGGCCGCCGGTCTGGCGTCCACGCTTGCGATCCAGTTGTTCATCGTCGTCGGCGGAGTCACCAAGCTGATCCCGCTGACCGGTCTCACCACCCCGTGGATGTCCTACGGCGGGTCCTCGCTGCTGGCCAACTACGTGCTGCTGGCCATCCTGATCCGGATCTCCCACGCCGCGCGGCGCCCGATCGTCACGAAGTCGCCCAACAAGTCTCCGATCGCGGCGGCCAGCACCGAGGTGATCGAGCGCGTATGAACACCTCGCTCCGCCGGATCTCGGTCATGATCATGGTGCTGGTCGTGTTGTTGCTGGCCAACGCCACGCTGACGCAGGTGTTCACCGCCGACGGCCTCCGCTCCGATCCGCGCAACCAGCGGGTGCTGCTCGACGAGTACTCGCGGCAACGCGGCCAGATATCGGCCGGCGGCCAACTGTTGGCCTATTCGGTGTCCACCGACGGTCGCTTCCGCTTTCTGCGGGTCTACCCCAACCCGTTCACCTATGCGCCGGTCACCGGCTTCTACTCGCTGCGGTTTTCGAGTAACGGCCTCGAACGAGCCGAGGACACCATCCTCAACGGCTCCGACGAGCGGTTGTTCGGGCGCAGGTTGGCCGACTTCTTCACCGGGCGCGACCCGCGGGGCGGAAACGTGGCGACGACGATCAACCCCCAGGTCCAACAAGCCGCCTGGGATGCGATGCAGGACGGCTGCAACGGGCCGTGCACCGGCGCCGTCGTCGCGCTCGAGCCGTCGACGGGCAAGATCCTGGCGATGGTGTCGGCGCCGTCGTACGACCCGAACCTGCTCGCCAGCCACGACGTCGACGAGCAGTCCGATGCATGGCGGCGGCTGCGCGACAATCCGGGTAACCCGTTGCTGAACCGCGCGATCTCGGAAACCTACCCGCCGGGGTCGACGTTCAAGGTCATCACCACGGCCGCGGCGCTGCAGACCGGCGCCAACCCCGACACCCAGTTGCCGTCGGCCGCGCGCATCCCACTGCCCGACAGCACGGCCACCCTGGAGAACTTCGGCGGCGCGCCGTGCGGCGCAGGGCCGTCCGCATCGCTGCGCGAAGCATTCGCCAAGTCCTGCAACACCGCATTCGTCCAACTCGGCATCGACACCGGTGCCGACGCACTGAAATCCACCGCGCAGGCTTTCGGCCTCGACGTCAGTCCCGAGCCGATCCCGCTGCAGGTCGCCGAGTCCACCGTCGGCCCGATCGACGACGCCGCCGCCCTGGGAATGTCCAGCATCGGGCAGAAGGACGTCGCACTCACTCCCCTGCAGAACGCGCTGGTGGCCGCCACCATCGCGAACAAGGGGATATCGATGCAGCCGTATCTGGTCGACAGCCTCAAAGGGCCCGACCTGTCGAACATCGCCACGACGGCGCCACAGGAACAGCGCCGTGCAGTTTCGGGGCAGGTCGCAGATACACTTACGGACTTGATGGTCGACGCCGAGCAGGCTACGCAGCAGAAGGGAGCCATCGCCGGCGTGCAGATCGCATCCAAGACGGGCACAGCGGAGCACGGGACGGACCCGCGCAACACCCCGCCGCACGCGTGGTACATCGCATTCGCGCCCGCCCGCGCACCGAAGGTGGCCGTGGCGGTGTTGGTGGAGAACGGCGGCAACCGATTGTCGGCGACCGGCGGCGCGCTGGCCGCGCCCATCGGCCGGGCCGCGATCGCGGCGGCGTTGCGGGAGGGCACCTGATGAGCTTCCGGGTCGGAGGCGAGCAATGAGCCCGAGGGTAGGTGTCACTCTCTCCGGCCGCTATCGCCTGCAGCGGCTCATCGCCACCGGCGGTATGGGCCAGGTGTGGGAGGCGGTCGACTCGCGGCTGGGTCGCCGGGTCGCGGTGAAGGTGCTCAAGGCCGAGTTCTCGTCCGACCCCGAGTTCGTCGAGCGGTTCCGCGCCGAGGCACGCACTGTCGCGATGCTCAACCATCCGGGCATCGCCAGCGTGTACGACTACGGCGAGACGGACATGGACGGCGAGGGCCGCACCGCCTACCTGGTGATGGAGCTCATCAACGGCGAGCCGCTGAACTCGGTGCTCAAGCGCACCGGGCGGTTGTCGCTGCGCCATTCGCTCGACATGCTCGAGCAGACCGGCCGCGCGCTTCAGGTCGCCCACTCCGCGGGCCTGGTGCACCGCGACGTCAAGCCCGGCAACATCCTGATCACGCCGACCGGACAGGTGAAGCTGACCGACTTCGGCATCGCGAAAGCCGTCGACGCCGCGCCTGTCACCCAGACCGGAATGGTGATGGGCACCGCCCAGTACATCGCGCCCGAGCAGGCGCTGGGCCACGACGCCACCGCAGCGAGCGACGTCTACTCGCTGGGAGTCGTTGGCTACGAAGCTGTTTCAGGTAAGCGCCCGTTCACCGGCGACGGTGCGCTGACGGTGGCGATGAAGCACATCAAGGAGACGCCGGCCCCGCTACCCGCCGACCTGCCACCCAATGTGCGCGAGCTCATCGAGATCACCCTGGTGAAAAACCCCGGCATGCGGTACAAGTCCGGTGGGGCGTTCGCCGACGCGGTGGCCGCCGTGCGGGCCGGGCGTCGCCCGCCGCGGCCGAACGCCTCCCCCACCATCGGGCGGGCCGCCCCGACAGCCGTCGGGACCGCTCCGACGAC
>JAEZKH010000169.1 GCA_023415515.1 Actinomycetes bacterium
GCGTCGGCAGGTCCGTCCGTCCAGCATGGAGATTCGGCTGGAAGCGACGGATGCGCATCATTGCCTTGTCTCGATCCGGCTCACCAGCGTCGGTGCGGGCACCCGGATCGCCGTGCGCCTGTTCGCCGTCGGCCTGCTGCACCCCGACATCGCGAAGGCCAGCGACAGCGCTGTGCGTAAGTGGATCGAGGACGGTCTCGCCGGCATCTCGGACTATCTCGACGGCAGGCAGTCCTCGGTCCTGGTCAACATGGGCGACGGCCGCTCCCTGCAGCTCAGCATCGCCAAGACGATGATCGTCAGCGGTGTGGTGCGCGCATCCCGCCCGGATCTCGGTGTTCGGCAACTGAATTCGCTTGCCAAATGGGGGTTTACGTTGGCGGGTGGTCTTGGTGCCGCCGCCGCGCGATCACCGCGCCATATCGCATCGGTCGACCGGTACGGCACCGTGACCTACGCGGACATGGCCGAGCGGACCGCGCGCCTTGCCGCGGGTTTCGTCGCGAACGGCTACAGCGCCGACACCCGATTCGCGATTCTTGCTCGCAACCATTCGGCGATGGTCGAAACCATGGTGGCGTCGAGCAGACTGGGCGCCGATCTCGTGTTGCTGAACACGGGCCTCGCACCTCGTGCGATCGAGGAGATCGTCGATCACAACGCCGTCGACGCGATATTCGTCGACACCGAGTTCGAGCCGCACGTGCGCTATCTTCCCGAGTCGATCGCGCGGATCTCGACTCGTTCCGGTCCTGCGGTGCCACAACGTATTTCGATCGAAGACCTGATCGCTGCGGGCGCAGACGCGGCACCGGTGCCGCCGCCGAAGGTGCCCGGCAAGTTGGTGGTGCTCACCTCCGGCACAACGGGGACCCCGAAGGGTGCGCGCCGGCCGACGCCGCCTGGCTTCGGCGCGATCGCCGCGATGCTGTCGCGGATGCCGCTGCGACGTGACGAAGTGATGCTGTTGTGCGCGCCGCTGTTTCACGCCTGGGGCCTCGCTGCGCTGCAGGTCAGCACGCCAATTGTGGCTACGGTGGTGCTGACCGAAAGGTTCGACGCCGAGGAGTGTCTGAAAACCGTTGAGCAGCATCGTTGTACCGCACTCGTGCTGGTACCGGTGATGTTGCAGCGGCTTCTCGAGTTGCCCGCCGACGTCGTCAGCCGATACGACACCTCCTCGCTGAAGGTGGTGGCCAGCAGTGGGTCGCCGATTGCGGGGGCCTCGGTGGTGAAGTTCATGGACAGGTTCGGCGACATTCTGTACAACTTCTACGGCTCCACCGAAGTCTCGTGGGCAACGATCGCCGATCCCACCGACCTTCGTCTCGCCCCGACGACGGCGGGCAGGCCGCCGCTGGGGACGCGCGTCGCGGTTCTCGGCGCGGACGGCACTCCGGTGCCGGTAGGCGCCGTCGGCCGGATCTTCGTCGGCAATGACATGCTGTTCGACGGCTACACCAACGCGTCGTCGCCGGCCATCGAGGACCAGCTGATGGACACCGGCGACCTCGGGTACCTCGACGCCAGCGGGCGGCTTTTCATCGCGGGACGCGACGACGAGATGATCATCTCGGGTGGAGAGAACGTGTTTCCGCGGCCGGTCGAGGAAGCGATCGCCCTTCTGCCGCAGGTCGCCGAGGTGGCGGTGGTCGGCGTGCCCGACACCGAGTTCGGTCAACGCCTTTCGGCCTTCGTGGTTCGGGCCGACGGCGCGTCGCTGGACGAGAAGATGGTGAAGGACTACGTGCGAAACCGGCTGAGCCGCTTCTCGATTCCGCGCGACGTCACGTTCGTCGACCACTTGCCGCGGACAGCGACGGGCAAGATCCTCAAGCGCCACCTGACGGCGGGACGGTTTCCGCTCGGCTAGGTCGTGAGTTCGGTCAACGGAACGTCGGGGTCGGCCAGTTTCGACGGGTCGATGGGTGCGCCCGAGCGCACGAGCGCCTCGACGGCGTCGTTGACGTCCCAGATGTTGACGTTCATGCCGGCGCGCACCGTTGCGCCCTTGCACCAGAACGCGATGAACTCGCCGCTGTCGACATCGCCGCGGAAGACGACCTCGTCGTAGCCGCCGCGTGGTGCGTAGCCGGAATACTCCATGCCGCTGTCGTACTGGTCGGAGAAGAAGTACGGCACCTTGTCGTAGGCGGTGCTCCGGCCCATCATGTTGGCTGCCGCAACCGGTCCCTGGTTGAGTGCGGCCGACCAGTGCTCGAGGCGCAGGCGGGTGCCCAGCACCGGGTAGTAGGCGTTGGCGACGTCGCCGGCGGCGAAGACGTCGGTGTCGGTGGTCGCGAGGTGCTCGTCGACGACGACGCCGTTGTCCAGAGGCAGTCCGGCGGCCTCGGCCAGCCCGACATTCGGCACGATGCCGACGCCGACCACGACCGCGTCGGCGGGGATCACGTCACCGTCGCCGAGACGCACACCGGCCACTTCATCTGCGGTGCCGATAATTTCGATCACCTCGGCACCCATGCGCATCTCGACACCGTTGGCGCGGTGCAGTGCCGCGTAGGTCTGCGCCACCTCGGGGCCGAGGACCCCGAGCAGTGGCAGCGACTCCCTCTCGATGAGGG
>JAEZKH010000363.1 GCA_023415515.1 Actinomycetes bacterium
CCTCGACGGCGCGCGCCACGACGCCAATCTGTGCGCCGACCCGGCCCGCGTGAACCGCGGCCACCACCCCGGCGCGGGCGTCGGCCAATAAAACGGGAACGCAATCGGCGGTTACAACCGCCAATGCCAATCGTGGCGTCGCCGTCACCAATGCGTCGGTCTCGTCGACCGCGGCGTGCCCGTCCCGTGGACTGTCGACTCGGACCACCCGGTCCCCGTGCACCTGGTTCATCCAGACGACAGCGTTCTCATCCAGCCCGATGGCTGACGCAAGCCGCTTCCGGTTGGCGGCCACGGCTGCCGGGTCGTCACCCACGTGATCGCCGAGGTTGAACGTGTCGTACGGCGGCGCCGAGACACCGCCGGCGCGGGTGGTCGTCACGCGCCGAACCCGAACAGTCACGAGCCCAGTATCGACGAGGACTGGTCAGTGCCGCATGAACGGCGGAACGTCGACGTCGTCGTCGTCGTCTCCACCGATGCTGACCGTCGCGCCGTTCGTGTGCACCGGAACGCTGACCGCGTCCGCGGGCTCGAACAGCGACGAGGTCACCTTGCCTGCCTTGGCCGGCGCAATCGCGGGTCCGTTGCCGACGACCGGCTTGCGACTCGGGCCCGCCGCGTCGAAACCAGCAGCGATCACCGTCACCCGCACCTCATCACCGAGCGAATCGTCGATCACGGTGCCGAAGATGATGTTGGCCTCGGGGTGCGCGGCGTCCTGCACCAGCGAGGCAGCCTCGTTGATCTCGAACAGCCCGAGGTCGCTGCCGCCCGCGATCGACATCAGCACGCCCTGGGCGCCCTCCATCGACGCCTCGAGCAGCGGCGAGTTGATCGCGATCTCGGCCGCCTTCAGCGAGCGGCCGTCGCCGCGGGCCGAGCCGATACCCATCAGCGCGGTGCCCGCCCCGGACATGATGCCCTTGACGTCGGCGAAGTCGACGTTGATCAAGCCCGGCGTGGTGATCAGGTCGGTGATGCCCTGCACGCCGTTCAGCAGCACCTCGTCGGCGCTGCGGAAGGCATCCATCAGCGACACCGCCGCGTCGCCCATCTGCAGCAGCCGGTCGTTGGGGATGACGATCAGCGTGTCACAGCTCTCGCGCAGCGCGGTGATGCCCGCCTCGGCCTGGTTGCTCCTGCGTTTGCCCTCGAACGAGAACGGCCTCGTCACCACGCCGACGGTGAGGGCGCCGAGCTTTCGGGCGATAGTGGCGACGACGGGAGCGCCGCCGGTGCCGGTGCCACCGCCTTCACCCGCCGTCACGAACACCATGTCGGCGCCGCGCAGCAGTTCTTCGATGTCGTCCTTGGCGTCCTCGGCCGCCTTGCGGCCCACCTCCGGGTCGGCTCCTGCGCCGAGACCTCGGGTGGAATCGCGGCCGACGTCGAGCTTGACGTCGGCGTCGCTCATCAACAGCGCTTGCGCGTCGGTGTTGATCGCGATGAACTCCACGCCTTTGAGGCCGTGCTCGATCATCCGGTTGACGGCGTTGACGCCGCCGCCGCCGATGCCGACCACCTTGATGACGGCGAGGTAGTTGTGCGGGGGGGTCATCGCGGTCGCCCTTTCCTCCCTGGTTGCCTTTCGGTGCGCCGAACCCGCCTGAGCAAACTCTCAACCTCAACAAGAGGGTTATAGTTATGTCAAGTTGTTCCGCGCAACCAGAACGGTAAGGCGAGGTCAACTGCGATCCATGCAGGCGCGCCGACGAAAACGCGGGCAATTTGTCGTGATTCCGACCGGACTACTTGACCGTCGGCAGGTCCGGGCTCGACACGTCGTAGGTGTGGCCGGGCTGGGTCAGCAGGGCCGCGAGCTTCTGCGCCTTCTCCTCGGTTCGG
This sequence comes from Actinomycetes bacterium, assembly GCA_023415515.1. Lineage (GTDB taxonomy): Bacteria > Actinomycetota > Actinomycetes > Mycobacteriales > Mycobacteriaceae > Mycobacterium. Next base: position 1,849 of record JAEZKH010000363.1, read on the forward strand.
TCGGTGGTGCCCCACACCACTTCCCTTCCGTCGACCAACGTCAGCGTGACCGACGCGACCGAGGGCGCCGAGACCCTCGCCACCTGTCCCGCGACCTCGGGTCGCAGCGCCGTCATCACCTCGAGCGCCGCCTTCGTCGGCGGATCGCTCGGTCCCGGGTTGTCGACGTCCAGGTAAGGCAGGTTGGGCGGCGGCGGCCCGACGGCGAAGTCGACCCCGTCCCTGTCGAACATGTGGGGGCCGTCGGGATAGTCCTTGACGACGACGGGCACCCGCTCGACAACTGTGATGCGGAGCGTCGACGGATACTCACGCTGGACGCGCGCGGTGGCGATGCGGCGGATGGTGGCCACCCGTTCGGCCACGTCGTCGGTGTTGATCTGAAGCAGCGGCGTGCCCTCTTTGACACCTGCGGCCGCGACGATCTCGTCCTGTGACACCGCGCCGACGCCCGTGACGACGATGGTCCGTGCCGCCATTATCGGCGTGAAGTACAGCAGCAGGCCGAGCCCCACGAACAACACCGCGAGCAGAACCGTCCACACCATCAACTTGAGGCCGCGGACCGCCCCTCTGCCACCGGGTTTGGCGTCCTCGGTCGTCTTGCCCTGCGCGCGCCGCTTGGCTTCTCTTCTTGCCTGTTCGATCGCCATCGCACGGGCTTGGGCCTCGCGGCGGGCCTCGCGTTCCCGCCTGGCCCTGCGCCGCGGGCCTTCGAACTCCTCGGGCGCCTGCGGGCTCTCGTCGGTACGTTCTGGCGCCGGGTCGGCCGTCGCCTCGGCGCCGTCCTCGGGCTCGGTCATCGTGCGTCGCGTCCCCGGTCACGTTGCGGGGCAGACCGGTTGGCGCGGGCAGCGATGGCCTCGACGATTTCCGGGCCGAGCATCGTCACGTCACCCGCGCCCATCGTGATGACGACATCTCCGGTGCGCACCGCATCGGCCACCTTCTCGGCGACCGCGGAGAAGTCAGGAAGGTAGGTCACCTCGGCATCGACATGTTCGACGATCGTGGCGCCGCTGACCCCCGCGATCGGTTGTTCGCGGGCCCCGTAGACATCGAGTACGAACACCCGGTCGGCGTCGCTGAGAGCCGCCCCGAACTCGCGGGCGAAAGTCTGCGTACGCGAATACAAGTGGGGTTGGAAGACGACCACGGCGCGGCCCGCGCCCGCGTGGGTCGTCTCACCCTGGCGGACCAGCGTGCGCAGCGCCGAGAGCGCGGCCCGGACTTTCGTGGGGTGGTGGGCGTAGTCGTCGAAGACCCGCACGCCGTTGGCCGTGCCGACCAGTTCGAATCGCCTTCGCACACCGTCGAAACCAGCCAAGCCGTCGAGGACGTCGTCGACGGGTGCGCCTGCCTCGACCGCGGCGAGAAGCGCGGCAAGAGCGTTCAGGGCCATGTGCCTGCCCGGCACCCCGAGGCGCATCACCCGCGGATGCTGTTCCCCCGCCAGTGCGATGTGCGCCACCGCGTTGGTGCCCTGCTGTTCCCAACTGAGGAGCGTCCCGGCCAGGCCGGGCACCGGCTCGCCGTCGGTCGAACTGCCGTAGCGCAGCACCCTGATGCCCTGTTCGGAGGACCGATCGGCGAGGGCTGCGGCACCTTCGTCATCGGCACACGCGATCAGCACACCACCGGGTGCCAGCCGCTCGACGAACTGATCGAAGACCGCCCGGTAAGCCTCCGGCGTACCGAAGAAATCCAGGTGATCGGCCTCGATGTTGGTCACCACGGCCACCTTCGGGGTGTACTCGAGCAGTGAGCCGTCGCTCTCGTCGGCCTCGGCCACAAAACACGTTCCGCTGCCGTGATGAGCATTGGTGCCCGCCTCTCCGAGGTCGCCGCCGACAGCGAACGACGGATCGAATCCGGTGTGCTGCAACGCCACGATGAGCATCGAGGTCGTGGTGGTCTTGCCTGCCGTGCCGGTGACCATCAGCGTCGTGTAGCCGTCCATCAGCCTGGCCAGCACGACCGGCCGAAGTATCACCGGGATGCCGCGGCGCCTCGCCTCGACCAGTTCCGGGTTCGTCTTGGGGATCGCGGCGTAGGTCGTCACCACCGCGGTCGGGCCGCCGGGTAACAGGTCGAGCGACGACTCGTCGTGGCCGATGCGGATCACCGCACCCCGCGCGCGCAGCGCCGCGACGCCCCGGGACTCCTTCGCGTCGGACCCCGACACCTGGCCGCCGCGGTCGAGCAGGATGCGGGCGATGCCGGACATCCCCGCTCCGCCGATGCCGACCATGTGCACCCGTTTCAGTTCGTCCGGCAGCGAAAGTCCGGTCATCGGACGGACTTTCGACTTTCCCGAGCGTCACGGGCGACCTTCAGCGCGATGTCGGCGACCTTTTGCGCCGCGTCGCGGTGACCTGCCATCGCCGCGGCGGCGGTCATCGCCGCCAGCCGAGAATCGTCGCTGAGCAGAGCGGCGACCGTGCCGCCGACGAACCCGGGCGTGAGGTCGGCGTCGTCGACCAGGAGGCCGCCGCCCGCATTCACGACGGGCAGCGCGTTGAGGCGCTGTTCGCCGTTGCCGATCGGCAGCGGCACATACACAGCGGGCAGTCCGACGGCCGACACCTCGGCAACCGTCATCGCCCCCGAGCGGCAGATCGCCAGATCGGCTGCGGCGTACGCGAGATCCATCCGGTCGAGATAGGGCACCGCAACGTAGGGAGCCTCAGCGTCGGCAGGCGTCTGCACGTCCAGGGTGTTCTTGGGGCCGTGTGCGTGCAGCACCGAGATGCCCGCTGCGGCCAGCGCCGCTGCCGCCGGTGCGACGGCTCGGTTGATCGACTGTGCGCCCTGCGAACCGCCGAACACCAGCAGGACGCGGGCGTCCTCGGCGAATCCGAAGTGCGCGCGGGCCTTTGCCCGTTCGGCCATCCGATCCAGCGAAGTGATCGCCGAACGCACGGGCACCCCGACCACCTCGGCGCGCGGCAGGCCGCAGTCGGCGACCGCGGAAAGCACCCGGCTCGCCGATCGCGCGCCGAGCTTGTTGGCCCAACCGGCGCTGGCGTTGGCTTCGTGGACCACCACCGGCACCCCGCGCCTGCGGGCGGCCAGGTAGGCGGGCACCGCGACGTACCCCCCGAAACCGACGACCACGTCGGCGTCGACGTCATCGAGCACACTGCGGGTTTCGGCGACCGCGCGGCGCACCCGCATCGGCAGGCGGAGCAGATCGACGCTCGGCTTACGGGGTAGCGGTACCGGGGTGATCAACTCGAGACGATATCCGCGTGCGGGGACGAGCCTGGTCTCCAGGCCGCGGTGGGTGCCAAGCGCCGTGATCCGCACGTCGGGTTCGGCGACGGTCAGCGCGTCGGCCACCGCCATGGCGGGCTCGATGTGGCCCGCCGTCCCGCCGCCGGCTATGACCACCGATAGATTCCCCCGGTCGCTGCGCTCTCCCCTGTCCTGCGGACGGGAGCCCGGCCCACCGGAGACCGACCCATTCACCCGTGACGTTGACCTTCCAGTGTGCGAGCCCGTCGGCCCTGGTGGCGCTGTTTTCCAGCGGTACCGCGTGTTCCGCGGGAGGCCTGCTGGCCGCCTCCATGATGCACTGATCGTCGCACCGGCCGGTCGGCCGGATGGGGTTTACGCCGGTTGTCGACGGCAGGTTTGCGCTTGGGCTTGCCGGCCGCCTTGGCCGCCTTCTTGGATTCACGCTTGGTTTCGCGGGTGCGCAACCGGTCGCGCAGCGCCTCGGTGCGGGTCGGTGAGTACGGCTCGGGCAGCGGCAGGCGCAGCAGCCGGTTCACCCGGTCGTCGCGGCCGGCCCGCAGCGCCGCCACCGCGTCGGGTTCGTGCCGGGCCGCGTTGGCCATGATGCCGATCATCAAAAGTGTTGTGGAGGTGGATGTT
>JAEZKH010000446.1 GCA_023415515.1 Actinomycetes bacterium
CCGCAGAAGCGGGCGTGGCGGTGTTCAAGGTCGCCTTCGACCGGTGGATCCACCACGGCCGACCCGACGAACTACCGAAGTTCGTCGAAGAATGCGTGGCCGAGCTCAAGGCGGTGTCGAGCAGTTAACCTGTACGCGTGTGGCGGATGGTGCTTGCAGTGGCCGCGGCGTCGACGGCGATGCCCGTCCTCGCGCCTGCGACCGCAGGCGCCGCCCCGGAAACCGACGCCTCCGGCTACCTCAACTCGACGGCGCGGTGCGGGTCGCCCGCGACGGCGGTTCTTTTCGGCAGCACGGCCGAGTCTCGCATCGCCGTCTGCAGGCTTACCGACGGCACGTTCGAATACCGCGGCGTGCGGATCAGCGACGGCGCCAAGCTGATCGCGCCCGCCGAGGAGTCCACGAACGGATACCTCGCCGCCAACGACGGCATCGAATACCTGGTGACGGCCAAGTCCCTCGTCGTCAGCAAGGGCAATGACGTGCTGCGCGAGGAGCCGATGACCGACTTCCACGGCGCGGGCGCATCCGCATCCGAGCAGGCGACGCCGACATCGCCGACGGAGCTGCCGCCGCCACTGGCCGCCGAACAGGGCCACAGCCGCGACGGCGGGGGTTAGCCCGCAAACCATCCGTCGGGCGGCCTGCCCGAAAGCGCCCATGTGAGCTGCTGAGCCGCCGATCGCACCGCGCGCACCAATTCTGTTGCCGGCGTGCGCGATTCCCCTTGGCGGTAGGTCACGCTGAACGCCGCGCACGGATGACCGGTGTGATCGAACGCGCATGCGGCGACCGACTGCAATCCTGGGGTGATGAGCCCGATCTCCTCTGCCCAGCCCTGCTGCCGCTCGACGCGCAGCACCCGCCGAAGCTCGGGCAGCGACGTGGGACCTGCACCGGTCCGGTTCACGAACGCCCCTCTGGACGGGAACAGGCCGCGCACCTGGGCGGCGGGAAGATGCGCCAGTATCGCGCGCCCGCTTGCCGTCAGATGCGCGGGCATGCGCACGCCGATGCCCGTCAGCGTGACGGCCATATGCGACGCGGTCGGCGACTCCCGAAGGAGATAGAGCGTCTCGGCCCCGTGCAGGATGCCGAGATGAGACGTCTCGTGTACCTGGTTCACGAGCTTCTTCAGGATCGGCCGGGCCCGCAGTTCCAACGGCCCGTGCCGCAGGTAGGCCGAGCCCACCTCGAAGGCCGCCACGCCGAGGCCGTACGCCCGGCGGTCGGCCGCGTACACCACGAAGCCGCGCTCGGTGAGCACCTCGAGAAGGTGGTAGCCCGACGACCGCGGGATGCCGAGGTCACGCATGATCGCCGCGCCGGACACCGGGCCCGGTCGCGCCGCGAGATACAGCAGGACGTCCAGCGCGCGTCCGACCGCCGGTGAGGTGCTGGACATGACGCCCCCCTTGTCGGCTCGTCTCGGATACGAGACACTACCCGCTCGACGGCTCTGGTCGCGGCGTCGGCGGTCCGGTGTGCTGAAGACATGACTTCGACGACCGGGCCGCGCACGGTGCGTGCCCCTCGCGGGACGGCGCTCTCGTGCAAGGGATGGCAGCAGGAAGCGGCGCTGCGCATGTTGATGAACAACCTCGATCCCGAGGTGGCCGAGCACCCCGACGACCTCGTCGTCTACGGGGGCACCGGCCGGGCGGCACGCAACTGGCCTGCGTTCGACGCGATCGTGGCCGCATTGCGCGACCTCGAGGACGACGAGACGCTGCTGGTGCAGTCCGGCAAGCCGGTCGGGGTGTTCCGGACCCACCAGTGGTCGCCCCGGGTGCTGATCGCCAACTCCAACCTCGTCGGCGACTGGGCCAACTGGGAGAAGTTCCGCGAACTGGAGGCCGCGGGCCTGACGATGTACGGCCAGATGACCGCGGGCTCGTGGATCTACATCGGCACCCAGGGCATCCTGCAGGGCACCTACGAGACGTTCGGTGCCGTCGCCAAGGCGAGGTTCGACGGAACCCTCGCGGGGACGATCACTCTCACGGCGGGCGTAGGCGGTATGGGTGGTGCGCAACCGCTGGCTGTCACGATGAACGAGGGCGTCGCGATCTGCGTCGACTGCGACGAGAGCCGCATCGACCGCCGCATCGAACACCGCTACCTCGACACCAAGGCGGCAAGCGTCGACGATGCGCTCGCGCTGGCGATCGAGGCGCGTGACGCGCGGCGGCCGCTGTCGGTCGGCCTCGTCGGCAACGCGGCGGAAGTCTTCGCTGAACTGCTCGAGCGGGACGCGCCGATCGACATCGTCACCGACCAGACGTCGGCCCACGATCCGCTGTCCTACCTGCCGATCGGGGTGGCGTTCGAGGACATGAAGAAGATGGCCGAGAAGGACCCGGTGTACTTCACCGAGCAGGCCCGCGAATCGATGGCCAAGCAGGTCAAGGCGATGGTCGGCTTCATGGACAAGGGCGCCGAAGTCTTCGACTACGGCAACTCCATCCGCGACGAAGCCCGAAAGGCAGGCTATGACAGGGCGTTCGATTTCCCTGGGTTCGTACCCGCCTACATCCGTCCCCAGTTCGAGGAGGGGCTCGGGCCGTTCCGGTGGGCTGCCCTGTCGGGCGACCCGAAGGACATCGAGGCGACCGACCGGGCCATCCTCGACCTGTTCGGTGACAACGACCACCTGCGCCGCTGGATCATCATGGCCGGGGAAAAGGTCGCCTATCAGGGTCTGCCTGCCCGCATCTGCTGGCTCGGCTACGGCGAACGGCACCGGGCCGGCCTGAAGTTCAACGAGATGGTGGCCTCTGGCGAGTTGTCCGCGCCCATCGTGATCGGGCGCGACCACCTGGACTCCGGCTCGGTCGCATCGCCGTACCGGGAGACCGAGGCGATGGCCGACGGTTCGGACGCGATCGCGGACTGGCCACTGCTGAACGCCCTCGTCAACACGGCGTCGGGGGCGTCGTGGGTGTCGATCCACCACGGCGGCGGCGTCGGGATGGGGCGCTCGATCCACGCCGGCCAGGTCTGTGTGGCCGACGGAACCGAACTCGCCGCGCAGAAGCTCGAACGGGTGCTCGTCAACGACCCCGGCATGGGTGTCATCAGGCACGTCGATGCCGGCTACGAGCACGCCGCCGCGGTGGCGGCTGAGCGTGGGGTGCGTATTCCCATGCAGGAGAACGCATGACGACGTTCGATTCGCTGTGGGACTCGATCATCGACGTGGGTCGTGAACCCGCTACCGGTGGCTATCGCCGATTCGCGTGGAACACCGCTGATCTCACGCTGCGCGAGTGGTTCACAGGCGAAGCCCGGCGCCGCGGCATGTCCGTCGAGGAGGACCGCAACGGCAACACCTGGGCGTGGTGGATGCCCGCGGGGTGGCGCGGCGACCCGCGCGGCGCGTTCGTCACCGGATCCCATCTCGACTCGGTGCCCGACGGCGGCGCATTCGACGGGCCGCTGGGTGTCGTGTCCGCCTTTCACGCCGTCGATCTGGTTCGTGAGCGCGGCGTCCAACCGGTGGTTCCGGTCGCGGTGGTGGCATTCGCCGACGAGGAGGGCGCGCGGTTCGGCGTCGCATGCGTCGGGTCGCAGCTGAGCACGGGCGCGCTTCCCGCCGAGCGGGCGCTGGGCCTGCGTGACAACGACGGAACGACGCTCGCCGACGCGCTTCTCGCCGTCGGTCGCCGCCCGGAGCATGTCGGGCCCGACGACACCCTCGCCGACCGCGTCGGGGTGTATGTCGAACTGCACGTCGAGCAGGGCCGTGCCCTGGTCGACCTGGGTGCGCCGGTGGCGGTCGCGTCGTCGATCTGGCCGCACGGCCGCTGGCACCTCACGTTCGGCGGCGAGGCGAACCACGCGGGGACCACCCGGCTCATCGACCGGCGCGATCCCATGCTGCCGTTCGCCTCCGCCGTGCACGCCGCGCGCATCGAGGCGGCACGGCACGGCTGCGTGGCGACGTTCGGAAAGCTCCGCGTATCGCCGAACGGCGCGAACGCGATCCCGTCCCGGGTGGATGCCTGGCTCGACGCGCGCGCCGCCGACGAGGCCACGCTGGCCACTGTCGTCGACGCGATCAGGGATGCCGCCGCGCAGTACGCGAAGGACGGCCACGTCTCGCTGGAGTTCGCGGCTGAGTCGATCACGCCTGTGGTGTCGTTCCCCGATGCGCCACGGAGGCGGGTGCAGTCTGCGCTCTCCAGGTTCGGCGACGTCCCTGTCCTTCCGACGGCCGCCGGTCACGATGCGGGGATCCTCTCGGCTGCCGTGCCGACCGCGATGATGTTCGTGCGCAACCCGACCGGGATATCGCACTCGCCCGACGAGTACGCCGAGATATCGGACTGCCGCACGGGCGCGGAGGCCCTTGCGGACGTGATGGCCGACTGGGTGTCGTCGTGACGGTGACGACGTTCTGGTGCGAGCACGCGTGGCTGGACGGCGCCGTGTCGGACTCGGTTCGCATCGGTGTCGACAACGGGCGCATCGCCACCGTCGAGATCGGTGCCCGGCCTACAGCGTCGTCGGATGTGCTTGCCGGCCTTGTACTTCCAGGGCTCGGTAACGCCCACTCACACGCCTTCCACCGCGCGCTGCGGGCGAGGACACAGCGCGACCGGGGCAGCTTCTGGACCTGGCGCAAGCTCATGTACGACGTCGCGGGCCGCCTGACACCCGAGCGCTACCGCGACCTGGCCGCCGCCGTCTACGCCGAGATGGCGCTGGCGGGCATCACCGCGGTCGGCGAGTTCCACTACCTCCACCACGACACCGGCGGCAGGCCGTATGCCGATCCCAACGAGATGGGCAAGGCGCTGATCGCCGGCGCCCGCGACGCCGGCGTGCGCTTGACGTTGCTGGACACCTGCTATCTGAGCGCAGACATCGACGGCGCCCCGCTCGCCGACGGACCACAACAGCGGTTCGGCGACGGGTCGGGAGCGGCGTGGGCCCAACGGGTGGACCAGCTCCGCGACGACGTCGGCGCGGAGGAGCGCGTGATCGTCGGCGCCGCAATACATTCCGTGCGCGCAGTCCCCGTCCCCGACATGAAGGCCGTCGTCGAATGGGCCGATGCGTACGACGCGCCGCTGCACGTGCATTCCTCGGAGCAGACGGCCGAGGTGGACGCCTGCCTTGCCGTGCACGGCTGCACCCCGACCGCCGTGATGCGCGACAACGGTGTGCTCGGCCCGCGCACGACGGCCGTGCACGCAACGCATCTCACCGATCAAGACATCGCCGACCTGGATCACACCGCTGCCGGCGTCTGCTTCTGCCCGACGACCGAGCGGGACCTCGGTGACGGGATCGGTCCCGCGCCTGCTCTCCTGGCGGGCAGCGGGCCGTTCAGCCTGGGCTCCGACAGCCACGCGGTCATCGACCTGTTCGAGGAGGCGCGCGCCGTCGAACTCGACGAGCGGCTGGCCCGTCGGGAACGGGGGATCATCTCCGCCGCAACGCTGCTCGACTCGGCGACCGCAGCAGGGCAGCACGCTCTCGGCTGGTCGGACGCCGGTGTGCTGCGGGTCGGCGCCCGGGCCGACCTGGTCGCCGTCGACCTCGGATCCGTGCGCACCGCCGGCGGCGGCGCCACCGGCGAGAACGTCGTCTTCGCGGCGGCGGCCGCCGATGTCACCGATGTGGTCGTCGACGGCCGACGCGTGGTGACCGCGGGCCGACACGTCTCGTTCGCCGACGTCGGGGCGGCGCTGGCCGCGGCGATCGGGGCGTGCCGATGACCGTCCTCTACGACAACATCGGCGAACTGGTCACCAACGACTCGGCCCAAGGCGACGGCTCGGAGTTGGGTGTCCACCACGGCGCGGCGATGGTCGTCGACGGCGATCGTGTCGCCTGGATCGGGCCGACAGCCGATGCGCCAGCCGCCGACCGCCGGGTCGACTGCGAAAACCGCAGCGTGATACCGGGATTCGTCGACAGCCATGCCCACCTGGTGTTTGCGGGCGACAGGTCAGCCGAGTTCGCCGCGCGGATGAGCGGCACGCCGTACGACGGCGGTGGGATCGCCACCACGGTGTCGGCGACCCGCGCGGCGGACGACGACGAGCTGTCGCACAACCTCACCCGGCTTGCGGCGGAGTTGTCTGCATGCGGCGTAACCACTTTCGAGACCAAGAGCGGCTACGGCCTGACCGTCGCCGACGAGCGCCGCGCGCTCGAGGTGGCGCGCCGCGCCACCGACGAGACCACCTTCCTCGGCGCCCACGTCGTGCCCGTCGAGTACCGGGACCGCCGCGACGACTACGTCAGGTTGGTGGCGGGCGACATGCTGGCGGCCTGCGCGCCGCACGCCAAGTGGATCGACGTGTTCTGCGACCGCGGCGCATTCGACGTCGACGAGGCCAGGACCATCCTGCAGGCCGGTGCGGACGCGGGCCTCGGTCTTCGGCTGCACGCCTCCCAGCTGGCCCCCGGCGGTGGGATCAAACTCGCGGTCGACATGGACGCGGCGTCGGTCGACCACTGCACGTTCGCCGACGACGGCGACCTCGAGGCGCTTGCGGCGGGCGACACCGTCGCCACCCTGCTGCCCGGCGCCGAATTCTCCACCCGCGCACCGTGGCCGGACGGGCGACGGTTCGTCGCCGCAGGGGTGACGATCGCACTCGCGACCGACTGCAACCCGGGGTCGTCCTACACGACGAACATGCCGTTCTGCATCGCGCTCGCCGTGCGCGACATGCACCTGACGCCCTCAGAGGCGCTCAGAGCGGCCACCGCGGGCGGCGCCGCCGCCCTTCGGCGCGACGACGTCGGCGTCCTCGCCGCGGGCATGCGCGCCGACTTCGTCATGCTCGACGCGCCCTCCTACATCCACCTCGCCTACCGCCCCGGCGTCCCGATCGTCCACACCGTCGTCGCGGGAGGTACCCCAACGAACGAAAGCAGCTGCCATGCCTGACTCGAAGATCGTCGTCGGCGTCGGCCCGGTCACGTTCTCCGACGTCGTAGCCGTCGCACGCGCCGACGCAGGTGTCGTCATCTCGGCCGAGGCGCTGGATGCCGTCGCGGCCAGTCGCGTGCACGTTGAGGCGCTCGCCGAGGCGGCGAAGCCCGTATACGGGGTGTCGACCGGATTCGGGGCGCTGGCGACCCGCCACATCCCGCATGAGATGCGGACGCAGTTGCAGCGCAGCCTGATTCGCTCACACGCGGCAGGCACCGGAGCCGAGGTCGAGCGTGAGGTGATCCGCGCGATGATGCTGCTGCGGCTGTCGACGCTGACGTCGGGCAGAACCGGGGTCCGCACGCAGACCGCGCAGGGATACGCCGATCTGCTGTCGACCGGCCTCACCCCGGTCGTCTACGAATACGGCAGCCTCGGCTGTTCGGGAGATCTCGCACCGCTGGCCCATGTGGCACTCGCCGTGATGGGCGAAGGGCATGTGCGCACGCCCGAGGGTGAGCTGATGCCGACGGGCGAGGCGATGGCCCGGCACGGCCTCACGCCGGTCACCTACGCCGAGAAGGAGGGGTTGGCGCTGATCAACGGCACCGACGGCATGCTCGGCCAGTTGGTGCTCGCACTCACCGATCTGGACGACCTGTTCCGTCTCGCCGACGTCGCGGCCGCGATGAGCGTGGAGGGTCAACTCGGCACCGACCGGGTGTTGGCCGCGGGCCGGCCGCGGGGGGGG
>JAEZKH010000448.1 GCA_023415515.1 Actinomycetes bacterium
TTCACCAGAGTCCTCGAGGACGCCGACCCGCCTGAACCCAAGGACGCCAAAACGGTTGCGGACGCGAGCGATTCGGAAGCCGCCGAGACTCTCGAGGACACCGCCGAAGGCAAGAAGGACCTCACCACGGAGACCGCGGCCGATCACGACGCCGAAGAAACCAGTGACGCCGCAGGAACCGACGACGGAGACACCACGGAAACCGAGACACATACAACTGTCGCGGCATCCCGCAGACGCTGGTTGCGCTTTACCCTTACCGGCGCGGCGATTCTGGTTTTCATTGCGGCACTGGCAGCAGCCGGGTTCTTTGGTTGGCAATACAAGCAGCACGAAGACGTTGAGAGGGCCAGCCGAGCCGCACTGCTGTCGGCCGAAAACTTCGCCGTCATCCTGACCAGCATCGACACCAACGGTATCGACGAGAATTTCAACCAAGTCGTCGAAGGCTCGACCGGTGAATTCAAGAGCATGTACAGCCAATCTGCCAGCCAGCTGCGCCAGCTTCTCATCGACAACAAAGCGGTGAGCAAAGGCACGGTCATCGACTCAGCGGTCAAGTCCGCCTCCAAAACCAAAGTTGACGTGGTGATGTTCATCGACCAGTGGATCACCAACACCGCCAGCCCCGAGCCGCGCATGGACCGCAGCCGCGTCGCCATGACGATGGAACTCGTCGATGGCCGGTGGCTGGCCAGCAACGTTGAGCTGAAATAGCCCGGACCGCAGTGAAATCCACCCGACAGAGATCCGCGGGCTTGGCCGCCAAGGCGATAGCGATCCTCGCCGCTATCGCGCTATCGTTTGCCCCACCGATCGCCTATGCAGCCGGATTCGCGCCAGTGCCCGCCATGATCTCGGGCAAAAGTCCAGATCAATTGGGCACGTGGACCGTCCACTATCAGCGCGTCGCCGGAGGCGATGAAGCAGTGACCGGCCGGATCAACGAACACCTCGACGCTGAGGCCAACAGGCAAGTGCAACAGGCCACCTGGGACGGATCGACCCGGCATCCGTGGACCTTCGACTCCAACGGGACGCTGACAATCGGCACCGTGGCGGTGTCGGAACTCTTTACCACCCAATACAACACAAACGAGCCGCACATGCCTGTGCTGTCGGTGGCGAGCATGGTGCTCGATGGCCGAAGTGGGGTCCGCATCACCTGGGACAACCTGTTCGTCGACAAACAAGCCGGATTAAGCCGGCTGAGCGAGGCCACCGAAGCCGCTATGGCGGCCGTGGCCCCGCCGACTTGGCTCCGTGACTGGCGGCTCCGAGGGGAATTCGCGCCAATCGACATCAATTACAGAGCATGGATCGCGACTGCAGAGGGAATCGAGCTGCATTTTCCCCAGTACCAATTCGGCGGGGGGCTGAAGGCAGTCACCGTGCCATGGGCCAGAGTCGCCGATCTCATCGCACCGGAATTCGCTCCCATTATGAGCAGTTGAGGATGCGCAGACGTGCCGCGTCGAGCTCAACGTACCGCGGGTTCGCACAGCGGTCTGAGCCGCAGATCGTAAATATGCGTCAATTCTGGCTGCCCATTGTTCAAGAGCAGTAGATAAGTGCCACTCAACGACTAGCGCATCGCTGTCGGGCGGTCACGCCCGGGATTGGACTGGAAGGCAAGTGATTTCCGAGAAGTGGGGCGAATCCGATGTCCCGGATCAATCGGGACGGATCGCGATTGTGACCGGTGCCAATACCGGACTGGGCTTCGACACCGCGCGCGTGCTGGCTGAGCACGGGGCCACCGTCGTCATGGCAGTCCGCAGCCCGGACAAGGGTAAGGAGGCGGTCGAGCGAATCCTGAATCGGACGCCCGACGCCAAGGTCCAGGTTCAACGGCTCGACCTCGGTTCCTTGCGCTCGATCCGCGAAACGGCTGACGAATTACGCGCCGCCTACCCTCGCATCGACCTGCTCATCAACAACGCGGGGGTGATGATTCCGCCCAAGGAGCTCACCGAAGATGGCTTCGAATTGCAGTTCGGCACGAACAGTCTCGGTCATTTCGCGCTTACCGGACTGCTTCTGCAGAACATGCTCGATGTCGAGGGGTCGCGCGTCGTCATCGTGAGCAGCCTCACCCACAAGATGGGCGGAAAGATCCACTTTGATGATCTGAACTGGGAGAAGTCCTACAGCCGAAGTGCCGCCTACGCACAGTCGAAGTTGGCCAACCTGATGTTCTGCTACGAGCTGCAGCGTCGGCTGGCCGCGGCAAGCAAGCCGACGATCGCGGTGGCCGCCCATCCCGGGATGACCGATTCGGAACTGTTCCGACATGTATGGGCGCCACTTCAACCACTTTTTAACTACCTCGGTCCGTTGATTGCGCAAAGCCCCGATCAAGGTGCACTGCCGCAGTTGCTCGCTGCAACCGAACCCGAGGTCGTAGGCGGCCAGTATTGGGGTCCGGATCGGCTGTTGGAGCTCAAGGGCTACCCCAAATTGGTCACTTCGAGTGCGCGATCGCACGATAAGGATGCGCAGCGGCGATTGTGGTCCGTCTGTGAAGAGCTCACCGGCGTGAGCTTCCCGGTCTGATGGCTGGCGCGTCGACGGGCCACGACTTCCACCCCGACCTGCGCCGGTTCGCGCGCATACTGCCGCGGGGGCCGCTCAATGAGCGGACCCTGCCCGTCTTCACGGCGATTACCAAGGCGATTACGTACCTGCCGGCTCGGAAGGACGTTGAGGTGCTCACGTTGCCCTCGGGTGCTGGGGTGCAGTTGCACCGCCCTGAGACCGAGAGTCATCCCGGTGCCGCTCTGCTGTGGATGCACGGCGGCGGTTACATCGTCGGCACCGCTGCGCAGGATGGTTCCTTGTGCCGCCGCTTCGCCAAGCGGCTCGGGATCCCCGTTGCCGCGGTCGACTACCGACTGGCACCCGAAAACCCCTATCCGGCAGCGCTAAACGATTGCTACGAGGCCTTGACCTGGCTTAGCCGGCTACCGGGAATCGACCCGACCCGCATCATCATCGGCGGGGCGAGCGCCGGCGGTGGGCTTACCGCCGCATTGGCGTTGCTTGCGCGTGACCGCGGCGAAGTCTTCCCGCTCTTTCAGCTGATGGTGTACCCGATGGTCGACGATCGTTCCGGTGAACGGGTGCCCGACAGCCCCCGTTATCGCATGTGGACGCCGAAGACCAACCGCATCGGTTGGCAGGCGTACCTTGGCTCGGCCGATCCGCGAGCAGCCGTGCCATCGCGGCACGACGACCTGTCCGGTGTCGCGCCCGCATGGGTTGGTGTCGGAACTCTGGATCCGCTCTACGACGAGGACGTGGAGTACGCGCGGCGTCTCGTCGATGCGGGGGTTGAGTGCCAGCTCGACACCATTGCCGGTGCTTTCCACGGATTCGACACCGTCCTGCCTTGGGTTGGGGTGTCGAAGGCGTTCTTCGACCGACAGTGCGACGTCCTAAAGGACGTGCTCAGCCGTTGAGCCGTGAGGCGGACAATCCCTCCGGCCCACGGCTGTCGCCATCAGTGCAATTGCGGGAGCGACGGCTCGGCGATCTCAGACTGATGCAGGTGCCGCGTCGACGTGTTGTGTGGCTAGATCACGACGCGTCACCCGCACGGTCAGCTTTTCGAGCCCCCGCAGCGTGGGATTCGTCCGCCACCCAGGTGCGCCCAGGACGTCGATACGACCAACATTGTTGACGATCTCGCGCAACACAGTATGGCCTTCCAACCGGGCCAAGTGAGCGCCCAGGCACAAGTGAACGCCAGAACCGAAGGCGACGTGCCCGGTCGGATTGCGGTCGACGCGGAACTCATTGGGGCTGTCGTATTGGCGAGGGTCGCGGTTGGCGGCTCCCCACAACAGCAGGACCCGCGATCCGGCTGGAATCGTGACGTTGTCGACGACGTAATCGGCGCGGGCAGTGCGGTACAAGCCCTGGATCGGCGAGTAGTAGCGTAGTTGCTCTTCGATGGCACTCGGAATGAGTTCCGGGCGTTCCTGCAGCAGACGCAGCTGGTCGGGGTTGTCCGACAACGTCAAGAATAAGGTGCCCAGCATATTCGTCGTGGTCTCGTTACCGGCGAGCAGCAGCGACATGGCGAAGAAGAACAACTCGTCGTTGCTCAGCCGACCGTCGTGGGCGTTGGCAACCAGTTTGCCCAATACGGTGTCCGTGTCCAGCAGTTCACCTCGTTCGAGCTTGCCGGTGAAGTAAGCATGGAACTGGCTGACCGCCCGCATGCCGCGGGGGGCCTGCCGCAACCCGGCTCGCGACAGGTCGAGGCCGGTCAAACGAACCGCCTCGTTGGACCACTCCTTGAAGGCGGCCAAGTCGTCATCGCCGATACCGAGAATGTGGGCGATCACCGCAGTAGGCAACGGCTCGGCGAGTGTCTTCACGATCTCCACCGATTCACCGGCCAACAACGCGGCGGTGTGATCGATGCACAGCTTCTCGATCATGTCCTGCCACGACTGCAGAGCTCCGCGGGTAAAGGCCGGTTGGGCCTGCTTGCGCATGGCGGTGTGCTTGGGCGGATCAACCGTGAGCAGAGATTCAGCGCGCACCCGGCTGTAGGCAATGCCATCAGCGCTGGACAGGACGTCGGAGGCACGGGCTCCGGCGCGAACATCCTCGTGACGGCACAGGATGTAGATGTCGCGTTGTTGGTTGTAGTGGACGGCAGGACCAGCTAGAAGCTCCGGGTAGTAACGGTAGGGGTCGGACGCCATCTCGTCGTTCAGGGGGTCGAAATCGGTGATTGTGACGCCAGACGGAATCCGCGTCGGACGCACTCTGCGTGCGACCTTGCGCGCCGCGTCGGCTGACAGACCTGCAATCATCACTGGCGCGAACGTCTTGGCGAAGCTGAGCTGCGACCGGATTGGCATTTTCACAGTTTAGGGACGCGGCACGGAGTTGTAAATCCTCATAAGGAATTGCTCCACGCTGACAATCAATCGACGCGCAGGTGACTGGCCGCTGACATTTGGCACCTTTCACCGTTCGGGGGCCTTGCCGACGTGGCTAACCATGACGCGCGTCCTGCCTGGCACCTCTGTTCTAGCTCGCCGCGCTCCGCCGGCCTGGCCGGAGCTGTCTCTGACGGGTTCACCAGATGCCTAACCCGTTCCGCAAGGCGCCGTTCCGCTGTGGCTCAGCGGGGCGGCCAACCTTGGCAGTCGCGCGCGGTGACCGCACCGGTAGCGATTCAATCTCGTTGCCGATGTTGTGAACCGGCCCGGCTCCGGTCCGCACCTCGGGTCCGGCAACCTCGACGACGTATCCGGCGGCGATCGATTCCAACACCGCCCGTACTTCTTTGGGAAGGTTGCGTCCAGTCAGGTATGCACGCCGCCCGGCGCCGAAGGCGATGTGTTGGTTTGGGGGAGCGGTCGATGTCGAACTGGAACGCATCAGCGAAAACGGTTTCGCCTCGGTTGTCTGATGGATGCCAGAAGATCACGCGGTCAACGGGTTTGGCGTCTTGTAGACAGACAAAGAATCCGTACTCTCACGTTCGAGACATATACCTCGATGTGTCTCATTGAATGCGCAGGTCGGAGCCCATTCTTGGTGGCCACGCGTCGATCGGTGTGGTGCCGAGAGTTTCAATTTCTTCGCCGAGCATTGACCCGGAGGCAAATTGTTCTCGATGCTGAGAAGAATTGTGTCGGAAGGTGCACTGACTCGTGAACATGGGAACGAAGGCCGCTGACGGCGCCGCTGGGATGCTGTCGCTTCTCGGCTCAGCGGCGCGGATGAACACATCTGCGGCGATACGGATGTACAGACGTGGCTACAGCGGGTGGACCGGTGCGGTCAACACTGACTATGACCCCTTGGACCCGGCCGTGGCAGCACAGCCCCACGCTGCCTACGACGCTTTGCACCGCAGCGGGCGCGTCCACTACAACCCCAGGCGCGCCACGTGGATTCTGCACAGACTTGACGATGTGCGCGCGGCCCTGCGCGATACAGGTCAGGTGACCAGCAGCCATGGCGTAACCCGGGTACGCATGCAGGCGGACGTCGTTGTGGTCACCGATGGGGAGCAGCACAGCCGCCTGCGCAAACAAGTGCAGCCCGCTTTCACAAAAGGCGCTCTGGACAGTTGGCGCTCGGTCATCGACAAGCTCGCGGCCGAACTCGTGGACGAGGTGATCACTACCGGCAACTGTGATGCCGTCCAGCGGCTCACGATGCCGATGCCGCTTCGCGCAATCGCCAGCATCCTCGGCGTCCCGGAAACCGACATCGCCGAATTCCGCCGCTGGTCAGACAAAGCCACCCAAGTCCTTAATTTCACCCCCACCCTGACCGGCATGGCGCAAACTGCGCGATCAGTTCGGGCCATGATGGCGCTGCGCAGCTACTTTCTCAAACACCTCGCAGATGGAGAACTCAAAGGATCGGGCACCGTACTCGGTCGCCTGTTGGAGCACAACGACGAGAATGGCCTTTCTGACGACCAATTGTTCTACATCGCCGCTCTGCTCATGATCGCTGGCAATGAGACCACCACCAACCTTCTCGGGGGGATGCTGCACACCTACGCGGAACAACCCGATCAATACGACATGATCCGCGCCAACCCCGACCTCATACCCCAAGCCATCGAAGAACACGTCCGCCACACCAGCCCCATACAGAACCTCTACCGGTACACCCGCGCCGACTACCAAGTAGGGGATGTGACCATCCCATCAGGTTCACGTTTGCTGCTGTCTTTCGGTGCAGCCAACCGCGACCCTCTCGCCTTCGACGACCCCAACACCTTCCGCGCTGACCGAAATCCGCGCTCCCATGTCGGCTTTGGCTACGGCCCACACCTATGCCTCGGAGCCCCGCTGGCACGTATGGAAGCACAAGCCGTTCTCCGTGAGCTCGTCGATCGCGTAACGCGCGTCGAGACGACCGGACCCACCACCTGGTCGACCAACAGCTCACTACGGGGCCCGACACATCTTCCCGTCATTCTTCACGGGAAGCCGGCCATGTGACGTCTAATAGCCGGCGTTCCGCAAGATAGTCTTCAATCCGAGGGTTCGGCGCTCGTCGCACCAGGTATCGCGCATCTGCTGTGCCCGCGTACCGTGCGCCCCAAATCGCCGACCTGACGGACTTCAACGCCAGCATGTTTCGTCGGCAGCGACCTGGGGCTCGCGGCGCGCATCGCGCTTAGCTCACTCGCGGAGGTGAACGCGCACCCTTCGGAGTTGGTGGCCCGTGTCGGCGAGCAGCACAACCGGATCACGGTAACGGTGCACGGACGCCCCATGCCGGTTCTGTTTACTGTCGACGATTTGGATTCTCTGCGGAATCGATTGCCGTGCTGTCCAACTCGGCGGCGCTGCGTGCCCTTGCCGAGGCCGAGGGGCGATGGGGAGATCCGGTTACCGCCAAAACGTTCGATCACGTTTCGTCCGGCGATTGAGGAGGACTTGGGTCCCAGAGAACTACTCACGTTCACACCAGCGCGCATGCAAACACGCCTGCCCGAGGATGCGCCGAGTTCGGCCTGAGAAGTGATGAGGTCAGCGTCTCCGAGATCACGCGCATCAACGCGGAGCGAACCAAAAGCTTTTGCGCGCAGGGTAAGAAGGCCTGAACAGCGCGCTCCCGGAAACCTACTGGTTGGCTGTTGTGACCCAGGGAGGATCGCTGACGCGGAGTTCAAAAGCACGGTTTGGGCGATCACTCGGACAGGCCGACGACGCAACGTCAGGTGACGCCGACGGCTTCCCCGAAGAGGAGGACGGCGTTGGCTTTACAGTCCTCCGGGATGGCGCCCCATATATTGCCGGCGCACTCGTCGACCCCGAGGCAGTGACGGGCCTCCAGCGCCTCGGCGATTCCAGGTATACCGGGGTACGTGTCGGGCGGAAGGGCGGCGTCGCGCCTAGCTCCCGGGGTATCGACGAAGCCAGGACGGATTGCGGACACCCACGGCCCCTTTCCACGCAGTTCACGCTCTTTACGGACGGTTTTCACCCACTGCTCCATGGCCGCCTTCGACGCACAGTAGGTGGCGATGCCCGGGTACACGATGCGGGCCGAAGCCGACGAGATTTGGACGAGACCGACATCGACACCGGCGTCGACAGCCGGCCGGCAGGCACGCATGAAGAGCTCACCCAGCACCAGTGGTGCAGCAGTATTGGCGATCACCTCGTCTCGGTGATTCTTGTGCTCGCCCTCGCCGACGAAGGCACGCCCGCCCCAGTGGTACAAGGCGTTGTGGATCAAGACGGCCCGCTCGCCCCGGAAGTCCGACAGTCGATTGGTGAGGTGTTCGCCGACGCCATCCCATGTGCTCATGTCGGTCAGGTCGAAGCGGACCGTCTCGACGTCGGGATGGGGTCGCCGCGACAGGCTGATGATCTCCGTGTCGGGCCACGGGCAATTTCGCACTAGCGCTTCGCCGATGCCAGAGGTCGCGCCGGTGATCCAGACGATGTTGCGCCTGTCGGTACCCAAGGTTCCTCCCTCCGTGGTCGACGTCTTGGCCGAGGGCGCGCGGCGTGACCATGCGTGTGATCAGAGGGCGCTGGAACACACGACCCCTCGGAATCAGCCTAATCCCTGATAAAGAAATCAGCCATATCCCTGATAAAGAACTGCACGAGCAGACAAGATGAGGCTCGTGACGCAAGTCGGAGTCGACGGCTCGGTCGGAGAGGAAGAAGCCGCTCTCACCGCATGGCTCGAAAAGACCCTTCGCGGCCGCGTGCTGAATATCTCCCGGGTGGAGCGATGGCGGCCCGCGTGGAACATCGATATGGAGGTAGCCGGCCGAGTAATACCACTGCACGCTCGCGGAGAGCGGGAACCAGAGATCATAGTGCCGTACCGCATCAGCGATGAGGTGCGCACGCACAACCTGCTCGAGGCGCACGGCATCCCGGTGCCCCACGTGTACGGCTTGTGCGACGAGCCATACGCGCTCGTCATGGACCGCCTGCACGGGCACGTCGACATGTCATTCGCGGCGAACGACGACGAGCGGCGACGACTGCTGGACGAGTACCTCGAATTGCTCGCCCGCATCTACGAAATCCCTCTCAATGAGGCCGCTGACGTCGGCTTCGAAATCCCTGGGGACTCGGCCGCGACGGGTCTCGGTTACATCCGCACGATGGAAGCGATGTACCGGACTCGGATGGAGGGACTGGCGCCCGATCCGATCGTCGAGTTCCTACTGCGATGGCTGGAGGACAACGTACCGGCGGATCGCCATGCACTTACCCGGTTCATCCCGTATGACGCTTTTCAGTTCATGTTCGCCGACGGCCGGATCACCGGGCTGCTCGACTTCGAGCTCGCCCACGTGGGCGATCCATTGATGGATCTCGCCGCGCTCCGAATACGCGACACCATCAAAAGCATCGGCGAGCTGGCCGAGATCGGCACCCGTTACGAGGAGATCACGGGAGTTCGCCTCGACCATGATGTCGTCGAGTACCACACGGTTCTTTACAACGCGGTATCCCCGATTTCGACTGGACCACCGCTCGCTCGTCCGGTGCCGGGGGTCGACTGGATCTCGTACCTGGCCTGGTACACCAATATGACGCGCTGGTCCTTCGAGTGCATCGCCGAACTCGGCGGCTACAAGCTCGATCCAGTCGAAGTTCCACAACCACGCCCCACATCGCATACTGCCGCCATTCGTCATCTCGTCGACGGATTACGGGCCGCGTCCCGCGGTGACTACGAGCTCATGTCACTCGGGCGCCTGGCCAGTCATTTGCGACGGGTCGACGAGATCGGTCCGGCCCTCGACGCGGCCGATCTCGATGATCTCGCGCAAGTGCTCGGCTATCGCCCCGACCCGGGTGAAGCCGGGGCCGAGCTGCTCCATCTCGTGCAGACTGCAGGCTCGGATCGTGATGAGGAATTGGTGCGGCTGCTCGACGCACGGGCCCAACGAATGCATCTGACGCTGGCGTCCTTGAACTCCCTGATGGTGCGTCACCCTCCGCTCCGCAGCCTGCGCCCGGACCGGCGCACGGTGCGCTCCGAGAGCGACGGTTGGCCCGCCGGAGCGATTCCGGGAACCGGCTAGGAGCATCACGCCGACGAAGGCGTCAGCGGCAGAACATCAAGTCAACTTGCAGGAGGCGTTGCAGCTGTTGGCTTTTGGCGTCTGGCACGCTCAATGGTGCACGCCACAAATGTAGTTGACGCTGCGCGTAGTTGCGGCGGTTACCAGTCAGCTGAGGCGCATCGGCAAGGATTCCAGACCTCGCAAATTGGGAATGGGCTTGAGCCGCAAACTGTTACGGGGCACGGTTATCTCCAGATTGTCAAACCGTTGCAGCAACCGGGTGATCGCGATACGGCCCTCCAATCGCGCGAGGTGATGCCCGAGGCAGTAGTGCGGGCCAATGGCGAAGGACAAGTGCTTGTTCGGTGTACGCGAAAGATCGAGTTGTTCAGGGTCAGTGAAAACGGTCTCGTCGCGATTAGCGGAGATGATCATCGCAAAAACCCTGCTGCCCTTGGGGATTCGTGTTCCCCCGATCTCCACGTCTTCTAACGCCACGCGCATTGCCCCGACTGGCACCGGAGACGTGAACCGCAATAGTTCGTCGACGCCGGTGTCGATCAACTCCGGCTCGGCGCGCAGCCTCGCGAGCTGATCCGGGTTGTCGAGCAGGGCTACCACGCTGTTGCCGAGCAGGTTGGACGTGGTGTCGTGGCCGGCCAGCAGGAGCACGAATATCATCGAAACTGCTTCACGGTCGCTGAGCTTGTCACCGTCTTCGGTGGATTGCACCAGCTGCGTAATCAGCGCGTCGTCAGGATTGATACGCCGTTCATCGATGAGGCGTCCGAAGAACTTCGTTAGCTTCGCTGCGCTCTGGATGAACCAGGGGAGGCCACGTGGCCCCGCTGCCGAGGTTTGAGTCAACCGTAAGGCCAGGCCATGGAACTCTTCGAGGTCGTGATCCTTGACCCCGAGCAATCGAGCGATCACGGTCAGGGGTAACGGCACAGCGTAATCCCTGACCAGATCGACGTCGCCCGCCTGTGCCAGCTGCTCAATGAGCTCGTCCGCAATGCGGGTGATGTCATCAGCCAAACCGGCGACGAGTTTCGGCGTGAACGCTTTGTGCACGAGCTTGCGCAATCGCTTGTGTTCGGGATCGTCTTTGGTGACCATCGTCTCGGTGAGCAGCTGCAGCGGCTTCGGGATCAGCCAGCGGAGCCGTCGCACCGCAGCGTGGTTCATCAGGTCGCTGGAAAACCGCGGGTCGTTGTGCATGTCCACGACATCGTCGTAGCGGGTCAGCATGTATCCCTTACCCTTCCCCCCGATCATCAGGGGGGCGCGCACCGGCGCCACCGGGGCTGATTTGCGCAGCTCAGCGTATGTCGGAAAGGGGTTGCTGAACATGATGGGATCGGTGAGATCCGTAATATCGGAGCGTCCGGCGAGCGTCGTCATGCGCTAACTATCGCATACTCTGATCAGGATTTCTGCTCTGGTCCTTCGTTGCCGTGACGTCGCAAAGCGCAGTGGCCGAGCTGGTCGAGCACACCCGCGATCCTTAGCGTCTACGAGTGGGCCGCTGGCAAGCATTGACACACAATGGTACTAACATCTAGTGACGCCGAATGGCGTGGCACTGCTCCGCACGAGCGGCAGCCGATGGTGAAAGGGAGCGAGTACAACGATGGATGATCCGCTGAACATCGGCGCCTATAAGGAATGGGAAGGGAAGGAACTTCCCCCTTTCCCCGGGAATCACATCGGTTTTCTGTTTGCTGACAACCCCGATCCCGTCGATATTTCCGAGACGCGACGCTCCGCCTACGCGGTTGGCGACTACAACCCTCTCTGGTGCGATGCCGCGTACGGCAAGGGCACCCGATTCGGTGGTGCTATCGCGGCGCCGCACTTCTTCCTCTCGATCGATCATGGCTTGTCCTATCCGCCGGTCGCGATGCCGGATAGCTCCAGCCTCGTCTATTCGGGTGCGGACTGGGAGTTCTTCCAACCGCTGCACGTTGGAGACGTCGTCACGGCGAAGCGCAGGTTCCTGCGGGTCGAGGAGAGGGAGAGCAAGTTCGCCGGACAGACCGCATACCTCCACGGCGAGACCACCTATTACAACCAGCGCGACGAATTGCTCGCCAGGGGCGTCGGCATCTGCGCCCTGTTCCTGGTCGGTGAGGCGAAGGACAAGGCGAAGTACAAGTCCGAAGAAGAGTTCCCGACCTTCGACGAGGAGATGCTGGCCAAGATCCAGGCCGACAAGCGCGCGGAGAAGATCCGTGGTGCCGAGCCGCGGTACTTCGAGGATGTGAACATAGGCGACACCCTGACGCCGATCGTCCAGGGCCCCCTGTGGATGGGTGAGGTGGTGTTCTTCTTCGTGGGCAGTCGCCGCTGGGGGCCCGTGGATTACCCGATGGCGTACCCGAGATTTCCCGAATACATTCCCCTCGAGCCGATTCCCGACCCATGGACTGGTGGTCACAGCAACAACAAGCCGGGCCAGGCGTACGACAACCGGGCGATGCCTCGCGGGTTCGACGTCGGGTATCAGCGGATCTCATGGCTCCTCCGCCTCGCGTCGGCATGGATCGGCGACGACGCCGACCTCAAGAGCCTGTCTGGCCAACTCAACCGACCGAACTTCGAAGGTGACGTGTCCTGGTACACCGGTGAAGTGATCGACAAGCGCGTCGAGGATGGCGAGCACCTTGTCGAGTGCTCGCTCACCGCTCACAACCAGGACGGCCGGAATCACACGGAGGGATCATTCATCGCGGCCCTGCCGACGAAGTAGTCGCGCTAGCGCGCTGCGCCCGGCTGGCCACTACTTGACCGAGGTCACCGAAAGTTGGCCGGCGGGAAGGAAAATCGGACGCCGGTCGACTCGGTGATTGTCCCGGCTGACCTTGAGCTGCTGGCACCCTGTCCGCGCGTCGAGCGCGCTCTATGCGCAGCCTCTCGTCGAGGAGTGCCCAAGCCCGGAGGTCTCACTTCAGGCGGACGAGTTTGTGTTCCGGGGATCCATCACGAAAGGTTGGTCAGACAGTACTACAAGTCGTATGGTTTCTGGTATCTCTGTTGCCGTAGAGGAGACTGCGATGGCGTTGGACTTTGCCACCCGGAGGGTGATGAAGCAGATGGCGACTATGGGCGCTAAGCCGCTGCACGAATATCCCGTGGAAGTGGTGCGTGCATTGCCGCCTGTCACCGGAAACGGGCCGATCCCCACGCCGCCGATGAGCCGTGTTGAAGAGCACGCCATTCCCGTGGACGGGGGCGAAATCGCGGTCCGTGTGCTCATCCCTCGCCAGAGGGTTCGGGGCGTGATCGTCTACCTCCACGGTGGCGGGTGGGTTTTGTCCCACATAGACCAGTTCGATGTGATGGCCCGCAAGCTAGCCGAGCGGACGTCGTGTGCTGTCGTTTTGGTGGACTACCGGCTGGCGCCCGAGCATCGCTACCCGGTCGCGGCGGACGATTGCTACGCGGCGCTGGAATGGGCGGATGCTCATCTGGCGAACATCGCAGGCCGCGACGACGTGCCGCTCATTGTCGCGGGGGACAGCTCCGGTGGGAACATGGCGGCGGCGGCTGCGCTCCGCGCTCGGGACCGTGAGGGCCCGAAGATCGCTCTACAGGTTCTGATCTATCCGGTTGTGGACTACGACCTCGGTCGGTCGTCATATCTCGATCCCGAGAACCAACAGATCCTGACCAAGGACACGATGGCGTGGTTTTGGGATCACTACGTGCCCGACGTTGCGCTTCGGTCGCAGCCCGACGTGTCGCCGCTGCGCTCCGAGTCCCTGGAAGGGCTTCCCCCGGCTGTGATCCTCACCGCCGAACACGACGTCCTACGCGACGAGGGCGAAGCGTATGCCGCTCGCTTGAGAGAGGCCGGGGTCCCGGTCGATTTCCAGCGCCATACCGGCCAAATGCACGGCTTCTTCACGATGCTGCCGCTTCCCGGAAGCGAGCGCGGCTTCCAGCAGGTGGTCAAGGCAGTTCAGCGTTGCATCTTCCAAAACCGGGCGAGTCGGCCCAGCGCCATCTGCCAGTAACTCGAGAAGTCGAAGAGGAGTCACGAGTGGGTTCGAGCAACACGACACGAGAAGTTGACGCTGTCGTCATCGGGTCAGGATTCTCGGGCCTCTACATGTGCCACAGCCTGCGCGATCGCCTCGGCATGGAGGTGCAGGTGTTCGAGGTCGGGAGCGACGTTGGCGGGACGTGGTACTGGAACCGGTATCCGGGCGCCCGCTGTGACGTCGAGGCCTACCTCTACTGCTTCTCCTTCGATAAGGATCTGCTGCAAGAGTGGGAGTGGAGTGGGAAGTTTCCGGAGCAGCCGGAGATCCTGAGCTACCTGAATCACGTCGCCGATCGGTTCGACCTGCGCCGCAGCATCAGGTTCGACACGCGTGTGACCTCAGCGCGCTACGACGATGCGGCGAATCGCTGGACGGTTGCGACGGATCAGGGCGATGTGGTTCGGGCCAAGTTCTTGATCACCGGCATTGGCTGTTTGTCCGCGGGCCAAGTCCCGAACATCCCGGGACGCGAGTCGTTCGGTGGACAGTCCTACCACACCGCCTCATGGCCTCATGAGGGTGTCGATCTGACCGGGAAGCGGGTAGGCGTCATCGGCACGGGTTCGAGCGGTATCCAATCGATCCCGACGATTGCTCGGAGCGCCGATCACCTCTTCGTGTTTCAAAGGACCCCGCAGTTCAGCCTTCCCGCCCGCCACGGCACCGTCGACAAGGCTTTCCTCGATGATGTCAAGAGGAACTACGACACCATCGTCGAGCAGGCTCAGCACTCGCCGGGCGGTCAGCCCTACAAGCCCCTCGGGCGGTCCGCGCTGTCCGTCTCTGACGAAGAGCGCAACCGCATCTACGAGGAAGCGTGGGAACGAGGGGGCTTCCGCATGGTCACGGAGACATTCGAGGACATCTCGACCGATCGCCTGGCGAACGACACGGTCTCGGAGTTCATCCGAGCCAAGATTCGAAAGACGGTGAAGGACCCGGATGTTGCCGAGAAACTTGTCCCCGTCGATCATCCGTTCACGTCGAAGCGCCCGCTCATCGACACGAATTACTTCGAGACGTACAACCGCGACAACGTCACGCTGGTCGATATTCGCCACGCTCCCATCACCGAGATAACGCCGACCGGTATCCGCACCGAAGACGCCGAGTACGCGCTGGACGTCATCGTGTTCGCGACAGGCTTCGATGCCGTGACAGGTGCCTTCAACAAAATCGACATCGAGGGCCGCTACGGTCTGAAGCTCAAGGACACATGGGCGGACGGCCCGCTGACCTACCTCGGTCTGTCCGTTCCCGGTTTCCCCAACTTGTTCACGATTACCGGCCCCGGTTCGCCCGCGGTCCTGGCGAACGTGCCGGTCGCGATAGAACAGCACGTCGAGTGGATCACAGATCTGATCCGCTTTACGCGGGATAACGATGTGGATGCTGTCGAAGCGACCGATTCCGCGGCGCAGGAATGGACCGCGCTTATCGGCAAGCTCGCCGAAAGGACGATATACAACCTGGCCGACTCGTGGTATTCAGGTGCCAACACTCCGGGGAAGCCGGTGGTGTTCATGATGTATCCGGCCGGTTTCGATAGGTATCGCGACGCGTGCGATGCCGTCGCGGCCGACGGCTACAGGGGCTTCGCAGTGAGCAGGGCAGGTGAGCATGCTGCGCCCCGCGAGTCGGTCGGCCTTCACTAAACAAGCGGTCCCGGGTGCCTGGTCGCGCTACGGTTCGCTTTGCTCCGACGAGCAAGGTCGCAGGCCGATTCGTGGCCGTAGCTGGTGGGACTGTATGGCAATAGTGCTGATCGGTTAGGCTGTGATCTCCTCGCTAGGCTAGGAAAACGAGCATATGACTGACCCGACATTCGAACCGCTCACGCGCGCTCCGGCCTACCAGGCGGTCGCAGCGCAGATCAAGAGTGAAATCTTCTCGGGCCGGATTGGCCAGGGAAGCTATCTCCCAACCGAGATCGACCTCGCCGAACAGTTGGGCGTTACGCGTCAGACGGTCAGAGAAGCGATCAGGCTTCTCGAGAACTCCGGACTGGTCGAGCGCGGCAAACAGCGCCGTCTACGCGTTGCCCGACCCAGCCACACCTCGGTTCACGCTTCGCAGGCGGATGCACTCCTGCTTCACGGCATCACCTGTCGGGAGCTTTGGGAGTTCGAGCTGGCATTCGATCCCGGCATCGCCACGCTCGCCGCCGCGTATTGCAGCGACGACCGGCCCGAGGGCGCTGAGATGTTGTCGCGCCTGCGGCAGAATCTCCGCGACACTGCGGAGGTGTTGTCCGATCCCGAAGCGCTGGTAAAGGTGGATGTCGAGTTCCACGCGCTCCTCGCCGAGGCCACGGGGAACCGGGCGATCCAGCTTGCCCGCGTCCCCACGACGTCGATCCAATTTCCCGCCTACAGCAGGGTCCTTGGATTGATCGGAACCGGAAAACGACTGCTTGAGGCCCACACCCGCATCGTCGATGCCATTGGCAAGGGCGATGCGGCCGAGGCCGCCGAGTGGATGACCAAACATATTCGCGACTTCCGAAGCGGATGTGAGCTTGCCGGTCTCGACTTCGACGCACCAGTCGATCGGGCTGCCCTGCCGCCTCCGACCGCCGCCCCGGCCTAGGGTGCCTCGGCGCCGGTTTCAAGAACCCGCCAACAGCCCGGGCCAGCCCAGGCGTCGAGAAACCTCGCATGCCTCGTCTGACAGTCCTGCTCACCGGAGTGCCTGCGTGCCGTCCAGAAGCATTGTGAGGCATGAGCTTTGCACCGCAGTCACGTACGGCGGCGATAGGTCCTACTAAACGATTATCATTATATGAAGGGTTTGACTTCCTATCGGCAAACTGGCTAGATTTGGGTGGAGTTCTGACAACTTGTCCGACACAACATTGCGGAGTGAACCATGGACGATCAGCACATCATCTTAGCTTCGGGGGACGGTCACGTCGGCGCCCTCGCTGAGTCCTACGGCGACTACCTGCCGAAGCGGCTGCAAGGGCCGTTCAAGGAGTACCTGCAGGGGCGAATTCCGCGCTACGCATCGGTCAAGGAAACGTCGTACTGGCCGGAGTCGTTCCGTAAATGGTTCGCGGACACTGAGGGATACGACCCGAACAACGGCACGCCGGTGGCGTGGGATCCGAAGATGCGTCTCAAGGCACTCGATCACAGCGGCGTCGCGGCCGAGGTGTTCTACCCCGACGATCAGAGCAACAACGATCCGCCTTGGGCATCGGGTCTGGCGACCGAGCCGTCCGGCATGACCGAGGGCTATCCTCCGGAGCTGATCAGAGCAGGCGCTCAGGCCTATAACCGGTGGCTCGCCGAATTCTGCTCGACGGACCCGAATCGCCTGCTCGGTGCGACGATCCTCGGCACGTTGGACGACGTGAACTGGTGCTGCGAGGAAATCCATCGCGCCTACAACGACGGCCTCACCACGGGCGTGATGTTGGCACTCGAGTACTACCTGCCGCCTTACCACCATCCCCGCTACGACATCCTGTGGGAGACGCTCTGCGAGCTCGACCTCCCCGTCATCGCACACATCGGCCGAGGTGTGCCGCGCTATAAGGGCGACGACCCACGCATGCACATGGGCGTCA
>JAEZKH010000472.1 GCA_023415515.1 Actinomycetes bacterium
CCCTCGCCGAGGTGGCGCGTGACCGCGCACCAGAACTCGCCGAAGCCGCGCGGGGCCGTGCGGCGACCCTCGCCGAGGTGGCGCGTGACCGCGCACCAGAACTCGCCGAGGCCGCGCGCGAGCGCGCAGAAGCCGCGAAGGACCGCGCAGGTGATCTCGCAGACACGGCGCGCACCCAGACCAGAAAGCAGCGCCGCCGCTTGAGTTGAGTTCGCCGGACCGATCGCGTCGGGCCGGTAGATTGGCGCTACCCACAACCTTTCCCACAGAAGGGTCAGCAGCGACCATGACCGATCCGACATATGGCAGCGATCCGAGACGTTATCCGCCGCCCTTTCCCGCGGGCCTCGAGGCGGGCGGGGTTGTCGTCAGATTCTTCGCACGGTTGATCGACGGCATCATCGTCGGCATCGTCAGCTTCCTGCTGAGTTTCTTCACCAACACGCTGTCCAGCATCTGGGTCACCGGTCTGTTCACCGGCCTGCTGATGTTCGTGTACTTCCTCGCGTTCGAGACGGCCCAGGGTTGGACGCCGGGTAAGCGGGTGCTCGGACTGCGGGTGCACGGGCCCGCCGGCGCCCCGAAACCGTCGGCGCAGCAGGCGGCGATCCGCAATGTCTGGACGCTGTTACCGATCATCCCGTTCGTCGGTGGTCTGCTGGCGTTCGTTGCGATGATCGTCATCGCGGTCACGATCAGCAGCAGCCCGACCAAGCAGGGCAAGCACGACGAACTCGCCGGCGGAACGCAGGTCGTCAAGGGCTGACCTGGTCCGCTCGGCGCGTCCGTTCGCGCTCAGATGACCAGCCCGAGGATCAGCACGAGGACCAACCCGGTGACCGATAGCACGGTCTCCATGATCGACCAGGTCTTGATCGTCTGACCCACGCTCATCCCGAAGTATTCCTTCACGAGCCAGAAGCCGGCGTCGTTGACGTGTGAGAAGAACAGCGAGCCCGCCCCGACCGCGAGCACGATCAGCGACACCTGGCCGGTGCTCATACCCTCGACGAGGCCGAGCATCAGCGACGACGCGGTGATCGTGGCGACGGTGGCCGAACCCGTTGCGAGCCGGATCAATACAGCGAGCACCCAGGCAAGCAGGATCGCCGAGATGTTGGCCGCCGTCGCCCACTCGGCCAGCTTCGTTCCGATGCCGGTGTCGACGAGCACCTGCTTGAACCCGCCACCCGCGGCGACGATGAGGATGATGCCCGCCACCGGCGGTAGCGAGGTCTCGAGGCACTTGGCGACCTGGTCGCGGGTCATCGCAGCGCCACGGCCCAGGGTGAAGATGCCGACGATCACCGCTATCAACAACGCCATCAGGGGCCGACCGAGGATGTCGAAGGTCTGCCGGAGCAGGTGGTTCTCATCGTCGATGAAGATGTCGACCAGCGCTTTGCCCATCATGAGGGCGACCGGCAGCAGAACCGAGAACAGGGTGATGCCGAACGACGGCCGCTGGCGTTCCGTCCTGGTGGCGGTCTGCGTCGCAGTGCCCACGTCGTCGCCGCCCTGGGCGGCGGCAACCGATCCGCCGCCGCCGTTGCGGCTGAAGTCATCGGCGTCGAACCGGTCGGGCACGTCGAGCACCACCCAGCGGCCCGCGAGGCGGCCGAACAACGGCCCTGCGACGATCACCGTCGGGATGGCGACCGCCACCCCGAGCGCCAGTGTGATGCCCAGGTCGGCACCGAGAAGGTCGATGGCCGTCAGTGGTCCAGGGTGGGGCGGCACGAGGCCGTGCATCGCCGAAAGACCCGCCAGCGCAGGAATTCCGACCGTCACGAGCGAGAGCTGCGACCGCTTGGCGACCAAGTAGATGACCGGCATCAGGAGCACAAGGCCGATCTCGAAGAACATCGGCAGCCCGATGATGGCACCGACCAGCGCCATCGCCCAGGGCAGCGCTCTCGGTGAGGAGTGACCCACGATCGTGTCCACGATCTCGTCGGCGCCGCCCGAGTCGGCGAGCAACTTGGCGAACATCGCACCGAGGGCGATCAGTACGCCGACCCCGGCGGCGGTGGTGCCGAACCCGTCGGCGAACGATTCGAGCACATCGCCGATGTTGACTCCCGCGACGATGCCGACGGTCAGTGCACCGAAGATCAGCGCAAGGAACGGATGGAGCTTGGCCATCGTGATCAACACGACGATCAACGCGATACCCGCCAGCGCGGCGAGCACGAGTTGCCAGCCCGCGGCGACGGGCTCGGCGAGCTCGGTGTCGGCCGCCAGGACGGTGAGTGCCGGGGTCATGTGTTCTCCTGTTCGGTATCGCGCGAATCCGTCTGTGCGAGATAGCTTTCGACGATGGCGTCGATGTTCTGATCGACGTCGATGGTGACACCGCGCTCGTCGGGGGTGAGCGGTTCCAGGGTTTCGAACTGTGAGGCCAGCAGCGACGCAGGCATGAAGTGGCCTGGGCGACTGGCCTGCCGCCTACCGATGACTTCTGGTGACCCGGCGAGATGCAGGAAGATGACATCGGCGCAGTGCCGCCGAATCTGGTCGCGATACGTGAGCTTCAGCGCCGAGCAACTCATCACCCCGCCGTCGGTGCAGCGCGCGGAGAGCCACTGTCCGATCGCCTCCAGCCACGGGTAGCGGTCGTCGTCGTCGAGCGGTTCACCCGCGGTCATCTTCGCGATGTTCGCGGCCGGATGGAAGTCGTCGGCGTCGGCGAACGGCACGCGTAAGCGCTGCGCCAGTGCGGCGCCCACTGTCGACTTACCGGAGCCCGACACGCCCATCACCACGATTGGTGACCCCATTCGCTCCACCTACCCGTTTGTGCAAGACGTCACACAGCATGCATCAATAGTCATACGATTTCAAGAGGATTACAGAAAGATATGTTCTTAGTTGCGCTCAGCAAACCTATGACAACATGTATGTGTGGTATCGCCGTCAAACGTCAGCGCCTTGCATCGCAATCTGCTGACGGCGCTCGGCACCGGAATCGCGTCCGGCAGATATCCGGCGGGCCAGGTGCTCACGCTCGACGGCGTCAGCGCAGAGCACGGTGTCTCACGCAGCGTCGCGCGGGAAGCGATCCGCGTTCTGGAGTCGATGGGCATGGTCGCCTCGCGCCGCCGGGTGGGTATCACGATCCAGCCGTCGGACAAGTGGAACGTGTTCGACCCCGTCGTGATCCGCTGGCGACTCGAATCCGACGACCGGGCAGCCGTTTTGGTTTCGCTGTCCGAGTTACGCCGCGGATTCGAACCCACGGCGGCCGCGCTCGCCGCCCGGCGAGCCGATCCGCACCAGTGCCGGATCATGGCCGCGGCCGTGTCCGACATGGTGATACACGGTCGGGCGGGCGACCTCGAGTCGTATCTCCTTGCCGACAAGGTCTTCCATCGCACGCTGTTGGAGGCGAGCGGCAACGAGATGTTCCGTGCCCTCAACGACGTCGTGGCCGAGATCCTGACCGGCCGCACCCATCATCACATGATGCCGACGACTCCGAACCCGGTGGCGATCGAGCTGCACGACGAGGTCGCTCGCGCGATCCGGCTACGTGACGAGGCCGCTGCTGAGCGGGCGATGCGCGCGATCATCGACGAGGCGGCCACTGCGGTGGCCGACGAGTTCTCCGTCGACGCCGACGGCCGGTAGCCCGGCCACGGCTGAAAACAGCGTCGGTGATACTGGGCTGGTGACTCGACAACCTCAGCTGGCGCGTCGCTTCTTCGACCGATTCGAACCGGTACACGCGGTCACGTACTTCTCCCCCGAGAGCAGGGCCGCGCTTGACGGGCTCGGGTATCGCGGCTTCTGGATGGGGTATTTCGCGGCCCGCTCCGCGCCGCTTGGCATCGTGCCTGCCGAGGTCGTCACCGCCATCTTCTACAACTTCGCCGCATTTCGAGTGGCCAAGGCGCTGCCTGCGGCCTGGGAGGTCGCTCCGCCCGCCGCCGCGCTGCGGGCCCGCGAGGACTCCGCTGTCGCCACGCTACGTCGCTACGGGCTCTCAGGCGACGCGGTCCGGACGGCGGCAGAGTTGACCGCCAAGGCGGCACGCGGCGCACCGCTCGACGGACGGCCGCTTTTCGCCGCCAACGCGGCGCTGCCGTGGCCGACGGAACCGCTCGCCGCGCTGTGGCACGCCACCACCCTGCTCCGGGAACATCGCGGCGACGGGCATGTCGCGGTGCTGACGTCGGCGGGGTTGTCAGGGCGGGAGTGCAATGTGCTGCACGCCGCGGCCGGTCGGGTGCCGCAGGAGATGATCATGCGAAGCAGAGACTACGACGACGAGCAATGGCGCCACTACCAGGACAGGTTGGAGCGACGCGGCTTGCTCGACGCCACCGGTGCGCTCACGGATGCCGGCCGCGGACTCAAACAACACATCGAGGACAGCACCGATCAGCTGGCCTTGGCCGCGCTCGACACGCTCGACGACGCCGAGGTCGAAGTCCTCTTCAGCGCCCTGACCCCGATCGCCAGAGCAGTCGTCGAAGGCGGAGATGTCCCGGCCGCCACCCCGATGGGACTGAGCCGGGCTGACCTCGACGACGAAAGCGCGGGGCTGTAAAACTGATTCGTGACGGGGTCGTGACCCCCGTTCATCAGCGAATCGCGCCAGAGGCTGTCCTGACGTCGCCGGACGGGCGTTGCGCGAGACGGTGTTTCGGGTAGCCGACGCCCTCGCGCATATGGGGCGTGGTCGTCGTCGGCCATCGCGGTCACTTCTTCTTCAGCGCATCGGGCTTGTGCACTGCGTCGTCGCCGCTTTTGTCGCTCCGCACCCTGTACTGCGGCTCGTCCTTCGACGCGCGCACGGTGCGCCCCGCAGCCTGGGTGTCTGAGGTGAACTTCTCAATCCCAGGAATCGCGCTTGGAAGCTCGATCATCGAGCGCATGGTCAAGGCTGATGACATAGTTTTCTTGCGGTGCAGACGCGAGAAGCAGTGCAGCTGCGGCTGCGCTGAAAACTGATGCACTCAGCGGTGTTTCGAAGCCGCCGAAGAAGAACATCGACAAGGCGAACACCACGAGGGTGATGGCGCTGCCGAGAGCAGCGC
>JAEZKH010000516.1 GCA_023415515.1 Actinomycetes bacterium
GGAACTAATAGATAATTATGAGTTTACAATAACATATAGTTGTATAGATTCAGAAACAGGAGATAGATGTAGCGATTATTTCACGATTACACTTGATGAATTAGATAGTGTAATTGAAGATTAAGAGATTATCATGGTACTGTTACAGATATAATATTTAAATAATAAAGAATATGTTTGTTAGAATAGTAAAAGAACTTTATTCAGATGGTAGTATTAAATATGCGGTAAAAAGCAGAAATCATAGAGGTGGATTCGACCCAGTATGTTTTCAAGATGGTAGTGGTTATGCAGAATTTGATACATATGAAGAAGCGTATAAGTATGCATTTCCAAATAAAAGTAATCAAAGCCCTTATATAATATCTTCTGAAGTGATGATAAGCGATTATTCGGATTTGGAATATTAAAAATAATAATTATTATTTTGAATTTTGAAATAAAAGTATTATCTTTGTAATGAGAAAACTAAAATATTAAATTATGAAAAAAGCAGAATTGGAAGATGCACTTAAGGAACTTCAGTATCGTTATAATAAATTACATTCGGATAGTAGGAATGAAATTAATAAACTTGAGTTCTTTCTAAAACAGGAACGAAAAAATGCAATAACTGATTTAGAAGATCAAATGTACGAGAATTGGAAAGAACTAAATGGAAAATTTATGAAGCGTTATATTGAAGAACTTATAATGCACGATGAACTACAGTTCTCATTCAAATCTGGATATAGTGGTCATTTTGATATGGAAATCCGTATGGGTGATAAGTTCCTAACTTCCGTTGATGGCGATATTTGTATGAAGGAAAACACATTAGAATGGTAATAAAATATGTTAGACAGTCAAGATAAAAAAGATTTAGCCGAAGTGGAAAGAAGGTTAAACGATACTTTTGTATATGATGATTATGGTAAAAATAGTCGGGGATATAATAAATGTTTAGAATGTCCACTCTATCGTAAATGTCAAGAAGACCCTGTATGTAGACCTTAAAATATAAAAAAAACAAATTATGTACGATATAATTGAAGTAACAATCAATGGTCAAAAGGTCAATCCCGCTGATATTGTAGTAAAGTGGAGAGAATGGGATGGACAAGAATATACAGGTGATATTGAAAAATATGCTTGGAATGTTGCACAATGTGAAGTTGGTATAGCACAAGCAGGTGAGAATTGGTAATAATTAAAACTTAATTAATATGGAAAACAAAACAAATCTTGAAACAAATAAACATTACAATTTTGACTGGTGTATAATCGAAAGTGATGATACAGTTGTATGTTATGGTGCTGATAAATCACATGATGTAAATTGGTTGCGAAATAGAGATGTAATGATTAATGCAGAAATTTGGATTGATGAACTTGGTCTATTACATATCGAATCACAAAATAGAATTATTCCTGAATTTTCATTTGAAAAAACACCCGTTAATGAATTGAATCATACACCATCAAAAAGATGTATTAGACATTATAAAGGAATCAAATGGTTAGGAATTAAACCTTACGATTATGTACGTGGTTGGTGGTATTACAAGAGCGATATTCCCGCTAATTATATTTTGAGTAGTTACACTTTAAATATTAAGTGATATGAAAACTATAGACGAAGATATAATATATAAAGCAGGAACAATAACAGATGGTATGATTTCAAATAATGTACCAAGTGAAATATGTGATGCATATTATAATGGATATATTGATGGTGGAAAATATGGTAAAAAAGTAACTTGTAATAAATTGAAAACACAAGAGGAAAATATATCTTTAATCATTAAGTGGCTTGACCATATACAACAATTGGCAACAGACAGAAAGACCATAAATGGTTTTGTTATGGATTATCAAGATACATTAGACGAAATAAAATGTCTGGCTAAACAAAGTAAAGAATATGTAGAAATGTTTATGGTAAATGAAAATATTTCTTAACTTTCTTATAAAAATTAAAAAGTAATCATGAATTTATTATCAGTTATTTATTTCTTAATAGGAATCATTGTATGTTTTGTTTATACAAATAAAAACAAAGAGATTAATGATAAAAATAACGAATCAGGAATGGTTAATATATATTTATTAATATTAACATTTGTTTGGCCTTTGGTTCTTATTAAAATTTTATATAAAAAATGAAAGTAGAAGTAACTTGTAAGGTATATATTGATACAGATGTTTATAAGCCTGATTTTTGGAACTCTGATACAATCAATGAGTATAAAGAAGATTTGCTAGCGGAAATTGGTAATACAGCAATGAATCAAATTTGGGATAATCCTGTTAAAAATATTGGTGAAGAACTTGAAATTGTAAATGTAACACCATACGATGAAGGTTGTGAAGAATTTGAAAATATTCTTAAAGACTGGCAAAAACATTACGATGAAAGACCCAATAATTTAAAGATTAATTAATATGACAAAAGACGAAGCAAAAGCAAGAACCATTAAAGGCATTTGGAATTGTATAGAACCAAATATTCAAGGAACAATTGAAAATGCCTGTGATTGTGGAAAAAACGAAGTTAGAGTTGATAAAATGGATCTATCAGCAGCAGATGCAGAAAGATTGGAAAAACTCGGATATTATGTCACATTAGATGATAGTGATATGTGGTGTCCAGAATATATTATAAAATGGGAATGAATACAATTGAAAAAAGTGTAGTATAAATTTTATACTACACTTTATATATTACAATAGGTAAATGGTCTGATAATTTTGTTTGTATTACTTTACATTTAACATCATTCATACTAAAATATATAGCATCAAGTGTTTTAGATAATTTAGGATTCCATGCATTAAATGTTAAATCTTTAATGTGATTATATGTACTTGTTAACATAATGTTTAAAGAGTCTAATTTATGTCTTTCTTCTGGAATTATAAAATTGACATTTAATTCACCCATAAACACAATATTATAATTATTCATTTTGTCTTTTATTCTTGATGCAATTAAATCAACCATTTTTTGTTGATTGTTACCAATATTGTCTAAATGTGTGTTAAAAACATAATAAGATTCTTTTGTAACCATATCATGTAGACCAACATACACACAAGAACGATTTTCTGTATTTCCCCAAGTTGCTGACGGTTCATTTGGAGTGTCAGATAACCAAAAATGACCTTTATCAAAACAAATATATCTTGTTTTATCCCATATTATACAATTACCTAATGATGAAAGAACTGGAATCATATTTAATTTACCACCAACAAAACTATTTATACCATAGTAATCATATTGATATCCAAGTTTAGAAATAAGATATTTAAACATATGTGGCATAACTTCTTGCATACCTACAATATGTGATTTTTCATTTAATATAAAATTAACAACATCATCTTTACGATATTGCCAACAATTCATCTTATCCTCATAAGAGTCTTTTCTTAAATTGAATGACATTATATTTAATGGTGTCGTATTTTTAATCGAATCCTTTTTTGTTTTAAAAAATGTGTATTTTATAAAATCCCATAAGATATAAAAAGGATGATTGAATTTATTATATTTTGATTTAACTTGTTGGCTCATAACACTTTACTGTTTATATGTTATATTTATGTAACATAAAAATAAAATAATAATTATTATTTCAATATAATAATTTTGAAAAATGAAATAAAAGTGTTATATTTGTAGTGTAAATAAAATACTAAAAAAATAAAAATATGGACGAATTACTAAAAAAACTCCCTCAACTTATTGAAAACCCTGAAACAGCACAATTGTTGGAACCAATTATATACCCAACTGCTTGGGGAAAATGGTGTATTGCTTATAAGGGATTTATGCCTGATGAAAACAAAAAACATAAAAGAGTGTTTTCAGTTGTTGTTGAACCAGATAGAGATCCTGTTAGGATTGAAGATACACTTGGTCTAATGAACGAGTATATTGGTAATGCACCTTCATTTGATGAAGCGGTGATAATGATTGTTAATTATATACAAACATATTACAATATAAAATGATTAAAATAAATATAGAATTATTACAATATATTCAACTATATTTCGGAGATAGAAATATTAATACATCCTTTGTATATGATATCGAATATGCTATGAGATTAGCAAATACAAATGAGATTTCTATTAATAAAAAAACTATTGAAGATATTTGTAAATGGTGTGAAATACAAGCCGTGTACGATAAACTTGGTAGGTACAATAATTTTTATTATAAATTAAAAAACAAACTTAACAGTAACTACTAAACACATTGATTATGAAAGCAAAAATACTTGAATTACTAAAAGGTATGAATTCCGATTCCAAAAAAGAATCATCAAAATGCGAAAGAGAACTTTGTAAAATATTGACAGATGTTTGTAATAAACTCGATTCTATTGAAAATGCTGTCGGTTGGATTGTGAGATATTATCCTGATGAAATTAAAGAGATTGATATTGATAATGTATATTCAGGTATGACTGAATTGCCAGAAATTATTTGGTGCGAATATGGTAGTTTTGAGTTTGAAACATCTTGGTTGGATATAAACTTTAAAGAATATTTTGAAGAATTAAAACTAAAATCAATAAGAAGTAAACAAAATACTATTAAAAATGTGGAATATTCATTGAATAAGCATAAAAATGAATTAGAAACACTTAAAATTTTGACTTATGAAGATTTGGATAGCGAGAGACGAGGGGAGTAATGCTTGTAAAATATTCCCCAAAGAACCTTATAAAGTATATGATAGTTTTTTGAAAAAATATCATTGGAAATTATCAGGAATGATAGGCGGTTATATGTATCTTCCACCCAATGAATTTCAGGAAGTGTCGTTTGAAAATAGTCCAGTAGAAATGGAGATTAAAAAAATAGAAAAAGAATAAAAGATAAGATTATGAAGAAAGAAATACATATTTTAATGGGTTTACCTGGTTCTGGAAAAACAACTTGGAGAAAGAGAAATGAGGCGTTAAATGGTATTAATGGTTACTCATATTGTTCTTTGGATTGTGACGAATACTTAATTGTAGACCCAGACGCATACAATTATGGTCGTTATAGTACAATTCCAGAAGTTATTAAACGTATATTTAATATATATATTGACAAATTTATGTGTATCGATGGTTTAATTACAACCAATGCACAGGTAAGAGAAATTATTTCTATGATACACAAAAAGGTTCGTGATAACCGTTATGATAACGATAATTTTATAATTGTCATTCATCATTGGAAAGAAAATCGTGAAAATTGTTTATATAATGAT
Organism: Actinomycetes bacterium; assembly: GCA_023415515.1. Classification (GTDB taxonomy): domain Bacteria; phylum Actinomycetota; class Actinomycetes; order Mycobacteriales; family Mycobacteriaceae; genus Mycobacterium. The sequence continues at coordinate 5,261 of JAEZKH010000516.1, forward strand.
AAGTATCGTAGAGATAAAAGTTGTAAAACATCAATTATGAATTTACCTCTTGAAGATCCTAATGGATACGATTTTAATTCTGATATTGAGGTAAAAATCGAATATCACGATGTTATTAAGAAAACAATTTATGAGGGAGAATTTGAGCCACTTTCTCGCAATAAAGACAATATACTCCGTTCAGACACATGGTGTTCTGGTGGTAGTTGGGGAGATTGTTGGGGAAATAGTGGTTCTTGCTCGACAGAAGAACCTGTTGCATTTGTAGAACTCGATAGTCTTCTGGAACGTATTTGTCCTAATTTGACATTCTTGCAGTATAAGAAAATTGAACGAGAATGTGTTGAGGTTGACACAGATTATTCTTATGACTACTATGGTGGCTGTCAGCACGATTCATACTATAAATGTGACTTGAAAAAGTTGTATGAAACTTTGATTGAAATGGGGTTGATTACAGAAAATGTATAAATTAAGCAATGGATATAAGTAATGTTAAATATTTTGTACATCATGATGTTCTTGAAGATAGAATGATATACGCAAAAGATTTGGAAACAATACAAACTGTTGAAGATTATGAAATTGGTTTATATGGAATAGTTGAAACAGTAGAAGGTTATATATTGTTTGAAATCGATTGGACATATAGTGGTGAACCATTTGTGTGGAAGAGATTTATGCATCTTTCAAGTTTCTTGGGATTTTATAAACATAGAAACGCAAAGTATTTGGATAAACATTCAGAAAAATTTATAACTAATTATAAGTAATATGTATCATTTTGTAAAAATTGCTAATATTTGGTATCTTAAGGTTGAAAGCAAACAGGATATTATGG
>JAEZKH010000508.1 GCA_023415515.1 Actinomycetes bacterium
CCTCTACAACGTCGAGAAGCTCATCGAATACGCGATCGAGCACCGCGACGAGGTTGCCGACATCGCCGAGCATCAGAAGACGCAGACGCCGGAGGAGATCGCGGCCGAGCAGGCAGCGGTGTTGAGCGGTGCGAACTTGGCCACCGCGACGACGCCGGTGGCCGATCCGCAGGCCGAGCCCGAAACGCAGGCGGAGCCACCGGCTTCCGACGTGCCGATCCCGCCGCCGCCGACCGATCCGTCGGGGCCGAAGGCCAACGGGGACCAGCCGTCCGCCGCCGCACTCGCCGCCCAGGTGCTGACACAGGAGGCGGTCACCGAGGCCCTCGGCGCCGACGTGCCGCCACGTGAGGCCGCGGAGCGGGTGACGTTCGCGACGTGGGCGATCGTCACAGGTAAATCGCCCGGCGGTATCTTCAACGCCCTGCCCGAGATCGACGATGAGACCGCCGAGAAATTGGCGGCGCGGCTGAGCGAGCGCGCCGAGGGCACCATCACCGTCGACGACGTGAAGAACTCGCCGACGATCGAGGCGCTGGCCACGATCGTCCGCGAGCATCTCGAGGCCGGTGAACTCGACGGGTTCGTGCGCACCCTGAGGGCGCCGAAGGAGGGCTCGAAAGCCGTGCCCGTCTTCGTGTTCCATCCCGCAGGCGGTTCGACGGTGGTCTACGAGCCGCTGCTGAAGCGGCTGCCGGGCGACACCCCGATGTACGGCATCGAGCGCGTCGAGGGTTCGGTGGAGGAGCGCGCGGCCGAATACGTGCCCAAGTTGCTCGAGATGCACGACGGCCCGTTCGTCCTCGCGGGCTGGTCGCTGGGCGGTGCGATGGCATACGCCTGCGCGATCGGGCTCAAGCAGGCCGGCGCCGATGTCCGTTTCGTCGGGCTCATCGACACCGTGCGTCCGGCCGAAGAGGTGCCGCAGACCAAGGAAGAGACGCGCGCGCGTTGGGATCGCTATGCGCGGTTCGCCGAGCGGACGTTCAACGTGCAGGTTCCTGCCATCCCGTACGAGCAGCTCGAGGAGCTCGACGACGAAGGCCAGGTTCAGTTCGTGCTCGACGCGGTCAAGGCCAGCGGGGTGGACATCCCCGGCGGCGTCATCGAGCACCAGCGCACGTCGTACCTGGACAACCGGCTGCTGGAAACCGCGGAGATCAAGCCATACGACGGACACGTGACGCTCTACATGGCCGACCGCTATCACGACGACGCGATCTTCTTCGAACCGCGCTACGCCACCCGCAAGCCGGACGGCGGCTGGGGTGAGTTCGTGTCGGATTTGGAGGTCGTACCGATCGGGGGCGAGCACATCCAGGCCATCGACGAGCCGTACATTGCGAAGGTCGGCGCGCACATGAGCGCTGCGATCGGCGCCATCCAAGCCGGCCAGAGGAATCAGGAGAAGCAGGCGAAGTGACCACCAAGACCACTGCGGAGTTGCTCAGCGAACTGCACGAAAAGCTGGAGCTGGCAAAGGAACCCGGTGGTGAGAAGGCCGTCGCCAAGCGGGAGAAGAAGGGCATCCCCAGTGCCAGGGCCCGCATCCACGCGCTGCTCGATCCCGGCACGTTCCTGGAGATCGGCGCGCTGTGCAAGACGCCGGGCGACCCGAACGCGCTCTACGGCGACGGCGTCGTCACCGGGCACGGCCGTATCGACGGGCGCCCGGTCGCGGTGTTCAGCCACGACCAGACCGTCTTCCAGGGCACGGTCGGCGAGATGTTCGGCCGCAAGGTCGCCAAGCTGATGGAGTGGGTGGCGATGGTCGGCTGTCCGATCATCGGCATCAACGACTCCGGCGGCGCGCGCATCCAGGACGCGGTCACCTCGCTCGCCTGGTACGCCGAACTCGGCCGCAGGCACGAGTTGCTGCGCGGTTTCGTGCCGGAGATCTCCATCATTCTGGGCAAATGCGCAGGCGGAGCGGTGTATTCGCCGATCCAGACGGATCTTGTTGTCGCGGTGCGTGATCAGGGCTACATGTTCGTCACCGGTCCTGACGTCATCAAGGACGTCACCGGCGAGGAGGTGTCGCTCGACGAACTCGGCGGCGCCGACGCGCAGGCCCGCTACGGCAACATCCACCAGGTCGTCGAGGACGAGAAGGCCGCGTTCCAGTATGTCCGCGACTACCTGAGTTTCTTGCCGCCCAACACCTTCGACGATCCGCCGATCGTGAATCCGGGACTCGAGCCGGAGATCACACCGCATGACCTCGAACTCGACTCGATCGTGCCGGACTCCGACAACCAGGCGTACGACATGCACGAGATCCTGCTGCGCATCTTCGACGACGGTGACGTCTTCGACGTGGCCGAGCAGCAGGGCCAGGCGATCATCACCGCGTTCGCGCGGGTGGACGGGCGGCCGGTCGGGGTGATCGCGAACCAGCCGATGTACATGTCGGGCGCAATCGACAACGAGGCGTCCGACAAGGCGGCGCGCTTCATCCGGTTCTGCGACTCCTACAACACCCCTTTGGTTTTCGTCGTGGACACCCCCGGCTTCCTGCCCGGAGTCGAGCAGGAGAAGAACGGCATCATCAAACGCGGTGGTCGCTTCCTCAACGCCGTCGTCGAGGCGGACGTTCCGAAGATCACGATCACGATCCGGAAGTCCTACGGCGGTGCGTACGCTGTGATGGGCTCCAAGCAGCTGTCCGCCGACCTGAACTTCGCGTGGCCGACGGCCCGCATCGCGGTGATCGGCGCCGAGGGCGCCGCGCAACTGTTGGTGAAGCGGTTCCCTGATCCGACTGCGCCGGAGGTGCAGAAGATCCGCGCCGACTTCATCGAGGGCTACAACCTGAACATGGCCACACCGTGGATCGCCGCCGAGCGCGGCTTCATCGACGCGGTGATCCAGCCCCACGAGACGCGCCTGTTGCTGCGCAAGTCGCTGCACCTGTTGCGGGACAAGCAGAAGCACGGCCGCGTGCAGCGCAAGCACGGCCTGACGCCGATCTAGACGCGCAACGCGAAAACCCCCGCGAGCCCGAGCGGCCCGCGGGGGTTTCGCGTCAGTACTTCTACTTCTCCAGGTCGAACCGGTCGTTGTTCATGACCTTCACCCAGGCAGCGACGAAGTCCTCGATGAACTTGCCCTTGCTGTCGTCCTGCGCGTACACCTCGGCGACGTTGCGCAGCACCGAGTTCGAGCCGAACACCAGATCGTTGGCGGTCGCCGTCCACTTGAGCTCACCCGTGACACGGTCGCGTCCCTCGTAGACGTTCTCGGTCGTCTCCGACGGTTTCCACTGCGTGCCCATGTCGAGCAGGTTGAGGAAGAAGTCGTTGCTCAGCGTGCCCGGCTTGTCGGTGAGGACGCCGTGCTTGCTGCCGCCGTGGTTGACGTTGAGCGCCCGCAGACCGGCGACCATGACCGCCAGCTCGGGAGCCGTCAGGTTCAGCATGTACGCCTTCTCGACGAGCAACTGCTCCAGCGGAGCCTTCTCACCCGCACGCGCGAAGTTGCGGAACCCGTCGGCCCGCGGTTCGAGCACCGCGAACGATTCGACGTCGGTCTGGTCCTGCGACGCGTCGGTGCGGCCCGGCGCGAAGTAGACGTCGATCTCGTAGCCGGCGTCGCGCGCCGCCTTCTCGACCGCAGCCGATCCACCGAGCACGATCAGGTCGGCGAGCGAAACCTTCTTGCCTCCACCGCTGTTGAACTCCTGCTGGATGCTCTCCAGCACCGGCAGCACCTTGGCCAGCTCGGCGGGCTCGTTGGCCTCCCAGTTCTTCTGCGGCTCGAGGCGAATCCGGGCGCCGTTCGCGCCACCGCGCTTGTCGGTGCCACGGAAGCTCGCCGCCGACGACCACGCCGTCTTCACCAGCTGCTGCACGGTCAGACCGGAGTCGAGCAGCTTGCTCTTCAGCGACGCGATGTCCGCTTCGTCGATCAGCTCGCCCTCGACCGCGGGCACCGGGTCCTGCCAGACCTGCGGCTCGGCAACCCACGGCCCGAGGTAGCGGTCGATCGGGCCCATGTCGCGGTGCATCAGCTTGTACCACGCCTTGGCGAACGCCTCGTTGAGCTCCTCAGGATGGTCGAGCCACCGCCGGGTGATCTCGCCGTAGATGGGGTCGACCCGCATCGACACGTCCGTCACCAGCATGGTGGGCTTGCGGTTCGGCCCGCCGTACGGATCGGGGATCGTGGCCTCGGCGTCTTTGGCCTCGAACTGCCAGGCCCCGGCGGGGCTCTTGGTGAGCTCCCACTCGTGCCCGTAAAGGATCTCCAGGAAGCGGTTGCTCCACTGCGTCGGCTTGTCGGTCCACACGACCTCCAGACCGCTGGTGATCGTGTCGGCGCCCTTGCCTGCGCCGAACGGGCACTTCCAGCCGAGGCCCTGATCCTCGATCGGGGCGCCTTCCGGCTCGGGGCCCATGCCCTCGTCCGGGCCTGCGCCGTGGGTCTTGCCGAGGGTGTGGCCGCCGACGATCAGGGCCGCGGTCTCCTCGTCGTTCATCGCCATCCGGCCGAACGTCTCGCGGATGTCGTGGGCGGCAGCCAGCGGATCCGGCTTACCCTCTGGGCCTTCGGGATTCACGTAGATCAGGCCCATGGTGGTGGCGCCGAACGGCTCGGCCAGCGTGCGGTCGCTGTCGTTGGTGCCACCGTAGCGGGCGTCGGTGCCCATCCAGGTGTCCTCCTGGCCCCAGAGCATCTCCTCGGGCGCCCAGATGTCCTCGCGGCCGAAGGCGAACCCGAACGTCTTGAAACCCGCCGACTCCAGCGCGGCGTTGCCCGCGTAGGCGATCAGGTCGGCCCAGGAGATCTTGTTGCCGTATTTCTGCTTGATCGGCCACAGCAGCCTGCGTGCCTTGTCGAGGCTGGCGTTGTCGGGCCAGGAATTCAGCGGCGCGAACCGCTGCTGCCCGCCGCCGGCGCCGCCGCGGCCGTCCGTGATGCGGTAGGTGCCGGCGGAATGCCAAGCGAGCCGGATGAACAGGCCGCCATAGTGACCGAAGTCAGCCGGCCACCAATCCTGCGAGTCGGTCATCAGCGCCTTGAGGTCTTCCATCACGGCGTCGAGATCGAGCTTCTGGAACTCGGCGGCATAGTCGAAGTCGCCGCCGAGCGGGTTGGAGCGCGGCGAATGCTGGTTAAGAACGGTGAGATTCAGCCCTTCGGGCCACCATTGGCGATTGCCAAAGTGACGCTTGCGCTCCGAATTGTTGCCATGCCCGAACGGGCAGCCGCTGCCCACCTCGCCTGTGGTCGCGTCCATTGCTGCTCTCCTCGTCTCGCGGGTCGATCGTTCGACCGGCGGCTGGTGAATGTTGAAGCATCCTAGAACCGGGAGGTTGCGAGTGTAAAATCGATTAGGGGAGTTTTTATAATCTAGCGCGCCGATCATCGGTCGCCGGCCCCATGCGCTCCCGTTGACGGCAGGGATGCGATCCCTCAGTCATTACGCTCTCTAAACAAAAAGAAATCGGGACTGCATGACCATCCGCACCGCACTTCTGGCCGCAGCCGCGCTTATGGCCGCGCCGACCTTCGCGCAGGATCGGCCAGCCGTCCCGGTGAAACCGGAAGTGCCGGAGATTCCGCCGCCTACGATATCGGTGACACGGCATAGCGGCACGTTCGGCGGTACGCGCATCGCCTACCGGGCCACGGCGGGCGAGACGTATCTCAAGGACAAGGATGGCAAGCCGCTCGCGGCGATCACTTCGTACAGCTACGTCAAGGAAGGGCCGGTCGATCCCCGGCGGCCGGTGACGTTCCTGTGGAACGGCGGGCCAGGATCGGGATCGCTGTGGCTGCACATGGGCGCGTTCGGGCCGAAGCGGGTCGTGGTGCCGTCGGATGCGCGCGATGATGGCGCGCCGCCCTTTCCGTTCGTCGACAATGCTGAATCTCAGCTCGACGTGACCGACCTGGAGTTCATCGATCCGGTCGGCACGGGCTTCAGCCGCGCGCTCGGCAAGACCGATCCCAAGGATTATTGGGGCGTCACCAAGGATGCCAAGTCCATGGCCGACTTCATCCGGCTGTGGCTGAACGCGAACGGCCGCTGGAACGCGCCCAAGTTCATTGGCGGCGAAAGCTACGGCACCACCCGGTCGGCAGCCGTGATCAACGAACTCGAGGGCGCCGGCTTCACCGACGTCTCGGTGAACGGGATCATCCTCATCTCCTCGATCCTCGACTTTAGTGTCGCGGCCGATACGCCGGGGAACGAGCTTGGCTATGTGACCAACCTGCCGTCGATGGCGGCAACCGCTTGGTATCACAACAAGGTCGCCAACCGCCCGGCAACCGTCGAGGAGTTCGTCGCCGAGGCGAAGGCCTTTGCGATCGGCCCCTATGCCTCTGCACTCCTCAAGGGAAATGCGCTGACCGCCGAAGAACGCCAGCAGGTCCTGCCGCAGTTGTCGCGCTATACCGGTGTCTCCCAGGATTACCTCGCTCGCGCTGACC
>JAEZKH010000518.1 GCA_023415515.1 Actinomycetes bacterium
GCACTGCGCCGCGACGACGTCGGCCTCATCGAGATGGACAAGTGGTGGGAGTACCTGCGCGGCGTGCAGGCCACGTACCCGCTGAGCTACGGACCGCAGAGCGACGGCAGCCTGTCGCCGGAGTACGTCATCGAGCAGCTGGGCAAGATCGCAGGCCCCGAAGCCGTCTACGTCGCTGGTGTTGGGCAGCACCAGATGTGGGCCGCGCAGTTCATCTCCTACGAGAACCCGAAGACATGGCTCAACTCGGGCGGCCTCGGCACGATGGGCTATGCGGTTCCCGCGGCGATGGGGGCGAAGTTCGCCCGCCCAGAAGCCGAGGTGTGGGCGATCGACGGCGACGGCTGCTTCCAGATGACCAACCAGGAGTTGGCAACCTGCGCGGTCGAAGGCGCGCCGATCAAGGTCGCCATCATCAACAACGGCAACCTGGGCATGGTCCGCCAATGGCAGACGCTGTTCTACGAAGAGCGGTACAGCCAAACGGATCTGGCCACACACAGCCGTCGCATTCCGGACTTCGTCAAACTCGCCGAGGCGTTGGGCTGCGTCGGACTGCGTTGTGAGCGCGCAGAAGATGTCGAGGATGTCATCAACCAGGCGCGCGCCATCAACGACCGCCCCGTGGTGATCGACTTCGTCGTCGGCGCCGACGCGCAGGTGTGGCCGATGGTGGCCGCAGGCACCAGCAACGACGAGATCATGGCGGCCCGCGGCATTCGTCCGCTGTTCGACGATCCGGAGGAGGGACACGCATGAGTTCCGTTCCGACCCATACCCTGTCGGTGCTCGTCGAGGACAAACCCGGTGTGCTCGCGCGCGTGGCGTCGTTGTTCTCCCGTCGCGGCTACAACATCCAGTCGCTGGCCGTCGGAGCCACCGAGCAGAAGAACATGTCGCGGATGACCATCGTGGTCAACGTCGAGGAGTCTCCGCTCGAGCAGATCACGAAACAGCTCAACAAGCTGATCAACGTGATCAAGATCGTCGAGCAGGACGAGGACAACTCGGTGTCGCGCGAGCTTGCGCTGATAAAGGTGCGCGCCGACGCGGCAACCCGCGGCCAGGTCATCGAAGCGGTGAACCTGTTCCGCGCCAAAGTGGTCGACGTGTCGACCGAGTCGTTGACGATCGAGGCGACCGGCACGCCGGAGAAGCTCGAAGCGTTCATGCGGGTGCTCGAACCGTACGGCATTCGCGAACTCGTGCAGTCCGGAGTGGTGTCGCTGTCGCGCGGACCGCGCGGCATCGGCGTCAAGTGACCCCCATTCTCCCAGCAGTAGAACCCGAAGAGAAGGAAATACAGTGGCAGTAGAGATGTTCTATGACGACGACGCGGACCTGTCGATCATCCAGGGCCGCAAGGTCGGCGTCATCGGCTACGGCAGCCAGGGCCACGCGCACTCGCTGAGCCTGCGCGACTCCGGCGTCGAGGTGAAAGTCGGCCTGAAGGAAGGCTCGAAGTCGCGGGCCAAGGTCACCGAGCAGGGCCTCGAGGTGGACACGCCCGCCGAGGTCGCCAAGTGGGCCGACGTCATCATGCTGCTGGCACCCGACACCGCGCAGGCCGAGATCTTCACAGGAGACATCGAGCCGAACCTCGCCGACGGCAACGCGCTGTTCTTCGGACACGGCCTCAACATCCACTTCGGCCTGATCAAGCCGCCCGCCAACGTCACCATCGGCATGGTCGCACCGAAGGGTCCCGGTCACCTCGTGCGCCGCCAGTTCGTCGACGGCAAGGGCGTGCCGTGTCTGGTTGCGGTGGAACAGGATCCGAAGGGTGAGGGGCTTGCGCTGGCGCTGTCGTACGCCAAGGCCATCGGCGGCACGCGCGCAGGCGTCATCAAGACCACCTTCAAGGACGAGACCGAGACCGACCTGTTCGGTGAGCAGGCCGTACTGTGCGGCGGCACCGAGGAACTGGTGAAGACGGGCTTCGACGTGATGGTGGAGGCCGGCTACGACCCCGAGTTGGCGTACTTCGAGGTGCTGCACGAGCTGAAGCTGATCGTCGACCTGATGTACGAGGGCGGCATCGCGCGGATGAACTACTCGGTGTCCGACACCGCGGAGTTCGGCGGCTACCTGTCCGGCCCGCGCGTCATCGACGCAGACACCAAGCAGCGGATGCGCGACATCCTGTCCGACATCCAGGACGGCACCTTCGTCAAGAAGCTGGTGGCCAACGTCGAGGGCGGCAACAAGCAACTCGAGGATCTTCGCAAGCAGAACGCCGAGCATCCGATCGAGGTCACCGGCAAGAAGCTGCGCGACCTGATGAGCTGGGTGGACCGGCCGATCACCGAAACCGCCTAGGTTTACCGATCTTCGGCGCGGTAATCGGTCCACAGCACCGATTACCGCGCCGAAGTCGTATCTGGGGTATACCTTGGCGATGATCTCATCCAAAGGAACTGCGTTCGGTGCGGCAGCGATCTGTGCTCTCGGCGTGGCGGCCGCCGTTGCGATCCCGGCCGCGGCCGCCGCGCCCTGTACCGCCAGCGGGCTGTCCACCACGGCCAGCGGTGTGTTGGCCGAAGCCGGCGGTTATCTGGCCAGCCACCCTGGTGCCGACGAGGTGCTGACCGCCGCGGCCAGCCAGTCACCGGAGGACGCGCGCGCCTCGGTACGGGGCTACTTCGTCGGCCATCTCGGCGAGCTCAACGATCTGCAGAACATCGCCCGACCGCTGCGCGACCTGCGCAACCAATGTGGCGTCGCGATCTCGCCGGGGCAGCTGGCGCTGCTGTTCGACCAGGTTTCCTAGCGGTTTCGGCGCGAAAACCGCCGCTGCGCGAACGAAAACGCGCCGAAATCGCTAAGGGGCGAGGCTCGGCATCGGCAGGCCGAATTCGCGCGTGAGCACGGTGCGTGCGGCGTAATAGCCGGACATGCCGTGCACCCCGGTGCCG
>JAEZKH010000009.1 GCA_023415515.1 Actinomycetes bacterium
GCGCTGGAGAACTTCCCGGGCTGCGCGGTGGTGATCAGCCACGACCGCTGGTTCCTGGACCGCACCTGCACGCACATCCTGGCGTGGGAGGGCGACGACGACAACGAAGCCAAGTGGTTCTGGTTCGAGGGCAACTTCGCTGCCTACGAAGAGAACAAAGTGGAACGACTTGGTATCGATGCGGCCCGTCCCCACAGGGTTACCCACCGCAGGCTCACACGCGACTAGTGTCGCTCCTGCGTGCCAATGAAGCCGCCCGCGGCGGCGACTTCCACCATCGTCGGCCCGCAGCGGTGAGTCAGGAGCGAGCGTTATGACGGGCAATCCGGGGGCGGGGGCAATCGAAGGGCAGACCCAACTCTTGGTCGCCCCGGCCACCCTGGACAAACTGGCCAGGGCGTACATCGCGACCTATCACGGGCCGCACGGGGACGCGCCGACGGCCGAAGCGGTCACCGGACCGGTCGACATGTCGGCGGCAGGCAAGTTGATGTCGCCCAACCTGCTGTCCGCGCATTACCGGCTGGGCAGGCGGCGGCGGCCCGGGGAGACGCTCGTCGAGTTCTATCCGTCGGACGACGCACGCGGATTCGGCCCTGCCATCCAGATCGTCACCGATTACGCGACGATGCTGATGGACTCGGTCACCGTCCTGCTGCACCGGCTCGGGGTGGCCTACAAGGCGATCATGAACCCCGTCCTGCGGGTGCGGCGCGACGCGAACGGTGAGTTGCGCGACATCCGGCCCGCCGCGGACGCCGACAACGCCCGCGACGCCTTCGACGAGGCATGGATCCACGTACAGCTCTCCAGCGCAGCCGATCCCAGAGCGGTCGACGAAGCCACCCGGCTGCTTCCGCGTGTGCTCCTCGACGCCCGTCAGGTGGCGATCGACTCGCGGGCCCTGACCGGAACGCTGCTCGGTTTGGCCAACGAGATCGACATGGACCCCGAGGGGCGGTTCCCCGGCGCCGACCGCAAGGACGTCGCGGCCCTGCTGCGCTGGCTCGGCGACGGGCATTTCGTGCTCCTCGGCTATCAGCGGTGCCCGGTGGCCGACGGGGACGCTTCGGTGGACATGTCGAGTCGCCTCGGCATTCTGCGGTTCCGTGACGACGTTCTTCCCCAGCTCACCGACAGCGACGATCTGCTGGTGTTGGCGCAGGCGACGATCCCGAGCTTCCTGCGCTACGGCGCGTACCCCTACATCGTCGTCATTCGCGAGTTGCCTGGCCATCAAGCGATCGAACACCGTTTCTGCGGCTTGTTCACCGTCGCCGCGATGAATGCCAACGTGATGGACATCCCGCTGATCTCGCGGCGGGTCAGCGAGGCCATCGCGATGGCGCAGCGCGACCCCAGCCATCCCGCGCAGCTGTTGCTCGACATCATCCAGACCATTCCCCGCTCAGAGCTTTTCGCGCTGAGCGCGCAGGAATTGCTGGAAATGGCGATGGCGGTGGTCGACCTCGGCTCGCGCAGACGCGCGCTGCTGTTCCTGCGCGCAGACCATCTCGCGCACTTCGTCTCCTGCCTGGTCTACCTCCCGCGCGACCGGTACACCACCGCCGTGCGGCTCGAGATGCAGGCCATCCTGGTTCGCGAACTCGGCGGAGAAGACATCGAGTACACCGCCAGGGTCAGCGAATCGCCTTGGGCGGTCGTTCATTTCACGGTGCGAATGCCTGCGAACTCCCGCCCGCAGGACGTCGACGTCTCGCTCGGAAACGAGTCGCGTATCCAGGATCTGCTCACCGAGGCGGCGCGGACGTGGGGTGACCGGCTGCTCGGCGCGGTCAGGACGGGATCGATCGAGCAGGCCAAGGCAGAGCACTACGCAACGGCCTTCCCCGAGGACTACAAGCAGGCAGTCAGCCCCGACGACGCGATCAGCGACATCGCGATCATCGAGGAATTGCAGGACAACTCGGTCAAGTTGGTGTTCTCCGAGGGCTCCGACGGCACCGCCAAGCTGATCTGGTACCTCGGCGGGCGTTCGGCTTCACTGAGCCAACTGCTGCCGATGCTGCAGTCCATGGGCGTCATCGTGCTCGAAGAGCGACCGTTCACGGTGACCAGGGCCGACGGTCTCCCGGTGTGGATCTATGAGTTCAAGATCGCATTGCTCAGCGACATCCCCGAAGAAGCGGAGGGTCCGCAGCGCGACGCGACGGCGGTGCGGTTCGAAGACGCCGTCACTGCGATCTGGCACGGCCAGGCGGAGATCGACCGCTTCAACGAACTGGTCCTGCGCGCGGGTTTGACGTGGCAGCAGGTCGTGATTCTGCGTGCATACGCGAAGTACCTGCGGCAGGCCGGGTTTCCCTACAGCCAGTCCCACATCGAGGGCGTGCTCATCGGCAACCCCCACACCTCGCGATCACTGGTCGAGTTGTTCGAGGCGATGTTCGACCCCACAGTCGATCCCGAGCGCAAGACCGCTCAGGCCGCTGCGGCATCGGTGGCGGCCGACATCGACGCGTTGACGAGCCTGGACACCGACCGCGTGCTGCGCGGCTTCGCGTCCATGATCCAGGCCACGCTGCGCACCAATTACTTCATCAGACGCCAGGATTCGGCGCGTGCGCAGAACGTGCTGTCGATAAAGCTGAACTCGCAGTTGATCGACGAACTGCCGTTGCCGCGACCGATGTTCGAGATCTTCGTCTACTCGCCGCGGGTCGAGGGTGTGCACCTGCGGTTCGGCTTCGTTGCCCGCGGCGGGTTGCGCTGGTCGGACCGGAAGGAGGACTTCCGCACCGAGATCCTCGGTCTGGTCAAGGCGCAGGCGGTGAAGAACGCGGTGATCGTGCCCGTCGGCGCCAAGGGCGGGTTCGTCGTCAAGCAACCGCCGAAGTCGACCGGCGATGCGGCGGCCGACCGCGACAGCCAGCGCGACGAGGGCATCGCCTGCTACAAGCTGTTCATCTCCGGTCTGCTCGACGTCACCGACAACGTCGACCAGACCACCGGAAAGGTCGTCACCCCAACCGATGTCGTGCGCCGCGACGGCGACGACGCCTACCTGGTGGTGGCCGCCGACAAGGGCACCGCGACGTTCTCCGACATCGCCAACGAGGTGGCGAAGTCCTACGGCTTCTGGCTCGGTGACGCCTTCGCCTCCGGGGGCTCGATCGGTTACGACCACAAGGCGATGGGCATCACCGCCAAGGGTGCGTGGGAGAGCGTCAAACGGCACTTCCGCGAGATGGGCGTGGACACGCAATCCGAGGACTTCACGGTCGTCGGCATCGGCGACATGAGCGGCGACGTGTTCGGCAACGGAATGCTGCTGTCGCAGCATATTCGGCTGGTCGCCGCGTTCAACCACCTGCACGTGTTCCTTGACCCCAACCCCGATGCCGCGAAGTCGTGGGCAGAGCGCAAGCGGATGTTCGAGCTGCCCCGCTCGTCGTGGGACGACTACGACAAATCGCTCATCAGCGAGGGCGGCGGGGTCTACAGCCGCGAGCAGAAGTCGATTCCGATCAGCCCGCAGGTGCGCGCGGCGCTGGGAATCGAAGACGACGTAGACGAACTGCCGCCGCCGGAACTGTTGCGACGCATCCTCAAGGCGCCCGTCGACCTGTTGTGGAACGGCGGCATCGGGACCTACATCAAGGCCGAGGCCGAATCCGACGCAGATGTGGGTGATCGTGCCAACGACATGATCCGGGTCAACGGAAATCAGGTGCGCGCCAAAGTGGTCGGCGAGGGCGGCAACCTCGGCGTCACTTCGCGCGGCCGCATCGAGTTCGACCTGGCGGGTGGCCGGATCAACACCGACGCGCTGGACAACTCCGCCGGCGTGGACTGCTCCGACCACGAGGTCAACATCAAGATCCTGATCGATTCTCTGGTCAGCAACGGCAAGGTGGCCGCCGAGGACCGGACGGATCTGCTGTTGTCGATGACCGACGAGGTGGCCGAGCTGGTGCTCGTCGACAACAAGGACCAGAACGACCTGATGGGCACCAGCCGCGCCAATGCGGCCAGCCTGCTACCGGTGCACGCCAGGCAGATCAAAGACCTCGAAGCCGACCGCGGTCTGAACCGCGAACTCGAGGCCCTGCCGAGCGAGAAGGAGATCCGCCGGCGCTCCGAAGCTGGGATCGGTTTGACGTCACCGGAACTGGCGACGCTGATGGCCCACGTGAAGCTCGTCCTCAAGGACGAGTTGCTCGCCAGCGACGCACCCGATCAGGAGGTGTTCGCCTCCCGGCTGCCGCGCTACTTCCCGACGAGGCTGCGCGAGCAGTTCGGGCCCGAGATCCGGTCGCATCAACTGCGTCGCGAGATCGTCACCACGATGCTCGTGAACGACCTCGTCGACACCGCGGGCATCACCTACGTCTATCGCGTGATGGAGGACGTCGGCGTCGGCCCGGTCGACGCCGTGCGCTCCTACGTCGCGACGAATGCGATCTTCCACATCGAGGAAGTGTGGCGCGCGATCCGCGAACTCGAACTGCCGGTGAACATGTCGGACCGGCTGACGCTGGACCTGCGCAGGCAAATCGACAGGGCCGGGCGGTGGCTGCTCAACTACCGGCCGCAACCGCTGGCCGTCGGCGCCGAGATCAACCGGTTCGCCAGGAAGGTCGCCGAGTTGACGCCGCGGATGCGCGAATGGCTCCGCGG
>JAEZKH010000010.1 GCA_023415515.1 Actinomycetes bacterium
ACCTCGCCACCGCCGGTCGAGTGGCCGACGTGGATCGCGTCATGCAGGTCGAGATGCTCGACGACCGCGGCGAGATCGTCGGCGTAGTGGTCCATGTCGTGGTTGTCGGCGACTTGGGAGGACCGCCCGTGGCCGCGCCTGTCGTGGGCGATCACGCGGTACCCCTTCGACAGGAAGAACAGCATCTGGTTGTCCCAGTCGTCGGCCGACAGCGGCCAGCCGTGGCTGAAGACGATCGGCTGACCCGATCCCCAGTCCTTGAAGAAGATCTCGACGCCATCGCCGGTTGTGATCGTGGGCATGCCGAAGACTCTAAAGAGTCACCCCAGTTGGCGCGCGTTACACCGTGGCCGTTGGGACCCAGTTGCCGTGGAATCCGGCCGGAACGCGGTGCGGCAGCTTGATGCTCGCGACGTCATCCAGCGTCTGCGCATCGAGGATCGCCAACTCGCTGCGGTCGGTCGCCCGATCGTAGACGTAGCCCATCAGCACGCCCTCGTCTTCGGCCGCGTCGGGCGATGACGGCTGAAAGACGAACTCGCCGACCGCCTTCCCGGTGCCGAATGAGCGCGCCTCGGTGTTCCCGCCGACGAAGTCGTGCTTGAGCAGCACGTCCTCACCGCTGACGCCCGCGCCGACCGTCGGCGCGTAGCCGTATCGATGCCGCCTGCCGACCACCCGTTCGTCGACCCGCGGGAACTCCTGAGCGCGGTCGTCGACGCGCGACTCCCGCACCTTCCCGTCGGCCAGATCGACCGTCCACCGGTCCAGTGTCGGCGGTCCGTCGTTGGGACCGAGATGTTCGGCGTCGAACATCTTCGGGTGACGAACGACGTCTGCCACGATGGTGTCCCCGTCGTCGTAGGCGTTCATCGGGTGGAAGACGTAACAGGGTTCGACGTCGAACCACCTCACATCGGTGTTGTTACCGTCGCGCGGCATCACGCCGATCCTGGCCGGATACTTCGGGTTCCACGAATAGGGGAAGCGCCGGTCAACACTGGCACCACGCGGCTGCCGGGCGGCGATCGGGTCGGGTATCCGGACCCGACCGATCAACGCCGACAACACAAGTCGAGCAGGAAGCCGCATACTGCGGGGCACCGTGATCGCGGCGGCTTGTTGCACATCGAAGGTGACGGGCAGGTCATAGAAGATCACATGCTTCTCGGTCAGCGACATGTCGTGCATCATCGGACTTCCCGTCACCTCGATGTCGACGGTGCGCCGCGCCCGTCCGTCGGTGCCGATGACCGAGTACTGCACCGTGTTGCCGCGGTACATGCTGTACGAAACCGCATGTAGCTCACCGGTTTCCGGGTCGCGCTTTGGATGAGCGGTGTAGCCGCCTGTCAGTGTGCCGTCGAAATCGCATGCACCGACCGTTTCGAGCTCGTCGGTCAGCTCCATGTTCGTGACGCCCGATTCGATCAGCGCGAGGGTCTTACCCGCATGTCCGATCACGTTGGTGTTCGCACCGATTCCGGACAGTCGGAAGACCCCGGCCGGCGGCTCCTCGCCGAGGGCGCGCGCAGTCTGCGGGCCGCGCACCCAGCGGTTGCGGTACCACTCCGCCCTGCCGTCCCGGATGCGGATCCCGTGCACCATGCCGTCACCGACGAACCAGTGGTACAGCTCCGGATCGATCTCACCGATCGGATTCGGGCCATTGCGCAGGTATCGCCCGTCGAGGTGATCCGGAATCGTTCCCTCGACCTGCAGGTCCGTCAGCGTGTATTCGCGGTCGATCGGGGCGAACTCGCCCTCCAGGTACCGGTTCGTCATGGTCCAACCCCCTATAACAGCGTTATGGATTCTCTGTATAACACTGTTATGGCACCATGGCAAGGATGCGCACGGTTCGGGAGCAGTTGATCGATGGTGGCATCCGCGTCCTCGAGCGGGACGGCGTCAGCGCCCTCAGCGCGCGCAAGCTGGCTGCGGAAACCGGGACGTCGACGATGGCCGTCTACACCCACTTCGGCGGAATGACCGGTCTCATCGACGCCATCGCCGGCGAGGCGTTCGCCCGCTTCACCCGCGCGCTCACCGAGGTCGAGCAGACCGACGATCCGGTGGCCGACTTCGTCGTCATGGGATTCCACTACCGCGAGTTCGCCCTCGCCAATCCGCAGCGCTATCAGCTGATGTTCGGCACTTCCGCCGAGTCACTGAACCGTTTTCATGCCGACGTCACCGTCACCGGAAGCGCTTCTGACCGTGCGGATTTCGGCGTGTCATTCGACGCGCTGGTGACGGTGGTGCGACGGATGGTCGATGCCGGCCGGATACGCGACGACGGGGATTCCGTGACGGCCGGGCGGCTGTGGAGCGTCACCCACGGCGCGGTGCTGCTCGAGATGGCGGGCTTCTTCGGCCGGGAGAACCACGGCCTCACCGAGATTCTGACGCCACTGGTGGTCGACCTGTTGGTCGGAATGGGCGACGACCGCGAACGGGTTCTCGAGTCGTTCGCCAAGGCCGCGACGCGTCTGCGCTAGCCCCGATCCCTGGCGTCGTTGAGACCGGTCCGAAGCAGATCCCACGCGAGGCGGCGAGCGTCGGCGGCCTTCTCGTACATGAGGCGCTGTACCGACGGGATGGGGTTGGGCTGCGTCGACCGTCCCTCGACGATGTCGTCGCAAACATCCTGCGCCACTTGGATTCCCATCAACACGGCTTCGTTGACACCCTCGAGTGCCTCGTTGAGCCTGCTGTCGTCGACGATCTGATGGGCGTTGGCGAGCTCGACGGAGAAGTCGTTCACCACCTGACCGATCTGCTCGAAGATCGGCAACATCGCCTGCTCACGCTCGGAGCGGTCAGTGTTGTCGAGGATGCTCGCGCCCCGGTTCCACAGCGTCGCAAGCATGTTTGTGTGCAGGCTCACCGCGCGCGAGACCTCGATCACCGCCTGCTTCTGCAGTTGGTGCAGCAGATGGGTGCGCTCGAGCGCGGCCTGCCTGCGGTGGGCGTCCATCTCGGCCCGGTGCAGTTCTCGGATCTGCGCCAGCTCACGAGCCGACCGTTCCTCGGCCGCTGCGAGGTCACGCGCGGACCGCTTCTCGACGTCCGCGCGCTCGCGGATCGAGCGCTGTTCGGCGACGGCCATCTGGAGACGCAGCAGGTCGGCGGCCTCTGCGGCCCGCTGGTTCGCCTGCCGTTGGACATTGACGGTCTGCCACATCACCACCGCCGCTGCGACGAGGACCGCCGCGCCGAAGAACCAGTCCGACTTGGTCCCCGACTCGCCCGGCGCGAACAGGATGAACCATGCGACCGCCAGGCCGCCCGCCACCCCGCACGACAGCCACCCGATGCCCCGCCAACCGTCGATCGCAGCGAAGATTCCCGTCCCGCCGCGATCGGAGCCGGTCCCGGACTGTGCGCTGGCGCCCACCTCACCGCGTTCTGACTGGTCGTCGGCCGTGGAGGATTCGACTACTTCGGTCATCACAGATCTCCCGTTCCGCCCCGAGCCTCCCCGCCGTGCGGGGTACAGACTAGGGCCGCACCGCGCCCTATCTTCACACCGTCCGTCGGCATCGGCGCCGCCGAGGTTTGAGGTCATGATCAATCCGCAGGTCACAGCCGAGCGCGGGACTCACGGTGACGCAGAGGGCCGCCGCCCGCTAGGGTCAGTCCGTGCTCAAGTCGAGCGGGGCGACGGGGAAGCACGCGTCGTCGGCTGCTCACCGCTATCGGAATTGACCTCCAAGAGAGTCGAGGGCCCATGGGACAGTCCGCGCCACAGGACGATTCGTCGATCATCGTCAGCCTCTCCGAGGCGGCGATGCACATGTACAGCGCCGCCATCGACGCGTTGCCGTTCGCCGAGGACAAGAAATTCCACAGGCGGGCCGATGTGGTGCTCGACGGGATGCGCAAGCTGCGCTCGGCGCTCGTCGATGCGGCAAGCTCGGCCAGACCGTCACCCGCGGTGATCATCGAGCTCAGCAATGTCCGACGGCGCTACGACTCGCTGATGGAGCACGCCGCGGCTGCCCCGGGGTCGAGCCTCGGTCAACAGCTCTACGTCACCCGTGTGCACGCCAAGCTGTCGGCCGAGGAAGTGGCCAACGGCGCAGGGTTGCCCGTGCACCTGCCCGACGAGCTCGAGGCGGGCGGCACACCGAGCGACGCCGAGGCAGCGAAGATCAGGGAGACGATCGCGGCCCTCGGCGGGGTGCCCGGCACCGAACACGGGCTCTACCGCGACACCGAGCCGGAGCATTACGACTCCGAACATCACGACGACCACGACGACCATCACGTCAACGGTCACGGGGAACACTTCGCCGAGGAGAACGCCGGCTGACCCAACCGCGGCCGAGCGGGCCCGCCGATCGACTCAGCCGTCGAGTTCCCCTGCGATACCCCGTTCGATGGCGGCGCGGGTGCGCTCCGGCAGGACGATGAGCCCGTCGAGTTCGCGGCGCGCGACGGCAAAGGCGCGTTCCCGCTCCTGCGCGGTGGCGGCGCCGTCGGTCGCGATCCGCAACGCGCCGTGCGCGCGGGAGAGCCGCTGCTGTTCGTCGCGCGAGAAGTCGCTTCGCCGCCTGCGGATCGCCTCGGCCTCTGCGACGTCGAACGCCGTCACGTACTCCTCCACCGCATCGAGGTAGAGCCGAGCGGCCTCGCCGTCGTCGAGCAGGTCGCCCGCATCCGCGGGGCGCAGCATGTCGGCGCGGAGCTTGGCGCGGTGGAACCGCTGCGTGAGCGGATCCCGCATGTCGGTCATGAGTGGATAGTCCAGCAGCTTGCTGACGTCGATCTCGTAATCGAGCCAACGGGTGTCGGTCCGGTCGTGCTCACGCACCATCCGCATGATCGCCTGCCACCGGGCCGACCTGCTGACCCGCTGCGGGGCCGTGGCGTCCGGCTGCGACGCGCCTGCCTCGTCGACGCCGGCCTGCTGCCGGACCTTCGACACCGCTCTGAAGCCGCCGTAGATCAGGCCGACCAGCGGCACGAGCACGATCAGCAGCTCGACGACCCGGATGAGCAGACCCACAAGGCCAGGCTACGGCGGCGGCTGCGACCGCGTCTGCGGCGCTGCTCTTGCACCGAGCACCAGCGCGACGACGACCAGCCCGACACCAGCGACCTCGGCCGCCGTCGGTATCTGTCCGAGCACCGCGACACCGATCAGCCCGGCGGTGACCGGAAGGAGTGCGAGAAGCAGCGCGAACGTGGCGCTGCCGATCCCGACGAGGACGAGTTGGTCGAGCACATAGGGGATCGCGGTCGACAGCAGGCCGATGCACAGGCCGAGCAGCCACGTCCGCGGATCGGCGAACACCGAGGCATCGACGACGCCCTGCGGGATCAGGATCGCGGGAGCCGTCACGACCGCCGCCGCCGCCATCCCGACCGCGAGCGAGTCCAGGCCGGAGCCGGTGTCGGCGACCCGCTTGCCGCGCAGGATGTAGCCCGCCCACATCGCCGCCGACAGCAGCGCGAACAGCACACCGGCCAGGTTGGCGTCGAATTCGACACCGGCGAGCAACACCACACCCGCGCAGGCCAACCCGACGGCGACGGCGTCGATGCGACGCCGCGATCCCCATGCGGCCACCACGGTCGGCCCGACGAACTCGATGGCCACGGCGGTGCCCAGCGGTATCCGCGCGATCGCCTCGTAGATGGCGATGTTCATCGCCAGCGTCACGAGGCCGAACATCGCGGCGACGACGACCCCCCTGCGATCCCAACCGTGACGCCACGGCCTGCGCCACGCGACGAGGATGCCTGCCGCCGCGGCCACCCGAAGCCACGCCACGGTCGACGGTTCGGTCGTGGCGAACAGGTGGACACCGATGGCGGCGCCGACATACTGCGATATCGCCCCGATGACGAAGACGAACGGGATCGACCATCCGGGCAGCAGCGATCGAGAAGCGATGGGACGCAACCCTACTTCGTGTCACCTACTGTGGCGGAATGGGCAACGAGGAGGAGCGCGCCGGGGTCAGGCTCACCAACCTCGACCAAGCGCTCAGCCCCGACGCGGGAGCCACCAAACGCGACCTGGTGGACTACCTCGACGCCGTCGCCGACCGCCTGCTGCCGGGCTTGGTCGACCGGCCGCTGACGGTGCTGCGGGTACTGCGCGGACAGCAGCCGTTCATGCAGAAGAACTCTCCGAAGTACACGCCGGAGTGGATCGAGACGACGTCGATGTGGGCCGAGGCGTCGAAGCGGGAGGTGCGGTACGCGTTGTGCAACGACCGCAGGACGCTGCTGTGGTTCGCCAACCAGCGCGCGGTCGAATACCACCCGACGCTCGGCCTCGCCGACAACATCTACCGGCCGACCCACATGGTGCTCGATCTCGATCCGCCGACCGGCGAGGACTTCGCCGCCGTCGTCGCCGTCGCGCATCTGGTTCGTCGCGCGCTGGCCGACAGCGGGCTGACAGGTGCGGTGAAGACCAGCGGCGCCAAGGGAATTCACGTCTTCGTCCCCGTCGACGACTCCGCCGGAGTCGACGACGTCGCTGCGGCGACGCGCGCGGTGGCGGCCCGGGCCGAAGCGCTCGATCCGACCCTCGCGACGACGGCGTTCATCGTCGACGACCGCGGCGGCAAGGTGTTCGTCGATTCGACGCGCGCGGGCGGAGCGACCGTCGCCGCCGCCTACAGTCCCCGGCTTCGGCCCGGGTTACCGGTGTCGTTCCCGGTCGGCTGGTCGGATCTGGAGCGTGTCGATCCCGCCGACTTCACCGTGCACACCGCGATCGAGGCACTCGGGGGACGCGACCCGTGGAAGGAGATGATGGGCGAACCCCAGCGACTCCCAGACGACCTGATCGAGCAGGGCCGCACCATCCCGGTGGCCCGGGTGGCGGCCATGCACGAGGGCAAGCGCCGGGCCCGCGCCCGGCGTGAGAAGGCATAATCAGAACGCTAGTCAGGCGTCGACGAACGTGACCGTCTCGGGAAGCGGCGCGCGGCCGGTGCGGATGAAGACCTCGTCGGGGTCGCGGTAGCCGATCGACATCCCGCAGAACAGCATGAGTTCCTCTGGGGGCTCCACGATCTCGGCAACGGACGTACGCACCTGCGACCACGCCATCTGCGGGCAGCTGTCCAGTCCCTCGGCACGCAGCAGGAGCATGACCGACTGCAGGTACATGCCCAGGTCGGCCCATTGCGGGCGACCGAGATCGCGGTCGACGTAGCAGAACAGGGCGGCGGGTGCGCCGAAGCAGTCCCAGTTGGCGATCGCGGCCCGCTGTCGCGCGTCCCAGTCGTCGCGCACGATGCCCAGTGCGCTGTAACGCTCCCTGCCGAAGCGGTTGCGGCGTTCGATGTAGGGCGACGCCAGGTCCGGCGGGTACATCACGAATTCCCGCTCGTCCCAGGGGTCGCCGTTGGCGACGCGTTCGGTGGCGATCTTCTTCAGCCGGGCCAGCGGTTCGCCGGTGACCACGTAGACGTGCCACGGCTGCAGATTCGATCCCGACGGTGCCCATGCCGCGGCCGCCAGTACCCGCTTCAGCACCTCGGCGGGCACGCGTTCGTCGGTGAACGCGCGCACGGCGCGTCTGCTTGTCATCGCCTCGTAGACGTCCATATGTCCAGGATCTGCCCGTCGCGCCGCGGGCGAACCCTTGGAAACCCGTAGTCGGCTTGACGCACAACCGATCCGACGGGGACGTCGAGGATCGGTCAGGCGACGAGGTCCTGGGCCGTCACCGTCTCGCACGTATCGCACGCCTCGCTCTCGAGGCTGAAGTGGCCGCAGGTCGGACAAATGAAGTCGAGCATCCTCGCCCTCCCGGGTGAACGTCTGAAACAATGTCAGCGCAGGCGTTGTGCAGCGCTGCCGGGCTTGTTACCCCGGCAGGCACCCCGCGAAACCAGCGCCGTCAGCCGCGGCTCTGCAACGAGATGACGCTGACGTCCGGCGGAGCGCCGACCCGGATCGGCGGGCCCCAGAAGCCTGCGCCGCGGGTGACGTACAGCTGGGTGCCGTCGACATCCGACAATCCGGCGAGCGAGGGCTGCACCGCCCGCACGACGTAGTGGAACGGCCACATCTGGCCGCCGTGCGTGTGGCCCGACAGCTGCAGATCCACGCCGTGGACGGCGGCCTCGGTCACCTGAACCGGTTGATGGGCGAGCAGAACCGTCGCCCGCGCCGCGCCGGTCCCTGACAGCGCCCGGTCGAAATCCGGTGGGTCGAAGCGGTCGTCGCCCGCGACGTCGTTGACTCCTGCCAGGTCGAACGCCGCCGCGCCGCGCCGGATCACGGTGTTCTCGTTGCGCAGCGTGTGCACGCCGAGGCGTTCGAGTTCACGCAGCCATGACGCGGTGTCGTCGACGTAGTACTCGTGGTTGCCGGTGACGAAGAAGGCACCGTCGCGGGATGCCAGGTCACGCAGCGGTTCGGCCGCTGAGCCCAGTTCGGCGACGGTGCCGTCGACCAGGTCGCCGAC
>JAEZKH010000055.1 GCA_023415515.1 Actinomycetes bacterium
ATCGCCGGGTGGGGGGGGCCGCCTCCGGCCACGACGGTTAGCCGGCGCCAGCCGAGCGTCAGGCGTCGAGGTCGGCCTCGACGAGGTCGGCGATCTTCTTCAGCGTCTCGTCGTCGTCGGAGTGCACGGTGACCTGGGCGCCGTTCTCGGCGCCGAGGGTCATGATCATCAACGCCGAGCCTGCGTCGACGGGCTCGCCGCCGTCCATCGAAAGCGATACCGGCACACCGGCGTCGACGACGGCTTCGGCGATGATCGCCGCGGGTCGCGCGTGCAGGCCGATGGCCGATCCGACGGTAACGGTTTTGGCTGCCATGGGTTCTCCTCGTGTTGGCGGTTCGATTGTGAGGACTAGGTGGTTGCCAGCGCAGGCGCTTCGGCGGCCGTGACGCCGGGCTTGGCGAACTGTTTGGCGGCGACGACGGCGAGCGCGCCTGCCACCGAGCCGACGAGGATCGCGACGATGAACCAGAGCAGGTGGCCGATCGCGAAGAACACGAAGATGCCGCCGTGCGGTGCCCGCGAGGTGACGCCGGTCGCCATGCACAGCGCACCGGTGATCGCACCGCCGAACATCATCGACGGGATGACCCGGAACGGGTCAGCAGCCGCGAACGGGATTGCGCCCTCGGAGATGAAGCAGGCACCGAGAAGGACAGCGGCCCTGCCGTTCTCGCGCTCCGGTTCGCTGAACAACCTGGGCCTGACGAATGTCGCGAGCGCCATCGCCAGCGGCGGCACCATGCCCGCGGCCATCACTGCGGCCATGATCTCGAACGACGCCGTGGTGGCCGCGGTCAGGCCCGCGGTGGCGAAGGCGTACGCCGCCTTGTTCACCGGACCGCCGAGGTCGAAGCACATCATCTGGCCGAGGATGATGCCGAGCAGTACCGCCGACGTCCCGGACATCCCGCTGAGCCAGTTGGTCAGCCCGGTCGTCGCCGCGGCCAGCGGTCGGCCGAGCAGCATGAACATCAGCAGGCCGACGATCAGCGATGCGCACAACGGGATGATCACCACCGGCATCAGACCACGGAACCATTGCGGCACAGCCCATTTGCTGATCCACAGCGCGGCGAACCCGGCGATCAGGCCGCCGACGATGCCGCCGATGAACCCGGCGCCGACGAAGACGGCGACCGAGCCCGCGGTGAAGCCCGGGGCGATGCCGGGCCGGTCGGCGATGGCGAACGCGATGTAGCCGGCGAGTGCGGGGACCAGGAAATCGAAGGCCAGCTTTCCCAGCGCGAACAGCACCGCGCCGAGGTACTGGGTGAAGCCACCGCTGGGCAGATTCCACAGCGAGTTGTTCACCGCGATGTCGTTGGCCGCGTCGCCGATCTGGTAGCCGCCGAACAGGAAGCCGAGTGCGATCAGCAGACCGCCCGCGGCGACGAACGGGATCATGTAGCTGACCCCGGTGAGCAGGATCTGCCTGGTGCGGGTGCCCCATCCGACGCCGCCGGCGGTCGCGGCGGCGGGCGCGGCGGAACCGGATCCCTCGACGCGGGCGGCGTTCGGATCATCGGCTGCGGCAAGGGCTTCGGCCACCATCTTGGCCGGCTCGTTGATCGCGCGCTTGACGCCGGATGCGACAACCGGCTTGCCTGCGAAGCGGCCCTTGTCCTTGACGCCGACGTCGGTGGCGAAGATGACGGCGTCGGCGCCTGCGATCGTCGAGGCGTCGAGCGGGGTGCTGCCCGACGAGCCCTGCGTCTCGACGTGCATGGTCACACCCGCGTCCTTCGCCGCGGCGGCGAGCGAGTCGGCGGCCATGTAGGTGTGGGCGATGCCGGTGGGACACGCGGTGATCGCCACCAACGTCCTCGGCATGGCGGCGGCGGGCGCCTCGGCCTGCGCTGCGGGCGACGGCTTCTCTGCGGGGTTGAGCACACCGTCGACGAGAGCGACGACCGCGTCGGGGGTCGACGCCTGCCGCAGCGAGTCGACGAACTCCTTGCGCACGAGCGCGCGCGCCAGGCTGGACAGCAGCTTCATGTGCTCGGCGCCGCCTGCTTCGGGCGCCGCGATCAGAAATGCCAGATCGGCCGGGCCGTCCGGGGCGCCGAAGTCGACCGGCGGCCGCAGCCGCGCGAAACCGATCGACGCCGTGTCGACGTGCGGGGAGCGGCAGTGGGGGATCGCGATGCCGCCGGGCAGGCCGGTCGCCGACTGTTCCTCGCGGGCCATCGCCGCGGCGGTCAGGCCGTCGACGTCTGTGGTGCGTCCGGCATCGGCGAGCATGCCGACGAGGCGGGCGATCACGGCCTGCTTGTCGGCGCCCGCGTCGACGTCGAGCAGAACCAGATCAGCGTCGATGACCGGTCGGGAAGCGGTGCTTGTCATGGCGGTACTTTCGGATCGTTGTTACTGCTGGGCGGACGTGGTCGGGCCGGATCTCGACGGAATCGCCGTCAGCGCAACGGCTTCGAGGTCGATCTGGTCCGGGGTGGGCAGTGCGGAGCCCGGCAGTGCGGCCGCGGCGCTGCCGTAGGCGACGGCCATCTGCAACCGCTGCGGCGGTTCGGCGCCTGCGATGTCGGCGCGCAGGTAGCCGGCCAGACTCGAGTCACCTGCGCCGACTGTGCTGCGAGGTTCGATGGGCGCCGGGACGGCCAGCCAACTGCTCTCGTCGCTGACCAGCACGGCGCCCGCCGCGCCGAGGGTAGCCAGGACCGCGCCGATGCCGCGCTCGACCAGTCGCTTCGCCGCGAGCACGACGGGTTCCGGATCACCCTGGGCCACTGCGGCTTCCAGCGCCTGCGGGGACAGGCCGATGACGCCGGCGAGCTCTTCTGCGTTGGGCTTGATGAGGTCGGGGGCACCGCGGTCGAGCCCGTCGACCACCTCGGACAGCGCACGGTCGGAGGTGTCGACGGCGACGCGGCAGGGGTAGGGGGCGAGCAGCGCGGCGATGTCGGCATACCAGCTGTCGGGCATCCCCGGCGGCAACGACCCCGACAGCACCACCCACGACGCATGTTCGGCGCTGTCGACGACCGCGCGTGTGAGGGCGTCGACGGCCGCGGCGTCCAGCTTCGCGCCCGGCTCATTGATTTTCGTTGTGGTGCCGTCTATTTCGGTGATGGCGATATTGGTGCGCACCGGCGCCGTGACCGGCACGCACCGGAAGGGCACGCCGATGTCGCGCAGGGCGGCCACCATCGGGTCGGTATCGGAGGCGGGCAGCAGCGTCACGACGTCGACGCCTGCGAGCGAAAGGGCGTGTGCGACGTTGACGCCTTTACCGCCCGGTTCGGTGGTCACCGAGGTGACCCGGTGCACGGCGGCGCGGGTGAGCGGCGTTGCGAGCGTGACGGTGCGGTCGAGGCTGGGGTTGGGGGTGACGGTGACGATCACGCGAGCACCACTTCGATGCCCGCTTCGGCGAGCTCACCGCGGTGGGCGCCGCTGAGTTCTGCGTCGGTTATCAGAACGTCCACGCTGGACAGCGGCGCGAAGCTGACGAAGTCCTCGCGGCCCACTTTTGACGAGTCGGCCGCGACGACGACGTAGTTGGCGCTTGCGATCATCGCCCGCTTCACCGCGGCCTCGTCGCCGTCAGGAGTGGAGAGACCGTGCCGGACGCTGATGCCGTTGGTTCCGATGAACGCGATGTCGACGCGCAGCGTGTCCAGCACGCGCAGCACCTGATCGCCGACGGCGGCCTGGGTGAGGCCGCGGACGCGTCCACCGAGGAGGTGCAGCGATACCGAGGGCATCGAGGCCACGCGTGCCGCGATCGGTACCGAGTTGGTGACGACGGTCAACTCGCGATCGGACGGCAGGGTTGCCGCGATCCGGCTCGTGGTCGTGCCCGCATCGAGCAGCACGCTGGCGCCGCTGACCGGAAGGAACTCGGCCGCGGCCGCGGCGATGGCGTCCTTGTGTTCGGTGCGGGTGTTCTCCCGCTCGCCGACGCCGGACTCGACCAGCTTCAGTGCCCGCACCGGCACCGCGCCGCCGTGTACCCGCCGCACCAGCCCCGCCCTGTCCAGCACGGCGAGATCGCGGCGCACGGTTTCGGTGGTCACGTCGTAGGCCTCGGCCAGCTCGGTCACGGAGGCGCGGCCCCTGCTGATCACCAGCGAGGCGATCGCTTGCTGACGCTCTTCGGCATACATGGCGCTCCGTTTATGTGGATTCAAGTCCGAATTGATGTGGATATCTGTTGTTTTACTCCTGAACATGTTGACTTGTCAATGGTTGGTTTGTAATCTGCTTCACATGACAGCTTCGTCACCGTCCACGTCACGTCCCGCCGACCGCGGCGCCCTTCCGCCCGCCGGCGCAGTCCTGCGGGGCGTCCCCGTCGTCGCGGGCATCCGGTACGGGCCGGCGATCCGGCCGGGTCGGCTGCCGGTCCTCGACGACGTCGACATCGCTCCGGAGCTCGACGAGGAGGAGCGGTCCGCCGCGGCGGCGCGCTTCACCGCCGCCGCCAACGCGGTGGCCGCCCGGCTGCGTGACCGCGCCGCCCACGCCACCGGTGCCGCCTCGGAGGTCTTGGCCGCGACGGCCACGCTGGCGCAGGACAGGGCATGGCTCGGTGCCGCCGAGAAGCTGATCGACGCGGGCGCGCCCGCCCCGCGCGCCGTCGTCGCGGCCGTCGACCAGTTCGTCGACCTCTTCACCCAGCTCGGCGGCCTGATGGCCGAACGCGTTACGGACCTGCGCGACATCCGCGACCGTGTCGTCGCCGAGCTCAGCGGTCTGCCGGAGCCGGGTGTGCCGCTGCCCGACACCCCGTCGATCCTGGTGGCCGACGATCTGGCCCCTGCCGACACCGCGGGGCTGGACCCGACACTGGTCGTGGCGGTGGCCACCACGCTCGGCGGACCGACCAGCCACACCGCGATCATCGCCCGCCAGCTCGGGTTGCCGTGCGTGGGGGCCGTCGACGGGCTCGACGCCGTCGCCGCGGGCGCGATGGTCCTCGTCGACGGCACCCGCGGCACGGTCACCGTGTCGCCGGACCCCGCGGCCGCAGCCGACGCCGTTGCCGCGGCGAAGAAGGAGGCCGACGCGGCGGCGCAGTGGTCGGGTCCCGGCGCGACGTCGGACGGGCATGCGGTCGCGATCCTGGCCAACGTCCAGGACGGCGCCGCGGCGCACAGCGCACGCAACACCCCGGCCGAAGGCGTCGGGCTGTTCCGCACCGAGCTGTGCTTCCTCAACCGCGACACCGAACCCGGCGTCGACGAACAGGCGCAGATCTACGGCGAGGTGCTCGAGGCCTTCTCCGGCCGCAAGGTCGTGGTGCGGACACTGGACGCAGGCTCCGACAAGCCGCTGAAGTTCGCCGGGCATCCCGAGGAGGCCAACCCCGCTCTCGGTGTCCGGGGTATACGCATCGCCGAAGGCAACCCCGGGATTCTCGAGCGCCAACTCGACGCGATCGCCGCGGCGGGCAAGGCCACCGGCAATACGCCGTGGGTGATGGCGCCGATGATCGCGACCGCCGACGAGGCGCAACGCTTCGCCGCGCAGGTGCGGGCCCGTGGGCTGACCCCCGGCGTGATGATCGAGGTGCCCGCGGCGGCGCTGCTGGCCGACCGGATCCTCGCCCACGTCGACTTCCTGTCGATCGGCACCAACGACCTCGCGCAGTACACGATGGCCGCCGACCGGATGGCGGCCGATCTGGCCACGCTCACCGATCCGTGGCAGCCCGCGGTGCTCGCGCTGGTCGCGATGACCGCACGAGCCGGTGCCGCCGTCGACAAGCCCGTCGGGGTGTGCGGTGAGGCCGCCGCCGACCCGATGCTGGCGTGCGTGCTCACCGGGCTCGGGGTGTCATCGCTTTCCGCGGCGTCGGCGGCACTCAACGGTGTCGGCGCCACGCTGGCGCGGGTGACGCTGCAGCAGTGCCGAGATGCCGCCGATGCCGTGCTGGCGACCGGCAGCGCGGCCGAAGCCAGGGCCGCGGCGCTGGCCGTGCTCGGCCGATGACGACAGGAACAAATCGGACCGCAGTCCGGTTACTGGTGGCATGCCTGCTATCACTGCTGACACGCTAAAATTGCCCAGGCTTTCGCTGCCTGCGGCAACCGACACCGAGCGACCCGTCCGCTCCATCACCACCGGCCCGCGCGGCTACGAAGGCGAGGGCTTTCCCGTCGTGCGCGCCTTCGCGGGGGTGAGCGCGGCCGACCTCGACCCGTTCGTGCACATGGATCAGATGGGCGAGGTCGAATACCAGCCCGGCGAACCGAGGGGCACCGACTGGCATCCGCATCGCGGCTTCGAGACCGTCACCTACATGATCGACGGTCGATTCGCCCACCAGGACAGCCACGGCGGCGGCGGCCTGATCACCGACGGCGCCACGCAGTGGATGACGGCGGGTTCGGGCATCCTGCACATCGAGACCCCGCCCGCCGAACTCGTCGAGAGCGGCGGCATGTTCCACGGGATACAGCTGTGGGTGAACCTGCCGCGCAAGGACAAGTTCGCGACGCCGAAGTATCAGGCGATCGAGGGCGGCCAGGTCAAGCTGTTGTCGTCCGACGACGGCGGAGCCCTGGTTCGCGTCATCGCGGGAGATGTCGACGGTCATGGCGGTCCCGGTGCGACGCACACTCCGATCACATTGGCGCACAGCACGATCGAGCCCGGCGCACGGCTGAGCCTGCCGTGGAACCGCGACTTCAACGCGCTGGTGTACGTGCTGTCAGGGCGCGGTACGGTCGGGCCGGTGGGACATCCGGTCCATGAGGGCCAACTCGTGGTGTTCGGGCCGGGAGACCGGATCGCCATCACCGCGGAACCGAATCAGGAATCGCGGCGGCCCGCGCTGGAGGTTCTTGTCCTCGGCGGCAGGCCGATCCGCGAACCCGTGTTCCAATACGGCCCGTTCGTGATGAACTCCAAGGCCGAACTCGTGCAGGCGCTCGAGGACTACAACGCAGGCAAGTTCGGCACGATCCCACCGAATGCGTTGATGCCGCACCGAGTTCGCTGACGGCGCGCAAACGCGGACTAGCGACGCGCCCGCTCGACTACCACCGGGTGCGGGTAGACCAGTTCGAGTTCGCCGATCGCGGCCGCCGCCGTCACCAGCGGCATCGCGGCCGAGACGGCCATCTCCCCGTCGTTTCCTTGGCGTGCTGCGCCGGCGTCGCCGCTCGATTCGGCGCGCAGCGCGACGACGAATTCGTCGCCGATCGGTGTCCAGTCGCCGCCGGTGCCGATCGACCCCGACAGCCGGTCGCGGACCGCCTCGACGTGATGCTCGATCACCTCGCGCACCCGCGGATAGCTGCCGAGCGGCGGTGGCGTCGCGATATCGGTGATCAGGTCGGCGGCCGCTCGCACCCGGATCGCCCTGTTGAAGGCGCGCACGATGGGGCCACGGAAGTCCGTATTGCCACCGCCCTCGGAAAGGTATTGCCGCACAGCATCATCGGCGACCCGAGACGCACCGATCGCGTCGTGACTCAGGGTGGCCAGTGTGTTGGCCATGTACTCGTCCTCGCCCCGGGTGATGCGCAGGACGGCCGCCTCGAGGTAACGCGAGAAGACGTTGCGGGCCGACTCGACGGCCGCCTCCGCCAATGCGGTGGCGCCGCGCGGCCACAGCAGCAGCGACACCATGACGCCGACGAGCGCGCCGACGACGACGTCTTCGACGCGGACGAGGCCGACGCTCCATCCGGTGGGGACGATGAGGTTGAAGAAGATCAGCACCATCATCGTGAACGCCGCCTGACCCGCGGTGAACGATGCCACCTCGGGCACGAAAGCCGACCCGAACACCACCACCGGCATCAGGATCCACAACACGGCGGGGTCGACGCCGACGACAGCGATCAACACCGCGCCGAGGGCGAATCCGATCGCGGTGCCGACCACCGCGCGCAGCGTCTTGGTGCCGGTGGTCAGCGCGCTGCTGCGCAACACCGACAGGGCGCCGAGCACCACCCAGAACCCGTGCTCGACGGGGAAGAGGTGAGTGACCGCGACGGCGAGCGCAAGGCCGAGGCCGGTGCGAAGCGCGTTGCGCACGGTGACGGCGCGGCCGGACAGAAACCCCGATGTCGCCACCGTGATCGCCGTGGAAGCCGGGATCAGCCGGTCCGTCGCGGTGGTCGGCGGCAGTCGCCGGCCAAGCGCCCTGGCCCAGGGCGGACG
>JAEZKH010000073.1 GCA_023415515.1 Actinomycetes bacterium
CCGCATCAAACACACCCCGATCGAGTCTCTACCCTCCGTGGAAGCCGATCGTCAGGCAGACTCAACCCCGTAAACCTGCTCACTTTCCAACCGGAGCAGGCTGCTCAGGATTCAACCGGAGCCGACACCGTGTGGTCCCACGCCGTCGTACAGACATGCGTGATCCATCTGTTGCGCAACACCTTGCGCAGGTATTGAGATCAGATCGCTCGCGAAATCCGACCGGTCTACACCGCGGCCACCGAAGCCGCGGCCAGGGAACGCTTCGTGGAGCTCACCGGGAAGTGGGGACCCCAGTACCCGGCGATCATCAGGCTCTGGGAGGTGCCTCTACCTGGTGACCCGATCGCTAGACCCCACCGGCCGCGGCAGGCACGATGGGCAATGAGGTGGAAGCCCGCACTCAACGCGTTCGCAATCAGCAGTGAGGCGAACTGTGAAGTTGAGCAGTTCATCGCGGCGACGTGTTCAGCGAGACTTGCTGGGCGCCATGTACTTTGTCCATTCGGCGGTGTAGTCGATGAAGGCCTTGGGTGAGCCGTCGGAGGCGACTTTCATCAGGAACGGCAGGATCTGGCCCTTTTTCCAGGACTCCGCGAGCTGGTCGGCGAACTTCGGGTCCTGTCCGCGGATCTCCTCGATGCGCATCTCGAACCACTCCGGTGAGAATTGCTGCACCTCGCCCCGGCCGTACTTCACCCAGCCCAGGGTCGAACGTCCGTATTTGGATTCGATTATCAGGAACGCGATCTTGCCGCTGGTGGTTTCCACCTTGTAGGCCATGTCGACCATCTCCGGCCCGCTGTTGCCGCGGCGGGGGACTGCCACTTTGGCCAGGATGCGTTTGACGCCGAACGATTTCAGGTTGTACCGAAGCAGGAAGTCGATCCGTTCTTCGGCGAAGATCTCGTTGATCTTGTTGCGGATAGCCTGGATGCGCTTGGCCGTGTCTGTGTGATCGTTGCTGTCGTCGTATTCCTTGCGCAAGGCGTCGAGGCGCTTCTGGGCCTCCTTTTTCGCCTCGGGGTCGTTGATCTTGTCCAACAGTTTCTTCGCGTCTGAAAACAGCTTGAGGATCGTCGCTTTCTTCGATCCCCTTCCGACGACCGCACCCAGGCCCAGCAGACCCAGCGTGTTGAGGGGCGTCACCGGCGAAGGGCCGGGCGTCTCGGAGCGAGGGCTCGGCGAGAGCGTGACGCTGTCGGTGCCGCGCTGCGCCTGCGTCGGCGCCGATTGGTCGGTAGCGGTGTTGGCGGGGGCGCGCACTGTGCCGGCCGCGGCTGCGGGCTGCACCGCGGTGGCGGCAGTGGCTCGGGCGGTGACCGCCGGGTCTACAGCCGCCGCGGGGCCGGTCGCCGGATCCGCGCTTGCCACCTGGGTTGCGACGGGTTTGTGGGCTACGGTGTTCGCGCTCGCTTTGGGGCTGAAGGTCAGTACCGTGGCCACGGTCGCCGCCCGAGCCATGCCCTCGTTCACCGGCAGTGAGTAGGTCTTGCCCCGCGTGTCGAAGTTGCGGGCCAGTACGGCTACCGCGATGTTCTCCACCCAGAACTCAGGATTGATGAACTTGTCGCGCAGATTCTTCAGGAAGCCAACGAAATTCACGTCGCGGCCAAGCTTGACGAACTCTTCTTCCATGCTGCTGATCACGGTGCTGGTGAGCATGCCCATGGCGTGGTTGGAGATGCTGTTCGGGTCGATGTTGAAACGGGAGATCAGCAGCCCGTTGATCTTTGCGGTGATCTTCATGGTCAGCAGCTCGAGTGCAGCATCGCGCACCGCATCGCCTGCGCTGAGCCCGCGTTCGCGCGCCCCGATGCTGTAGTCGAGCTGCTGGTAGACCAAGTTGATGGTGATAAGAGCGGCAAGTTGCGACACCAGGCCTTTGACGCTCTTGAACACGACGACGCTGAGCATCATCCGCGAGATCGACTTGAGAATCATCAGCGTGATCACGACCCGGGTGCCCTTGCGCACTTTCTCCGATTCGTACTCGTAGAGCATGCTGGCGAGGTGGTCGTACAAGTCCTGCGCCCTGTCCAGCCGCCCGAGTGCCTGGTCGAACTTGTTCTGCTTGAGGAGGTCGCGCGCCTGGTTCAGCAGCGTGTAGAGGACGGGGAACAGATGGTCGTACTGGGTGGGGAAGTCGTTGGCCTGCAGCCACTCCAGCCAGTTGTGGTCGATCGCGCGATCGTGTTGGTCGTCGTATTCCTGCCGCAACGGCACCGACAGGTCCGAGACGGTGTCGATGTAAGCGCGCACCAACGTCGCGTAGGCCTGCGCGCTGGCCGCTTTGCCCTGAGACAGGCTCTTCATGTACAGGCCTAGCTTCTCCTTGACCTGGTTTCTTTCTATGACCGCCCTGGTGTCCGGGTCCAGTTCCGGCTCCTTCTCCACCACCGGAAGTGTCGGTTCGGGCAGGCGGAAATTGCGCCCGTAGATGTACGGCACCAGCGCGCGGTATGCAGCCGTGTGCGAGTTGCGGTCGCGCTCGAATTCGACCTCCATCGCCATCACCGAGCGAACGAGGTCGTCCACGCTCGCCTGACCGATGCCTGCCATCGCATCGATGTACTCGACGTAGAAACGCAGGTAGAGCAGGCGCTTTTCCAGGTCGTCCCATTCGTGGCTGGGCGGGATCGCCGGCAGGCTGTGGTTGGACAGCTTGGCGTTCGCCTGCTGGATGGCGGCAGCCATGACCGCCGCGTTTTTCGTCGGCCACACCTTCTGCACGGCGGCACGGAGCAGATCGTTGTAGTCCGATTCCGGGAACGGGTTGAAGAAGAAATTCGGATCGGCGGGGACACCGCGATCGGCGGTGCCCCGCTCCACCTCGCCTAGGACTGCCAGCCCCTGGCTACCCATACCGTTGCCCATGGCTGCTGACCGACTAGTTGTTTTCGCCAACATCCAGCGACGTGGACACGCCGCCTTCGACCAGGATTCGCTTGTCGATCTTCGGATCTTCGAGCTTGTCTTCCAGGACGCGCCGGGACACTCGCAGGTTTTCGAGCGCGGCGAGCTGCACTTCTTCCTCAACCTTGTATACGTCCCACTCGCGGTGGAAGAGTTTGAAGTCCTCCAGCAGAGAGTTGGCAGACAGCAGCATTTCGATATACAACGAGCTGGTGGGCACGATGATCTCGTCGCCGTTACGCAGGGGATCGGCAAGTAGAAGTTCCAGCCAACCCTTCAGGGTTACTTTCAGATCGTCAAATTCGTCGGCCGTCATCTGCTTGCGAAGAGCGCACACGTAGCGGGCGTAATCTTCCAGGCTCACATTGCTCAGCTGGTCGGGGTCCATCGCCCCGAACGACGCGTCAACATAAGGCATGGCCATGATCTGGGTGATGCCGTTGTGCTGTTTCATCGGGAACACCATGTAGTTCCCGCGATAGCCCAGAATATTGTCTAGGTCGGCAACTTCCACCAGCGGCAGTGAGGGCTGTTGCTCGATGACGGGCGTAATCCACGCTTTGTGCAGCGTTTCGTCTTCGGCCCGAAACAGTTTGAAGATGTCGTTCTCTTCCTGTTGGTTGATCACCACGTCCATGTTGGTCACGACGTATTGGGGCACTTCTATATTCATCAGACGCATGAAGCGTTGGTCGGCAGGCTCCAGGTCCCAGATCGCCTGCATGTAATACAGGATGTTCTCTTTGATGTGCAGCAGCAGGCGCTCCGTCATCGTCAGCTTGTCCAGGTGATCCTGCATGGCCTTGGTGTAGTCGGCGGTGATGGACTGCAGGGTATTCAATTCTCGCTGCAAGTTCTGGGCCATCTTCTGTGCCTTGTCGGCGGCATAGGCCTGTGCGTCGCGCGCGGCCATTTCGCGGGCCTTGGCTGCCTCAGGTGTTGGCGTGTCGGACGCCCCGAAGAACTCGCCGACGCTGTCCCAAATGCTGTCGCTTTCCTTATTCTGTTCCTGGCGAATGCGTTGGTTGATGGTGTCTTCCAGCACGGCGTAGCGATTGTCGGCTTCCGAATTGAGTTGCGCGAGCTCGAGTTTGAGTCCTTCGACGGTTTGACGTTGGGTGCGCAGGTTTTTGCGGAGTTCGCGGATCGCGAAGTCATCGCCTACGTTCTTCTCGGAAAGATATTGCAGCGCGGTCCGGAAACTGTCGTCGAGGATGACCCTGTTGATGATC
The DNA here is from genome assembly GCA_023415515.1 of Actinomycetes bacterium. Lineage (GTDB taxonomy): Bacteria > Actinomycetota > Actinomycetes > Mycobacteriales > Mycobacteriaceae > Mycobacterium. The sequence goes on from JAEZKH010000073.1 coordinate 4,149, forward strand.
CAGTCGTGGGCGATCACCCAGGCTTCGGTGACCTCAGCCGGCGATGGCACGTCCTGGGCCACCAGCACCGTCGGCATGACACGGTAGAGCTGCTCGGACACCTTGAAGCGCTTCTGAAGTTCATAGAAAAGGTACGTCACCGCCAGTTCGTCGTTGGGATTGCTGATGGTTCCGGACTCCTCGTAATCCGAGGAATAGGTCTGTTCGGTGTCCACCTCCACGCTGCGCTCTTCCTTGAACTCCTGTGTGGCTTTGAGCACTGATTCGCGAAAGTCCTTGCGGTTGTCCGCCGATTCCTTGGCGGCTTCCAGCCCGAGGGACGATGTGACTTTCCACTTGCTGTAGTTGGCTTCGGCAGCAAGCGTGAAGGTGTTTTTGCTTTGGGCCTTCGAAACGATCTCTTCTTCTGCCCGCGAGGTCGTGTTTTGTTCCTGCGTGATCGAGCTGCTGTTCTTCCGCGCTTCTTTCTCGGAGCGCTTACGGGTGAACACGGTCTTCAGGGCGTACTTGCGTTCTTCCTTCGGCGCCAAGGGAATCGACTTGACGAGATTTCCCACCTGGTAGGCCACCGGCTCCCACTTTTGGCGGTAGGTGTTCAGCAACCCAAAATTGACGGCCTTTGCCGTCGCGTCGGCCCCGAAGACAGTGAAGGCGTAGTTCGACTTCAGGGCATTGTCCAGGTCGGAAAGGATCTTGTGAAAAGACCTCCCGCTGCCATTGCGGATGTAGTCGATCAGGAGTTCGCCCTGTGCCTTCATCTTCTGGATGTAGGTCTCGGCATCCCGGTTCCGCAGGCTGTAATACCCCGCGGGCCGGTTGACCGTCGTATTTGCAAAGAGCAGAGTGACGATCTCGCTGCTCGCCGGCTGATAAATCAACCCCTTGCTGGCGTAATCGATTGCGGTGCTGCATTCGCTGAGCTTGTTGCGGGCGAGGAGATCCAGCGCGTTCCACTCCTCGTAGGTGATGTCGAAGTTGGCGAGCACAGACTCCGGCGGATTAGTCATCGTGTTCATCACCAGGTTGAAGTCCGACAGCAGGTGACTGACGTCGGCGTAGTTCGACTTCAGCGCAAAGCCGCGGCTCTGCGCCTGTTGGGCGGCTTGCGCCGCCAGCTGGGCGGGCTTGTCGTCAGTCAGTTGCTGCCAGATATGGCCGAAAGCGATGTTCAGTACCTGGAAATCGTAGTAAGAAGGCAGTTCCGCGGGCCCTTTGCGCAGGCTGAAGTTATTCACGCTGTCGTTCACGCTGTCCTGACTGGATTTGTCGGCGGTCGTCTTCGCCGACACATTGAGCGAGCGGATGTCGGTGATCGCTTTTTTGACGTATTTGGCGATGTCTTCCGATTTCATGGGGCTGTTGTCATCCAGGTTGATGCCATAGCTGTCGAAATGCAGGGTGACGTCGGCCAGCAAGCGCACTTCGTAGGAGACGACGGCTGAAGCGTCGGTCACCTTGAATGCCGCTACCAGCGTGGTTTCGCCGCCGTTGTTCCCGTTGATGTAGGCCTGGGCCGGGGTGGGCAGATCGCTGAAGGGAATCAGGGCCCTACCTGCTACCGTGGCCGGGGCCTGGTCGATGCCCAGTCCGTTGGTGGCGCACGTCGTGTCGTCGCTCTTGATCTGTGCCATCTTCAGGATCGGGTTGTTCGAGGTCAGGACGACGTTGTCGGCTCCGGCGGCGTTCATCTTGGCGAGCACTGGGGCGAATACCGGATCTGTCTGGATGTTGCCGAAGGATTTGTCGACTTCCACGGGTCCGCTGGCCGGAATGGCCAGTACCGAGGGATCGAAACCGAGGGCGTCTCGGTCGTTCTTGTTCAGCACAAAGCTGACTTCGATTCCTTTGTTGGCAGCGACGAAATTCTGGATTGCCGTGGTGGCCTTGGTGGTCTCACGGATGAAATGGTCGGCGACCTTGTCGTTGACCGTTTCGTGCTCTCCCACATAGGTGGAGTAATTGGAGCCGACGGTGTTGATCGGTGTGGGAACAAAGAGGTTCTGGAAACGGTCGCGAGTTTCGAGAAAATCTGACTGCCGTTGCTGAGTCTTGGCCTTCTCCAGATCGAGGATCGCACCGTGAAACTGGTCCTCGCCGACGGATCCGGCCTGATAGGCGGCTATTTTGGCGGCGACCGAACCGTTGCTGTCCGCGGTGGGTATTGGGATCTGTTTCTCCGACAGCAATGCCGTGTCGAGCCTGACGAGATAGGCCTCGGAAGACCCTGCATTGACCCTGAAGTCGTTGGACAGGTAGAGGAGTCTTTTGGCTAGGTCCAGTCCAGGCTCTTCAGGCGCGAACAGAAGCAAGAGTAGGTCGGGTTTCTGCTCGGTCTCTTTGCCGGTGTTGAAGTCCTTCGGCAGCACGGTCGCCGCAGCGTGTCCCTCCGCATCGGTGAACCCGGAAAATAGCCGGTTGTAACTGGAGAAATTGCTCAACAGTTTGGTGATGTCGGCGCCAGTGGATGCCACCGACAGTCCTGTGTCAGCCGTCCGTAGGACCCGGTTCTCCGAGTCGGTGAAGCTGTCGAGGTCCAGCAGCACCACGAGCACGTCGGGAAGGGGCTTGTTGGTTTCTTTGTGGAGGATCTTGAAGACGACCTGATAGTCGTCCTGCATCGCGGCTTGCATGTGCTCTTCCTCTGCTCAATGATTAACCGGCAGCGTCCGAAACCCTGGTCCGCGCTGCGCCGGGTCCATGGATATGCGGAATCCACCGCAGGATGTCCACAAGCGGGCCACGGCCATTCACCGCCTGCATTCCTTGACCAACGCGCACATCCGTTGTCGGAGAGGTGAACTGTGCGTCTGTCGAAAGATGCGCTCCGGTGGGCTGCCATCGGCCAATCATCATCAAGAAGGGCAAGAACGACGCGAGTAGTCACCTACTCCACTCTCAGCACGACCGGACAGCTCATGCCTAGGTATTGGGTGTGGTCTGTCGGGTGTCGCGAAGCGTGTTCGGGTCACGGTTTCTGATGCTGCGCTCGACCACCTGAAATTCACGCCTGTGCTATCGCGCGACGTTGGTCGACGACCCATGACTCACCGCATAATGCCACCGCGTCGCGCATCAGTCGACGACGGGCGCTGTCGCGTCAACTCTGGTCGACCAGGACCGCGCCGTCGGGCCGGTCGCCGAGTGTCTGCAGCGCGAGGTCGGACCCTTCCGACGTCAGCCGGATGATCTGCGCCAACTCCGCCGGGGCGTCGCACTGCAGGTAGTGGTCGGCTGTCGGCACGACCCAGAAGCGGTTTCGGCCGGGCTTTTCCTTGACGTAGGTCTGCCATACGTGGTTCGGCACGCGCAGCGGCGCGACGCTGTCGTGCACGCCCCACACCAGCGTCAGGTCTGTCTCGCTGCGCGAAAGCGATTGCAGCCAACGAGTTTCGTCGTCCGCGCGCTCGTGCAGATACTTGATGGTGTCGGGTAGCACCCTGATGCCGTCGTTGTGGTCGAAACACTTCACCAGCGCGGCGATCTCCGGGTCCTCGAGGCCGCGCCGCGGCATGAAGGTGCTCGCGCCCAGGCCCGCCGCCAACAACTCCGGCGTGGTCGCTGCCGCCGTCGCGCGACCGGTGGCGTCGTCGAGAAGCGCGGTCTGGAACGCGGTGAGGTTGGCCAGCGGAAGGTAGATGTTGGCGTTGGTCATGATCACGCCGGACGGTGCGGCGTCTTGTGAGGTGAGCAGGTCCAGGGCGATCATTCCGACGCTACTGCCGCGGTCGTGGGTCAGCATCAGGTAGTCGGTCAGTCGCCAGACGTCGGTGATCGCATGCACGAGGAGTCGCGCATCGTCGTAGAGCGAGTAGACGTGGGGCGACGGCGGCTTGTCGGACAGTCCGTAGCCGGGGAAGTCGAGTGTGTAGATGTCGAATTCGGAGCGAAGTTCCTCAGACAGCGCGTAATAGTCGATGCTCGACGTCGGAAAGCCGTGCACACACACCAGCGCCGGCTTTCCGGGGGTGCCGGCCCGCCGGACGAACACCTCGACCTCGGTTCCGGCATTGGCTTCGGTCGTCGACCGCCACGTCAACGACGTCGCCCCGGCCCGCCAGTCGGCGAAGATGTCCGAAGTGATAGCCGTCACAGTCAAAACCCTACTGGCACACGGGTGTAGCGAAGATCACCTGAATAGATTTGATTAATTCAGAATTAACAATCAAGATCGAAGTGTTGTAACTAGCGACAACAAAACGCAACCCCGAGCGAAGTCGGGGTGTTCATGAGGAGTTGAGGAAATGTCTTTCGCGAAGTTCCGCGCAGATGTGAAGCGCGCCAGAAGCAGGCGGCGCCTCTACGCACGGATCAACGCACTGCCGGATTCGACCGTTCGCGACGAGTTGGTCGCCATCGTCCAACGGCAAGAGTTCAGCGACCGCTGACGCGACAACCTGTCGGTGCGGCCCCCGGGGTTCCCTCCGGGGGCCGTTTCCGTTACCGCTACTCGGTGTCCGATTGGGCGGACTCGGTCTTGTCGGTGTGAGCCGATTCCTTCTGCCCGTCTCCGGCAGCCGTCTTCCTGATCTGATCTCGCGCGTTCTTCGAGATGTCGTTGAGTCGATCGGTGGCGCGCTTCACCGACTTCTCGATCTGGTCGCGCATGTGTGTCACCGCGGCGTTTGTCCGCTCGGTGGCCCGCTTGACCGTCTTGTCGACGTGCGTTCGAGCCTTGACCGCCTGCCCGCTCACGTCATTGCGGGCGTCACCACCTGGTTCGCTCTCTTTGGTGTCCGGATCCGTTGTGACGGAGGGGGTTTCGACAGCCACCGCCGGTTTCGCAGTCAAGACCGAAGCGGGCACCTGCGCAGGATCGTCACCGCCCGATGGCAGCTGTTTGGTCGTCGTCAACGGCCGCGCCGTGATGCTGGGCTGATCGGCGGGCGTGATGGCCGCGGCGATGACCTTGGACAGCCCGATCAGTGAACCGATCGCGCCTGGTCCCTGTCCCGTGATGGTCAACGGGATGCCGCCGAGTGCTTCGACCGTGATGTCGAGCGAGTTGAACAGCGAGCCACCCGGGCTGAGCAGGCCTCCCATCGCCACGCCGATCTTGGTGCCCTCGGGCAACTCCACCCCGATCACCGGGCCCAGGGCCGTCAGCACCGGGGTGAGGTCGAGTGACTGCCCGCCGTTGAGGAACGCGTCGGTGACGCTGGCCGGGATGTTGATCAAGTCGTTGACAGCGGCTTCGAGATCCGGATCGTCACCGGTGAGGTTTCCGATGATGGCCTGCGCGTCGGCAATCAGCGCGAGACCCGAACCCACCACCGGACCGACCGCGCCGAGAAGAACCCCGCTCAAGAAGGTGGTGGTGAGGTTCACCAGCGGCTGGAGGTCGGCGGGCAACAACGCCGGAATTTCCAGAGCGGGCAGGCCTTCGGTGGTGATGGGGAAGGCGAATTGATGCACGTCGTCGAGGGTGCCCAGGTCCGTCGCGAACGGCGCCGCCAGCGCCGCCTCCAGGTTCGCCCCGATCTGCTGAAGGATCGCCGGGAAGTTCGGTAGCTCGCTCAAATACTCCAACTGGTTTGCGACGACCTGCCGCAGCACGGGAGCCGGGTCTTCAGCCCAGTCGGCGGCGAGGCCGGTCAGGTTCTCGTCGGCCGCGCTGACGACGCCCTGCCAGTGGGCGATCGGATCGACGGCCGCGGACAGCCGGACCGCGGGAGAAAGCCCGGCCTCGGGCGCAACCGGTGCGAGCGGACTGATTGCGAGGACGCCGGCGCCGACCAGAGCGATCCCTGCAGTTGCGTACGGACGAACAGCCAATTCTTTCACGATGCTCCTCGAGGTCGTGCCTTCACATTTCCGGATTCACCCGGCCATGCGCTGAGAAAAACTACGCCGTTTCTGCACACTGGTCAATATGTCTGGTGAACAGACAATACGAATGGGCTATGGCGCCGCGCGAAAGCCGGAACGCTTCTGCCCGAGATCAAGCAGACTCTCGCTGGGGGTACCGCTACCGAAAGCAGTCAACGTTGAACACCACGCCACTGGTCAAGACCGCCCTCCCGGGACCGCGCGCCGCGGAAGTGCTGGCCCGCGACAACGCCGTCACCAGCCCCTCTCTGCCCCGCGCGTACCCCCTCGTCCCGCGGCGCGGCTACGGCGCGAGCATCGAGGACGTCGACGGCAACGTCTTCCTCGACTTCAACGCGGGCATCGCCGTGTCATCGACGGGTCACGCCCATCCCAAGGTCGTCGAAGCCGTTCGGCGCCAGGCCGGCGAACTGCTGCACTATTCGGCATCGGACTTCTATCTCCCGATCTACTCGGAGATGTGCGCTGCGCTGCGCGACATCGCACCGATTTCCGGTCCGACGCGGGTGTTTCTGTCCAATTCCGGCGCCGAGGCCGTCGAGGCCGCACTCAAGCTCGCGAGGTATGCCACCAACCGCCCCTACGTCATCAGCTTCTACGGCGCGTTCCATGGACGGACGATGGGTGCGCTCACGCTCACCGACTCGAAAGCGAAGTACCACAAGGGGTTCGGCCCGCTTCTGCCCGCCGTGTTGCACGCACCCTATGCTGACCCGCGATGCACAGCGGCAGGCGATCGCGACACCGCGACCATCGACTTCCTGCGCGACACCCTGTTCCGCTACGAAGTCGACCCGACCGAGGTGGCCGCGGTATTCGTCGAGCCCATCCAAGGCGAAGGCGGGATCATCGTTCCCGCCGACGGCTGGATGGCCGACCTCCGCGAACTCTGCGATGAATTCTCCATCCTGCTCGTGGCCGACGAAGTGCAATCCGGCATCGGTAGGACGGGCAAGATGTGGGCGATCGAACACACTTCGGTTCAGCCCGACATCGTCACCAGCGCAAAAGGTTTGGCGTCGGGCCTCCCGCTGGGCGCCGTCATCGCCCGCGAGGAGATCATGACGACGTGGGGTCCTGGCGCCCACGGGTCCACTTACGGTGGAAGTCCTGTGCCCTGCGCGGCCGGGCTGGCGACGCTCGAGGTCATCGAGTCCGAAAACCTGCTCGCCAATGCCACCGATCTCGGCCGCTACCTGCTGGCTGGCCTGCGGACCGTGCAGGCCCGCGTACCCGACACCGTTCGAGACGTCCGCGGCGCGGGTCTGTTCATTGGCGTCGAGTTCGCCGACGGTCAGGTCGCCGACGCGGTGCAGAACCGCTGCTTCGAGAAGGGACTGCTGGTTCTCGAGGCGGGCGAGAACGTCGTCCGGGTGACGCCGCCCCTTGTCCTGACAGCCGAGGAGGCGGCGACCGGTCTGCGGTTGTTCGGCGAGGCGGTCGCCGAGGTCGCGGTGAACGGATGACGATGGTGGACACTGGTCAACCGGCGGCGTTCGGCCGAAGCGGCGGACACATGCCGCCGTAGTCGGAGGCCAACTCGAAATGCCAGATCTCGTTGGCATAGATCTGACACAGCCCGAACGTGGGGCCGTTGCGGATCAGCCAGCCGTCGGCGGCGGCGGGTCCGACATCGACCGCCCTACCCACCACATGCTTGGACACCTGCGGGGACGCCACGTACTGGCTGGCGATCTCCACGCTGCCGTACTGGACGACGGCATCATCGAACAACTGCTGCTGGAACTCCGGCGACCGCCAACCCGACGTCAGTCCGACGGTGATGCCTTCGGCGGCTGCTGCATCGGCAGCGCGTTCGACGGCGTCGAGCAACGCAGGGTCGAGTCGGTTCACCGCCGGACTGGTCATGTCGAACGGGCTGAGCCGCTGACCGGCAGGAAGTCCGCCCCCCGCGGTGTCATCGGTGTCTGCTGCCGCGACACCCGCCGTCGCGAGGCCGGCGATCATCAACACCACGATCGCGGGCCCCGACACAAACCCCTGTCGGCGTGATCGCACCATCGCTCAACCGTAACCGCGCTTCAACAGATGCTTGGCACCGGCAGCCATCGCCGCCGGACCTGCCAGGTCGAAGTCGAAGGCGTTCGCCAGCCGTGTGGTGATGGTGAACGCGAAGCCGACAGCCAGCGCATCGTCGATCTGCCCCCGCGTGACGCCGGACGCCGACAGCGCCCGCATGTCGTCGCAGTCGACGCTGTGCTCGCGGGCGAGCTTGCCGAGCATACGCAGCGTCGCGCGCAACGGTTCCTCGATTGGCGCGGTGTCCAGATCTGCAAGTGTGGCAGCCACTTTCGCATCGTTGCCGTACCACAGCGCCGATGTGGCCGAGTGCGCGGCGACGCAGAACGGGCATTCGTTCGCCTTGGCGACGAACGCCGCCATCAGCTCACGGTCGCCGACCGACCATTCCGACGGCCCGCGCATCGCCTCTTGGGTGAGCGGCCCTGGGCCGTAGAAGTCCTTGCGGTAGAAAGCGAGCTTGACCGCGTCGACCACCGGTTGCCCCGTCATCAACCTGATGACACCGAACAGCGCCTTGTCGGGCAGGCGGTGACCGCGATCGAGCACACCGAGCCTCACCGGCGACCGCCCATCGCCTCGTCCAGCGCAATCGTCGCTGCGGAGTACTGACGATCCGCCGCTCCGACGGCGGCGCACACGATGAGCTCGAAGATCTGGTCTTCGCTGAGGCCGCTGGCGCGAACGGCTGCGACGTCGGCGTCGGTCACCGCATACGAGCGGTCGGCGACCTTCTCGATCAGCGTGCGGACCGGGTCGTCCAAACCGGCATTCTCGAACGCCGCTCTGCGCAGCCGGCGCGGCGCGGTCGCCCCGCGGTCGAGGACGCGGGCCAGGAGTTCGCGGCGTAGGCGGGCTACGTCCGACACGGCCTCACAAATCGCCCCACGCGACGGCATGGCGCGTCTTGGTGATGTGGTCGAGCCTTGCGTACGCGGCGGCGATGTCACCTGAAAGCGGCAGTTCGGCTTTGGGATCGCAGATGCGCAACACCCGCAGCACCGCGCGTCCGCAGGCGATCATCCAGTCCACGTCGCGCCGCGCGCACTGCACGCTGACGTAGTACAGCGCGGTGAAGCCCTGGCTGCCGAAGAAGTCGACACCGGTGAGATCGAGGATGAGCTGCCTGGAAACCCTGATGTGGCGGTGCACAAAGCGGCCGAGGGCGTGGCAGTTGGTCGCATCGATATCGCCGCGGACACCGATGAGCACGCGGCCGTCGGTGAGTTCCTGTGCCGTGAACACCGCTCTGCCTGCGCGCTGCACCTCGTCGGCCGATGGCAAATGCACATGTTGCAGCTGAACTGGACTGGCAGCGGTCAAGGTGAACTCCTTCCACAGCGCGCACCGGCGCTCGAGTCGGGACTCGAACGGCCCTGCAGTCTGAAGGCCGGATAAGCGGCGTCGCGATCGTCGCGGCCACAACCGGCTGCAAGCTCAACCAGAACCTGAGACTACTACGAAATCCGCAGAATGGGCCAGCACCACATGAATCTCTTACATTCATTGCGATTCTTCGCTTTTCAGCTGGGCGATGGTGTTCACTGTCAGCCTTGAGCGCGTCGGCGCCGCCGAGGACCACGGAATCCGAGCAGGCTGGGAACCCGGTGTGAACGTGCTTTCAGCGCGCGTCAATATTTGAGCAAAAACCCCCTGAGTGGTCCGCTGACCGGCGAAATCCCGTCTCGCCGCACGACTTCGTACCCGTGGGTGTGCGGTGTCAGCAGCCACAGCAAACCTGCTTGCCTGCGGTGAAGCGCCGAGACTGTCGTCGATGGCCACCCAACGATCGGGCCGCCGGAGACCATCGTGTCGTATTCGGGTTCGTGGGGTCCTCTTCTCGGCGGCCTCGACGCCCTCGACGGCGACGAACAGCAGCACGAACACGGCGATGGCCACTGTTCCCGCAACCGTCGCCGGGGTGTGACCGTCACCGCGGCGGGCGTCGCGGTGCTCCGGTGCGGGGCCGCACCCTACGATCTGCAGGATGACCGCAGCGCCTGAGACGTTCGTGACCGAGGCGTCGGACGGCATCCGCATCGTCTCCGACCGGATCGGGCATCGGAGCGCGCCCGCCGTGGTGTTCCTGCACGGCGGCGGCCAGACCAGGCGGTCATGGGCGCGCGCCGCCGCTGCGGTCGCCGCCAAGGGCTGGCAGGCCGTCACCGTCGACTTCCGCGGCCACGGCGAGTCGGACTGGTCCCGTGAGGGGGACTACCGCGTCCAGAACTTCGCCGAAGACGTGCGCGAGGTGCTCGCGCAACTGCCGCCCCGACCCGTTCTGGTCGGTGCGTCGCTGGGCGGTTTCACGTCGATGTTGCTCGCAGGCGAGTTGTCGCCCGGCATCGCGAGCGCTGTCGTTCTCGTCGACATCGTGCCGAGCATGAACCCGTCGGGGGCCGAACGAATCCACGACTTCATGGCCGAGAAGATGGTCGAGGGATTCGCTTCGCTCGACGAGGTGGCCGACAAGATCGCCGAGTACAACCCGCACCGGCCGCGGCCCACTGACCTGAATGGCTTGCGTGCCAACCTCCGTCGCCGCGGCGACCGGTGGTATTGGCACTGGGATCCGCAGTTCATCGACGGCACAGCGGCGAATCCGCCTGTCGAGGTGACCGACCCCGACCGCATGCACGCCGCCATCGAGGCGATCCTCGATGACGGCGTGCCGATGCTCCTGGTGCGCGGCCAGGTCAGCGATCTAGTCAGCGAGGACAGCGCGAAGGAGTTCCTCGCCCGGTTCCCCCAGGTGGAGTTCGTCGACGTACAGGGTGCGGGGCACATGGTGGCCGGCGATCGCAATGATCTGTTCGCCGACGCCGTCGTCGACTTTCTCAACCGGCACGCGACGCGGTGACCTTTCCCTACGATCAGCGCATGCGCGGAGCAAAGATCCTCATCACCGGACCGAGCGGACAAGTGGCCGCGCCGATCGCGCGGGCGTTGGCCGCCGACAACGAGGTGTGGGGCATCGCCCGCTTCACCGACGCATCCGCGCGGGAAGGGCTCGAGCGTGACGGCGTGCGCTGCGAGACGGTCAACCTGGCCGCAGGCGACTTCAGCGCCGTGCCGAGCGATTTCGACTACGTGCTCAACCTTGCCGTGGCCAAGAGCGGCCGCTGGGACAAGGACCTCGGTGCCAACGCCGAGTCGGCGGGACTGTTGATGGCGCACTGTCGGGATGCCAGGGCGTTCCTGCACTGCTCGTCGGCCGCGGTCTACGATCCGCCCGACGACGAGCCGCGCACCGAGCGCGCCGCCCTTGGCGACAACCACAAGCCGCTGTTTCCAACGTATTCCATCTCCAAGATCGCCGGCGAGGTCGTCGTGCGGACGATGTCGCGCGCGTTGGGTGTGCCCGCCGTCATCGCGCGGCTCAACGTGCCCTACGGCGACAACGGCGGATGGCCGTTCTTCCACATGGAGATGATGCTCGGCGGCATTCCGATCCCGGTGCCCGAAGGGGGCCCGGCGGTGTACAACCCGATCCACGAGGACGACATCATCGCTATGATCCCCAACTTCCTCGAAAAGGCCGCGGTGCCGGCGCCGACCGTCAACTGGTGCGGCGAACAGGCCGTCAGCCTTCAACAGTGGTGCACATACATCGGCTCGCTGATCGGATGCGAACCGGTCTTCGAGACGAGCGCGCAGGCGCTGCGCGGCAATCCCACTGATCCGGCGTTGATGCGCGAGATGATCGGCGGCACAACGGTCGACTGGCAGGACGGCATTCGGCGGATGGTCGCGGCGTTTCACCCCGAGTTGGTGGGCTAGCGCGTGGCCGAGCGCGTCTCTTTTCCGAGCACCACCGGGCCGGTGCTCGCGGGTCTCGTCGACCTCCCCGAGGGCGAGGTGCGCGGTTGGGGAGTGTTCGCGCACGGCTTCACGCTCGGCAAGGACAGTCCCGCCGCCAGCCGGATCTGCAAGCAGCTGGCAAGCGAAGGCATCGGCATGCTCCGCTTCGACAACCTGGGACTCGGTGACTCCGAAGGGGATTGGGGGGATGGATCGTTTTCCCACAAGGTCGCCGATACGGCACGCGCGGTGGATTTCATGACCGACTCCGGTCGTGAGCCGCGACTGCTCGTCGGACACTCGTTCGGTGGGTCGGCGGTGATCGCCGCCGCCCATGACTGTCCGACCGTGGCCGCCGTTGCCAGCATCGGCGCGCCGTACGAACCCAGCCACGTCGAACGTAACTACGACGCGCTGGTCGCCCGGATCGATGCCGATGGTGAGGCGCCGTTTCTGGTCGGCGGTAAGGCGCTCACACTCAAGCGACATTTCATCGAGGATGTTCGCAGCGCCGATCTGCGCGAGCACATCCGGACGCTGCGTCGTGCGTTGCTTGTGATGCATTCGCCGACCGACAACACGGTCGGAATCGCGAACGCCAGCGAGATCTTCCGGACCGCGCGCCACCCCCGCAGTTTCGTCTCCCTCGAAGGTGCCGACCACCTCCTCACCGAAAAGAACCAGGCCGCGCGCGCCGCACGCATCATCGGTGCCTGGGCCGACCCGTACTTGTGACTTTCGGCCCTAAGAGTTTGGTCCCGTCTTTGCTGGGGTAGCTGTCGTAGAACGACGAACTGTCGAGCAGCGGAGAAAGGCCCATGAGTGGAAGACATCGCGCGCAGACGTCCAGGTCCAACCTGCTGATCGGTTCGATCGCCGCATCGGTGGGCGTCTCCAGCGTGCTCGCCGCCGCGATCGTCGAACTCGTCGAACCGCAGTCGCCGACCGCCGGCGCTCCCACGCCTCCTCAGACCGTGCAGCAGCAGGTCAGCCAGCAGGGCCGGGTGATCGCGGTGACCCCCGATTCGCTGACAACGCAGGGCGCTGACGGCTTGATCCAGACCTTCGCCGTCACCCCCCAAACCACCGCGATTCGGAGTGAGGGCCAGTCGGCGTCCCCCGCGGCATCGTTCGCCGTGAACGACAACGTGACGGTCGTGGGCACCAGGCAGGGCGGCGCCGTCGTTGCAACCGCGGTCGCCGACACGTCTGCAATCGGCCCGCAGGGTCGGCCTATGGACTACGGACTGTGAGCCGGCATTCCACGCCGAAGTGATCCGAGGGGAACACCCGCGGCAGGTCGGCGGCGATGGGTTCGGTGCCCAGCAACGCGATCTCGGTGGCGCTGAGGCGGTCACCCTTGAGCAGGACGCGGTCGAAACGGACATGTCGGTGTTTGTCCTTCATGTCGTAGCGCATCAGGTTGATCGAGGTGTCCTCGGTGAAACCGTCCTCACCCGGTCGCAACGCAGGCCAGACATCGCGGTAAGGCGCCCTGATGCGTGAGTTCTCGCTGTCACGCATGTTGAAATCGCCAAGCACCACAGCATCTTTCGCATTCCGGAGCTCGTGAAAGATTCGGCGCAGCTGCCAGCCGCGTAGCCGCGCCGAGGTCTTGCCACTGTCGAGGTGCACGCAGCACAGCACAATCCGCACTCCGTCGACAACCAGTTCGGCGGTGAGGAAGCCTCGGGCCTGCCGGGTCGGTAACCGGGTGTAGGTGACGCGGGAGAGCGGCACCTGCGACAGCACAAGCAGTCCGTAATCGCCTGCATCGCCGCCCACCATCGCGGCGCGCGCATAGCCGTCGCGCATCCACCGCACGCTCGAGAACACCTGCAAAGCCGAAGGTGTGACTTCCTGGAAGACCATCACGGCTGGCTTGCGTTGTGAGAGCAGTTGCGCGATCGCGTGATAGCGCTCGGCGGCGTACTTGCCGTCGTTCCAGACGTTGAACGTCGTCAGCGACAGTTCACCGCGGCGAGTCGCCCCGCCGAGGCAGGTATTCGATTCGACTGCGACGCTACGACGTCGCGGTAGGAGCCTCACCGCAGCGTGACGACGACCTTGCCCTTCGCGGTGCGGTTCTCCAACGACGCGATGGCTTCGCCGGCCCGCTCCAGCGGGTAGGTCTCCGGCTGCGGAGCGGGCACCGCCCCGCTGGCCAGCAGGGGTTCCAGCTCGTCCCACTGCTCGCGCAGATAGTTGGGATGGGTGAAGGTCCACGCGCCCCAGCCGACGCCGACGGCGTCGACGTTGTTGAGCAGTAGCCGGTTGACCTTGACGGTGGGAATGTCCCCGCCGGTGAAGCCGATCACCAGAAGCCTCCCGCCGGGGGCGAGGCAACGCAACGAGTCGGTGAACCGGTCGCCGCCGACCGGGTCGGCGACGATGTCGACGCCTCTGCCGTCCGTCAGCGCCATCACCGCGTCCTTGAAGCCGTCGGCCAACACCACATCCGATGCGCCTGCGGCGGTTGCGATCTCCTTTTTCTCTTCGGTGCTGACGACGGCGATCGTGCGGGCCGCGCCCCATGCCGGCGCCAGCCGAAGCGTCGACGTTCCGATCCCGCCTGCCGCGCCGTGCACCAGTACCGTCTCGCCTTCGGCGAGCCTGCCGCGGGTGCGCAGCGCGTGGTGCATGGTGAGGTCGTTGAAGAGCAGGCCGGCGCCCGCCTCGAACGACACGTTGTCGGGCAGTGCGAAGACGCGTTCTGGCTGCAGCGCAACGACTTCGGCCATGCCGCCGTTCAACATCGTCAGCCCGGCGACCCGGTCGCCCTCGGCGAAACCGCTGTCGGACGGCGCGCTGCGCACCACGCCGGCGATCTCGGCGCCGGGCACGAACGGCAGTTCGGCTTTGTACTGGTAGAGACCGCGGGACTGCAGGGCGTCGGGGAACGCCACCCCGGCCGCATGGACCTCGATGATGACGGCGTTCTCGTCGGCTGGCTCGTCCAGCTCGACGAGTTGTGCTGCCTGCGGGCCGTCGAGGCTGGGGATCTGGATTGCGCGCATCGCCCCATTTAACAGCCTGTGGTGTGCAGGGCGGCGGGCGGCCGACGGTATCATCAGCCAGCTATGCCCCCAAGACTGCAGGTCAAGCGCGGTGCGCGGCGGTTCGCCGCGGCAGATGCGCTGCCCCCATCGCGTCCGATGACAGTTCGTGCCGGCGACGGAACGGCGCTGCACGCGGAGGTCTTCGGCCCTGAGGACGGGTACCCGATCGTGCTCGCGCACGGGATCACCTGCGCGCTGCGGGTCTGGGCGTACCAGATCGCCGACCTGGCCACCGACTACCGGGTGATCGCCTATGACCATCGCGGGCACGGCCGCAGCGGGCTGCCGACTCGCCGGACGAACTACGGGCTGAACTTCCTGGCCGCCGATCTCGACGCGGTGCTCGAGGCGACGCTGGCGCCCGGTGAACGCGCGGTCGTCGCGGGTCACTCGATGGGAGGCATTGCGATCACCTCATGGGCCGAGAGGTACCCCCGCCGGGTGCTCGATCGGGCCGACGCCGTCGCCCTGATCAACACGACCACCGGTGACCTGCTGCGCCAGATCCAGCTCATGCCGGTGCCCGCGCCGCTGACCAATGTCAGGGTGCGCGCGGCGGAAAGCCTGCTCCGGACCTTCGGTGCGGCACCGGTGCTGCTGCGCGCCGCCGACCGCCCGAGCAAGCGCCTCGTGTCGATGATGGCGGTGGGCCGCAACGCCGACCCGACGGTCGGGGACTTCATCCACGAGTTGTTCACCACCACGCCCGCGGTCAGTCGCGGTCGGTGGGCCCGCGGGCTGATCGACTCGCTCGGAACGCACCAGCACATCGACCTGCAGAACCTGGCGGTGCCGACCTTGGTGATCGGAAGTACGAAGGACCGGATACTGCCGATGGCGTCGGCGCGCCACATCGCACGGATGGCACCCAACCTCTCGGAGTTCGTCGAGCTGCCAGGAGGGCACTGCGCAATCCTCGAATACCCCGACGACGTCAACCGCCACCTGCGCGGGCTCATCCAATCGGTCGGCGACGAGCGACGCGCCTCCTCCTAGTCCGAGAGTTCGGCGTGCACCTCGGCGGCGACGCGACGGCCCGACCGGACTGCGCCGTCCAGAAAGCCCGTCCACTCGTCAGCGGTTTCGGTCCCGGCCCAGTGGATTCCGTCCACCGGTTTGCGTAGCCACGGCCCGTAGGCGGTCCACGATCCCGGCGGCACCGCCGCAGTCGGGCCGCCGGGCGCGAATTCCTCTGTGCCCCAGCAGTGGTCGACGTAGTCGATCGGCTCGAGTGCCTGCTCGCCGAACAGATCGGCGAAGCCGGCCAGTGCGCGTTCGCGGCGCTCGGCGAGCGGCAGCGAATCGAACGTACGCGGGTCGGTGAAGCCGAGCAGGATCCCGGGCCCGTCATCGCCAGGGCTGACGTCGAACGTGATGAACACCGGGCCCTGGTCGGAGAGCGCCTCGCCGCTGCAGCCGTTGGCGCGCCAGTACGGCGTCTGGTAGGCGGCATAGGCCTTGCTGAGGCGTCCCTGCGGCCAGTGCTGCGCGAGCTTGTCGTACTCGGCGGGCAGGGCGGGGGAGAACTGTATTGCCGCCCGGTGTTCGGGCGGGATCGCGACGACGACGGCATCCGCGGTGACCTGCCCGCCGTCGAAGCCGACGCTGAGCACCCCGTCGGCGCTGCGCTCGATCCGGCGGACGACGGCGCCCAGCCGCACGCGCTCACCGAGCTCGGCGGCCAGTTTCAGCGCGATCTGCTGGGTTCCGCCGGGGAAGCGGTCTTGCTGTGCGCCGCCTTGCACGTCGAGCATCCGTCCGATGCCGCCGGCTGCCTTCACGTAGCGGACCGCATGCAGCATCGACACCTGATCCGGTTCGCAGCCCCACGTCACCCGCGACATGATCGCCATCAGGTCGCGGGTGGACGCGCCCGCGTGCAGGGAGCGCAGCCAGCGGTCCAGCGTCTTGCCGTCGAGGTCGGCGGCATGGGCGGCCAGCCACGGCTCGGCCAGCGAGACGCGGCGGCACAGCCGCTCGAACCGCCACTGGATCCGGGATACGTCGAACAGTTCGAGCATCGACAGCCGGGGGATGGTGCTGCGGTAGGAGCGCACCCGTCCGCGCCACTTGATCAGGTTCTTCCCGCGGGCGTGGGTGGGCACCGTCTCACAACCGAGCTCGCGCGCCAACTCCCTGACGGCGTCCTGCGTCGGGCCGACGAAGGTGCCCCCGAGGTCGATCGGGACGCCTGCGATCGTGGTGGTCGACGACCGCCCGCCGACTCGATCGCGGCCCTCGAGCACGACGACGTCGTAGCCGAGTCGCACCAGCTCGCGTGCTGCGGTGAGGCCCGCGAACCCGGCCCCGACGACGACTACGTCTGCCCTCGATGTGTGGGTCACGCGACTAGGCTCTCACGCCGTGAGGGTGATGACAGCGTTGTTCGGGCCCGTGAACGCGATCGAGCAGGCGCGAGCCCTGCGCGAGGCGGGTGCCTGCGGGGTCTTCACCTTCGAGGGGCCCCACGATGTCTTCACGCCGCTGACTCTGGCGTCGACGGTCGGCGGCCTGGATCTGATGACCAACGTCGCGATTGCCTTCCCGCGCAACCCGATTCACCTGGCCCACCAGGCCGGCGATCTGCAGCTGCTGAGTGGCGGCCGGTTTGCGCTCGGCCTGGGAACCCAGGTCCGCGCGCAGATCGAGAAGCGATTCGGTGCGCAGTTCGACAAACCCGTGGCGAGGATGACCGAGATGGTCAAGGCGCTGCGGGCGATCTTCGATGCCTGGCAGACCGGCGAGCGTCTCGACTTCCGCGGCGACTATTACCGCCACACGCTGATGACGCCGACGTTCAGCCCTGGCCCCAACCCGTACGGGCCGCCGCCGATCTATGTGGGCGCCCTCGGGCCGCGCTTGACCAGGGCCACCGCCGAACATGCCGACGGGCTGCTGGTGATGCCGTTCGGCAGCAAGCGGTTCCTGCACGACGTGACGATGCCCGCGGTGCGCGAAGGCCTTGCCGCGGCGGGACGGTCCCGGGACGCGTTCGCGGTCATCCCGGAGATCATCGTGTCGGTCGGCGAGACCGAGGAGGCCCACACCGCGGCGCGGCGGCTGTTGGGGTTCTACGGGTCGACGCCCGCCTACCGTCCGGTGCTGGAGGTACACGGCTGGGGCGAGCTGCAACCCGAACTCAACGCGCTGTCCAAACAGGGCCGCTGGCAGGAGATGGGCGGCCTCATCGACGACGAGGTGCTGCACACGATCGCCGCGTGCGGGACTCCGGGTGAGGTCGCTGCACACATCCGGGACCGGGTCGACGGCATATCCGACCGGGTCTGCCTCTACCAGCCCGGCCCGATCGCGCCGGAGGTGTTGGCGGAGGTCGTTGACGCCC
>JAEZKH010000093.1 GCA_023415515.1 Actinomycetes bacterium
CTTCGACTGGACGAAGCCTTCCATCCCGCGGTCCAGCACGAAGGTCAGCACCTTGCGGTCGCGCTTGTCGGTGCCGTCGCCGTCGTCGAGCTTCGCGTACACCACGACCACGTCGGCGTCGGGGCCGGTGGTGATGAACGTCTTGTGCCCGTTGAGGATGTAGTCGTCACCGTCGCGCACCACATAGGACTTCATCCCGCCGAACGCATCCGAGCCGGAGTCGGGTTCGGTGATCGCCCATGCGCCGATCTTCTCGTAGGTGACAAGTCCTGGCAGCCACCGCTCCTGCTGCGCGAGCGTCCCCCGGCCGGCGATCGTCGGCACCGTGAGGCCGAGGCTGACGCCCATGCCGGTTACCACGCCCATGCAGACCCGGCACAATTCGCTCACGACCACGAAACCCATGCCTGCAGAGCTGCTGTCACCGCCGAACATGCCGCCCGACGCCCCGCCGCCGGCCTTCCCGCCGCCGTCGCGCATGCGGGCCAGCCGTTTCTGCAACGAGTCTCGGGCCATCGCATCGATGCCGAAGGTGGCGAACAACTTGCGGATGATGGGGTAGGGCTCCATCTCGCCGCTCTCCAGCGCATCGACGTGCGGGCGCACCTCTTTGTCGATGAACTCCCTTACGGCGTCGCGAACCGCGATGTCGACATCAGACCATTCGAGCATGGAAAGAGACTAGGCGGCGCTGCTGCGGCCGCGCGCGGGGCGTAGGCCGGCTAGCGAGAACGTGGTGTGCACCAGCGATCCCGCGCGATCGAGCAGGCTCTTGCGCCGTGGCACGTAATGCATGGGCAGGTCTCTGCGGTCGCGCGGCGGGGCCATGAACGCGGGTGCTTCGACCAGCGGAGCGTCGTCGGGAATGCGGCCTGCCGCACGGCGGTAGGCGGCGAGGGCCCGCGGGTGCAACCGGATCTCGTCGGGCACGACGACGAACGCCATCTCGACCAGCTTCCCGAACAGACGAAGCAGCACCTCGTCGCCCGGTGACCAGCGCATCCCGGCCTTCTCCCGCACGACGGGGTCGAACAATCCCGCCGCGATCCAGCGCTGGCCCGCGACCATGGGCCGAAAGAGCTGATCCCAGATCGGTGTCGGCATCAGCACGAACCACGGCTTGGGGATCTTGATCGTGAAGATGTCGAGCGTGGCGCGGTTGATCTCGAGTTCCTCGGCGCAGACCCGGTCCCAGTAGTCGCAGAACTCCTCCCACGTCTTGGGCACCGGCCGCATGCTCATGCCGTACTGCGCGTACCACTGCACGTGCTCGTCGAACAGTCGACGCTTGTCGGCTTCGGTCAGGCCGCCGCAGAAGTATTCGGCCACCTTGATCACCAGCATGAAAAAGGTGGCGTGCGCCCAGTAGAAGGTCTCCGGATTCAGCGCGTGATAGCGCCGCCCGGCCGAATCGACGCCCTTGATCGTCGTGTGGAAGCCCTTGATCTGCGCGCCGGTCTCGGCGGCCCGGTCGCCGTCGTAGACGACGCCCATGATCGGGTACACCGAGCGCGCGACACGCTGCAACGGTTCGCGGAGCAGGATCGAGTGCTCTTCGACGCCTGCCCCGAGTTCGGGATACATGTTCTGCAGCGCGCCGATCCAGACGCCCATCATCCCGGTTCGAAGATCACCGAAGTATTTCCAGGTCAGGGAGTCCGGTCCAAGGGGATCGGCCGATTTGGTTCGTCTCGTCGTGGAGCTCACCGCCACGAATTCAAGATAAGCGTGACAACACGCGTTGTCCATCATTTCGGGGCGCGTCGTGAGTGTGTTTGTCCGGCAAAAGAGCGGGCATTTAACCTTGCGCAATGAACGTCGAATCGTTCGAGGAACGGTCCGGCACGGCATCACCGCGCGGATGGCTGCGCAGCACCAACCACAATCCCGGGGTTGTCGCGTTCATCAGGCGCGCCCGCCGGGCACTGCCCGGTGACCCGGACTTCGGGGACCCGTTGTCCGCCTCCGGTGTCGGAGGACCGAGTGCGGCGGCCCGCGCGGCGGACCGCCTGCTGCGCCGCGACGTCGCATCGCGAGAGGTCAGCCTCGCGGGACTGCAGGTCTGGCAGGCGCTCACCGAACGTGTCTCGGGCAAGCCCGCCAATCGCGAGGTGACCCTGGTCTTCACGGATTTGGTCGGGTTCTCGTCGTGGGCATTGAAGGCCGGCGACGACGCCACGCTGCGCTTGTTGCGGCGGGTCGCGCAGGTCGTCGAGCCACCGCTGCTGGAAGCGGGCGGCCACATCGTCAAGCGAATGGGCGACGGCACCATGGCGGTGTTCGCGGAACCCGCCACTGCCGTGAAAGCCGTTCGTCGCAGCGTCGATGCGGTGAAAGACGTTGAGGTAGAGGGATATACGCCGCGGATGCGGGCAGGCGTGCACACCGGCAGACCGCAGCGCATCGGCTCGGACTGGCTGGGCGTCGACGTCAACATCGCGGCCCGCGTCATGGAGCGCGCCGCTCGCGGCGGACTGATCGTGTCCCAGTCGACGATGGACCGGATACCCGAGGAGGAATTCAGCGCGCTTGGCCTGTCCGCCAAGCGGATACGCAAGCAGGTGTTCTCGCCGAGACAGGACGGCGTCCCCGCAGATCTCGCCATGTACCGCGTGAGAACTCGCAGGGATTTGCCAGCCGACGACGAGGAGTCCGCGGACGTCACCGACGCATAGTGGTCGGTGAGATGTTCGGCATGCTGCGGGCGCTGGCCCGGATCCGCGTCACCGCCGCCTATGCGGCGATCCTGACCGGCGTGACGACCGCCCTGGTGACGGCGGGTCCGCGAACCACCAGCCGCGTCATCGGCCACGCCAGCACGAACCTGCACAACCTCAGCCACGGCCATATCGGCACGCTGTTCGTCAGCGCATTCGTCGTCGACGCAGGGCCGATCTACGTCTGGCTGCCTGGACTGGTCTGCCTGCTGGCGGTCGCCGAACTCATTTGGCGCAGCGGCCGACTGCTCATCGCATTCGCCGTCGGCCACGTCGGCGCCACGCTGTTGGTCGCGATCGGTCTCACCGCGGCGGTGGAGATCGGGTGGATGTCGACGGACGTGACCCGCGCGACCGACGTCGGCATGAGCTACGGCGCGTCGGCCGCACTCGGTGCACTGACCGCGGCCATTCCCCGCAGGTGGCGGCCCGCGTGGACCGGTTGGTGGGTGGCCGTTGCCGCCACCGTCGTCGGCATGAACAGGGATTTCACCGACGTCGGCCACGCGGTGGCGTTGATCCTCGGGATGCTGGTCGCGACGCGCTTCGGCCGGGCAGGCGGGTGGACGGCCCCGCGCGTGGTGCTTCTCGGCGTCGGCGCCGCGTTCGGCTACCTGATGCTGACCAATGGGGGGATGACCGTCGTGCCGGCCACCTGCCTCGGCTTGGCGGGCGCTGCGCTCGGTGAAGGCATCGTCGGACGCAGACGGGCGCGGGCCCTCGCTGAGCGACCGGCCGGCACGGGATGTGCGCTGTCGTCCGGTATTGCGTGACGACGCTCTCATCCGGCCATCCCCTATGATCGCCGGGTGGCTGATCAGCCCGTGGACCTGTCGGACGAAGCACTGACCAAGCTGGTCGGTGCGGCGAGCAGTGCCTTCGATCAGGCGGCCGACCTCGACGCCCTCGCCCGCGCGAGGACCGAACACCTCGGTGACCGCGCGCCGCTCGCGCAGGCCAGGCAGGCGCTGGCGACGCTGCCCAAGAGCGACCGCGCCGACGCGGGCAAGCGGGTGAACGCCGCGCGCACCGAGGCGCAGCGCGGCTACGACGACCGCCTTGCGGTGCTGCGGGCCGAGCGGGACGCAGCGGTGCTCGTCGCCGAGAGGATCGACGTCACGCTGCCGACGACGCGTCAGCCGATCGGCGCCCGCCACCCGATCACGATCCTCGCCGAGCACATCGCCGACACGTTCGTCGCCATGGGCTGGGAACTGGCCGAGGGCCCCGAGGTCGAGACCGAGCAATTCAACTTCGATGCGCTCAACTTCCCGCCTGACCACCCGGCTCGCAGCGAACAGGACACTTTCTACGTCGCCCCGGACGGGTCACGGCAGGTGCTGCGCACCCATACTTCGCCGGTGCAGATCCGTGCGCTGCTGGAGCGCGAGCTGCCGGTCTACATCATCTCGATCGGCCGCACCTTCCGCACCGACGAACTCGACGCCACCCACACCCCGGTTTTCCACCAGGTCGAAGGCCTCGCCGTGGACAAGGGGCTGACGATGGCGCATCTGCGCGGCACCCTCGACGCCTTCGCCCGCTCGGAGTTCGGGCCGCAGGGGCGGACCCGGTTCCGCCCGCACTTCTTTCCGTTCACCGAGCCGTCCGCCGAGGTCGACGTCTGGTTCGAGAACAAAAAAGGTGGTCCGGGCTACGTGGAATGGGGCGGCTGCGGCATGGTCAACCCGAACGTATTGCGCGCCTGCGGCATCGACCCCGAGGTGTACTCCGGCTTCGCGTTCGGGATGGGATTGGAGCGCACGCTGCAGTTCCGCAACGGCATTCCCGACATGCGCGACATGGTCGAAGGCGACATCAGGTTCTCACTGCCGTTCGGGGTTGGCGCCTGATGCGACTTCCCTACAGCTGGCTGCGGGACGTGGTCCAGGCCGGCGCGCCCGGCTGGGATGTGCCCGTCGCCGAACTCGAGCAGACGTTCATCCGCATCGGTCACGAGGTCGAGGAAGTCATTCCCGTCGGACCTGTGACCGGTCCGCTGACCATCGGGCGCGTCCTGCACATCGAGGAGCTCACCGAATTCAAGAAGCCGATCCGCGCCGTCAAGGTGGACGTCGGCGAGGCTGAGCCTCGTGACATCGTCTGCGGTGCAACCAATTTCGGTGTCGATGATCTCGTCGTGGTGGCTCTGCCCGGCACCACGTTGCCAGGCGACTTCACCATCACCGCGCGAAAGACATACGGCCGCACGTCCGACGGGATGATCTGTTCGACCGCGGAGATGAACCTCGGTACCGACCATTCCGGGATCCTCGTGCTGCCACCAGGAACAGCGGAACCGGGAACACCCGCCGCCGATGTGCTGGGCCTCGATGACACCGTGTTCCATCTCGCCGTCACACCCGACCGCGGCTACTGCCTCTCCGTTCGCGGCATGGCCCGTGAGATCGCCAACGCATACGACCTCGACTACCGGGACCCGGCCGACGTCGACCCGCTTCCCGTCGATGGTGAGGCGCTGCCCGTCGCGATCGACCCCGGAACCGGTGTGCTGCGCTTCGGACTTCGACCCGTCACGAACATCGACGCGGCCGCCGTCTCGCCGTGGTGGCTGCAGAGACGGTTGCTGCTCAGCGGTATTCGCGCGATCTCACCTGCCGTCGATGTGACCAACTACGTGATGCTCGAACTCGGACACCCGATGCACGCCCACGACCGCAGTCTGATAACCGGGGGGTTCCGGGTCCGGTTCGCAGAACCGGGGGAGACCGTCGTCACCCTCGACGACATCGAGCGCAAGCTGGATCCGGCCGACGTCCTCATCGTCGACGACGTCGCGACGGCGGCGATCGGCGGCGTGATGGGCGCCGGAACCACGGAGGTGCGCAGCAGCACCACCGACGTGCTGCTCGAAGCGGCCGTGTGGGATCCCGCGGCGGTGTCTCGAACCCTTCGGCGACTGCATCTGCCAAGCGAGGCCGCGCGGCGCTACGAGCGCGGCGTCGACCCGGCGATCTCCGTCGCCGCCCTGGACAGGTGTGCCACCCTGCTTGCCGAGATCGCCGGTGGCACAGTGGAGAACAAGCTGACCGATTGGCGCGGCGATCCGCCGAGGGATGACTGGTCGCCGCCGGCGATCAGCATGGCCGTCGATCTGCCCGCCCGCACCGCGGGGGTCGATTATCCCGAAGGCACGACCCAGCGGCGGCTCACCCAGATCGGCGCCGAAGTCGTCGTCGACGGCACCCGCGTCACCGCGACGCCGCCGAGTTGGCGCCCCGACCTCAAGCAACCTGCCGACCTCGTCGAGGAGGTGCTGCGGCTGGAAGGTCTCGAGGGCATCCCCTCGGTCCTGCCGCAGGCGCCTGCCGGACGCGGTCTCACACCCGTCCAGAAGCGCCGTCGTGCGGTCGGTAAATCGTTGGCGCTGAACGGATATGTCGAAATCCTGCCGACGCCGTTCCTGCCGCCGGGAGTGTTCGATCAGTGGGGGTTGGCCGCCGATGATCCGCGACGCGGCACGACCCATGTGCTCAACCCGCTCGAGGCGGACCGGCCGGCACTGGCCACCACCTTGCTGCCCGGCCTGCTGGAGGCGTTGATCCGCAATGTGTCCCGCGGGGCCGTCGACGCGGCGCTGTTCGCGATCGAGCAGGTCGTCCTGCCGACGTCGGAGACGCGTGCCGTCGAACTGATCCCGACCGACCGCAGGCCCACCGACCAGGAGATCGCGACGCTCGACGCGTCTCTGCCGCACCAGCCGGAGCACGTCGGAGTGGTGATCGCAGGCCTTCGCGAGCCGGCGGGTCCATGGGGTCCCGGCCGCCCCGTGCAGGCCGCCGACGCATTCGAGGCCGTCCGCATCATCGGGCGCGCGGCCGGGGTCCAGTTGGCGTTGCGTCCCGCGCAGCATCTGCCCTGGCACCCCGGACGATGCGCCGAGGTTCTCATCGGCGACACGGTCGTCGGTCACGCGGGCCAACTTCATCCAGCGGTCATCGAGCGGTCAGGGTTGCCGAAGGGCACGTGCGCCGTGGAAGTGGACCTCGATGCGATCCCGCTCACCGAGACGCTGCCCGTCCCCGCGGTGTCGCCCTTCCCCGCGGTGTTCCAGGACGTCGCGCTCATCGTCGAGGAGGACGTGGCTGCGCAAAGCGTCGTCGACGCCGTCCGGGAAGGCGCAGGGCCGTTGCTGGAAGACGTTCGCCTGTTCGACGTGTACTCCGGGCCGCAGATCGGTGAGGGCCGCAAGTCGATTGCGCTGGCGCTACGGTTCCGCGCCGCCGACCGAACCCTCACCGAGGACGAGGCCAGCGCTGCGCGCGAGGCCGCGGTCGAGAGCGCCGCGCGGCGGGTCGGGGCGCAGCAGCGGCGCTGAATCGCGCTCAGGCCACCGGATTCGCCAGCGACGCAAGCACGTTCCCGAGTTCGCATCCGACGATGTCGCCCGGCACGATCGGCACGGCGCCCGGCGTTCCGGTGGAAAGAATGTCGCCGGGATAGAACGGCATGACATGGCTGTGGAAGCTGAGCAGTTCGGCGGGGGAGAACGTCATGTTCGACACGGTGTCCTCGCGGTGCACCACCCCGTTGTGCACTGTCGCCACCCGTAAGTCCGACAGCGCTCCCGCCGCGAGCACCTCGTCGAGCGTGATCAGTTCCGGCCCGAACGAGAAGAACGTCGGGTAGTTCTTCACCCGGGTCAGATACCGCGGGTTCTGCAGCAAGACCTCTTCCGCGGTCTGGTCGAGGACGGGCACCACACCGGCGACACAGGCCATTGCGTCGTCGACGCCGACCCGGTGGCATTGCCGCCCGATGACCAGACCCAACTCGGCTTCGGCTGTGACACGGCCGATTCCGGAGGGCACGATGATCGGCTCGCCCGGCCCCGTGATGGTGTGGTCGCCCTTGAGGAACGACGCGGGCGAAGTATAGGGCGCCTGTTCGCCGAGATCGCCCGCGTGCGCACCGTAATTCAGTCCGATCCCCAGGATCTTGCGCGGCCGAGTCCACGGCGCGCCGATCTGTGCATCGGCGTCGATGCACGCGGAGTCGTCCACCCCTGCGTCCATCGCGTCGGCGAGCATTGTCAGCAATCCGGATTCCAACAGGGCCAACATGTTCGGCGGTGCGCCTTCGAGGATCCGATCGACACGGGCGAGCCTGCCGTCGGCCAGCGCGACACACGCGGTGCCGTCGGTCTTCAGCGTGCGAAGGCGCATACGTGCCTAGACGACGCTCTTGATCTGTCCGCCGTCCACGCGGACCACTGAGCCCGTCACATACGACGCGCGCTCGCTGCACAAGAACGCGGCCACGTCGGCGTACTCGTCAGGACGCCCGTAGCGGCCGAGCGCCATCGTCGCCGCACTGGCAGCCATCACGTCGTCTGCATCCTTGTCCTCCCGCTCCGCCCGTTTCTCGTCGAGGAATCGCGTTCGGGCAGTGGCGATTCGGCCGGGCACGATGATGTTGCACGTCACCCCGTCACGACCGACCTCGTCGGCGAGCGTCTTCGACCAACTGTGCAGGCTCGCGCGCAGGGTGTTCGAGATCGCGAGGTTCGGGATGGGGGTGAGCGCCCCGCCGGACGTCGACGTCAGGATTCGGCCCCAGCCCCGTTCACGCATCCCCGGCAGTACCCGGTCGGTGATCACGATGACCGGCAGGATCATCTGCTCGAAGCTCGATCGCCAGGTTGCAGCGTCCTGCCCGGCGGCAGGCGTCGGCGGCGGTCCACCGGTGTTGTTGACCAGAATGTCTACCGGCCCAAGGGTTTTCTCGATCTCGGACAGATGGCTGTCGACGGCATCGATATCACCGAGGTCCCAGGTGAGCGACAGCGCCTTGGCGCCGGTCGCCTCGATCCGCTTGACGGTTTCGGTGAGCCGATCGGGCGAGCGACCCGCGGCGGCGACATTGGCTCCTTCTTCGGCGAGGCGCACCGCGATGGCGCCGCCGAGTCCGCCGCTCGCGCCGAGCACGAGTGCGGTGCGTCCTTCGATGCCGAGATCCATGCCGTGCTCCTAACGGGTAGCGGTGGTGGTGGGCAGTGTCGCGAGGTGCTTCTCCAACAACGGGATCAATGTCTCTGGGAGATTCAGCGCAGGCGGGCGGACTCGGCCCGTTGCGATCACCCCGCGTCGCCGCAGCAGTTCCTTGCGGATCGACAGACCCACCCGCAACTGACCCTCGAAATTGGCAAGCGGTAACCACGGTGCCCAGGTGTCGCGGGCGGCTTCGAAGCCACTGTCGGCGTGTGCGTGCAGGACCGCCGCCAGCGCGGCGGGATGGCTGAATCCCGTCATCGCGCCCGCCGAACCCGCGGCGAGTTCATCCAGCAGACCGACGCCGCCGAGGCCGCCGAACACCGGGACGCCGACCCTCGGCGCAAGATGGGCCACCGCGACGGACGTCGGTGGCGTCTCGGACTTCACCCCGACCGCGAACGGGCATTGCGACACGATCTCGACAACCTGCTCGTCGGTGACGTTGACCCCGGACACGACCGGATAGTCCTGAATCAGGATGCCGATACCGGTGGTGTCGTGCAGTCGGTGAAGTGAAGCGGCGGCGGCCGACGGATCCGGATCGCCGATCTGCGCCATCAAGGCGACCGGCGGTCGCGGAACCGCGTCGAGCAGTCGACGAGCCTGTTCGACGACGGCGGCGGGGTCACGCTCGGACAGGCCGAGCACGAATGGAAGATCCGTCGACGACGCGACGGTCCGCGCCACGCCGTTCGCCTCGTCGGGGTTCAGCGACGCTGCTTCGCCGAAGACACCGAGTGCCACCAGGCCATCGGCGCCATCGGCGGCGAACGATGCGACCTCGTTTCGCAAAGAGTCGATGTCGACGGCGAGTTCGTCGTCGAAGGGTGTGGCAAGGACACCCCAAAGGCCGTGCGGCAGAGGCTGGGTCACTGAGTCACCTTCCGTTTCCAATGGTCGCGACGATGTGTTCGGCGATGGCAAGCGACGATGTCGCGGCGGGGGATGGGGCGTTGCGAAGCAGCGCGACACGTTCGCGGATGGTGATCCGGAAGTCGTCGACGAGCCCACCGTCGGAATCGAGTGCCTGGGCGCGCACGCCTGCCACCCCGGTCACGACGTCGCCATCGGTCAGTTCTGGCACGTATGCACGCGCGGCGGCGATGAACCGTCGCTTGCTCAACGAGCCGCTCAACTCTGTCATGCCGGTGCGCCAGTGTCGCCGGGCGAATCGCCAAAATGCCGGTGTGCGAGCCACGTCGGCGACATCCGATATCGACAGCGTGCTCCATGTGTAGCCCTCACGAGCAAGGGCGAGCACGGCGTTGGGTCCGATCAGTACCTCGCCGTCCACGCGCGGGGTCAGGTGCACGCCGAGGAACGGGTAGCGCGGATCGGGCACCGGGTAGACCAGGCCGTTAACCAGGTTCCGGCGTTCGGGTTTGAGCGCGTAGTACTCGCCGCGGAACGGCATGATCACCGGATCGCGATCATCGCCTGCCAGTTCGGCCAGTCGGTCGCTCTGCAGCCCGCCGCAGACAACGATCTGATCGAACACCGATTCGGTGAGACCGTCAGCGGTACGGGCGGTCACCACCACCTCGTCTGCAGATGCGCGCAAGCCGACGACCTCGTGACCCAGCAGAATCTCGGCGCCGTCGGCGACCGCGTCGGCCGCGAGCGCGCGCGTCACCTCGGCGAAGTTCACGATCGATGTCGACGGCGAGTGCAGCGCAGCGATCCCACGCACGTGGGGCTCCAACTCGTGCAACTCGTCGCGACCGATGATGCGCACCCCGGGCACACCGTTGGCCCGTGCGCGCTGCGCGATGCCGTCCAGCCGAGCGCGCTGCGCATCGTCGAGGGCGACCAGAACCTTCCCGCACGCGATCCGCCGGATTCCGCGCTGTCGGCAGAACTGTTCGAGCAGGCTGACGCCTCGGCGGCAGAGCACCGCCTTCATGGAGCCGGGTTCGTAATAGAGGCCGGCGTGCACCACACCGCTGTTCCGACCGCTCTGGTGGCAGGCGAGGCGTGCTTCCTTCTCGAACAGCGTCACGTCTGCGTCGGGCGCGCGCTTGAGGATCTCGCGGGCGACCGCCACCCCGAGGATGCCGCCACCCACGACGGCGACGCGGCGGGTCACCGGCGGGGTGGACTCGGGCACGTGGCTTCCTTGACGTGGGTTGGGCCGGGGGGCCCCGTTGTGCTCGCGGACTATCTGCGATGGATTATAGAATATAACGACTCGTGGTTAATTGATTTGCAACCGGCTGCATAAAAATGCAGAATCACTGCATGACTTCTGTGGCCGTCGCCGGCGCCAGCGGATATGCCGGCGGCGAGATCCTTCGCCTGCTTCTCGGCCACCCCGCATACGTTGACGGCCGACTGACGATCGGGGCTTTGACCGCGGCCGCGAGCGCGGGCACCACGTTGGCCGAGCACCATCCGCACCTGTTGCCCCTGGGCGGACGCGTGCTGGAATCCACAGACGCAGCCGTACTCGCCGGCCACGACGTCGTGTTCCTCGCTCTGCCGCACGGTCATTCCGCCGCCCTTGCCGAAGCACTCGCCGCCGAGACCGTGATCATCGACTGCGGCGCCGATTTCCGGCTGACCGACCCGGTGGCCTGGGAGCGGTTCTACGGGTCGGCCCATGCCGGCAGCTGGCCATACGGACTTCCCGAACTGCCAGGAGCCCGGGACAAGCTGCGCGGCGCCACCAGGATCGCGGTCCCGGGCTGTTACCCGACGGCTGCGCTGCTCGCATTGCTTCCCGCTGTGGCCGAGGATCTGGTGGAGCCCGCAGTCACCGTCGTGGCCGTCAGCGGGACATCGGGCGCGGGTCGGGCAGCGAAAACCGACCTCTTGGGCTCCGAAGTCATCGGCTCCGCGCGGGCGTACAACATCGGCGGCAGGCACCGGCACACGCCGGAGATCGCCCAGGGGCTTCGTTGCGTCAGCGACAGGGATGTGACGGTTTCCTTCACCCCGGTGCTGATACCGACTTCGCGGGGCATCCTCGCGACCTGCACGGCGAAAACCGATGCGCCGTTGTCAGCGCTGCGCGCCGCCTACGAGAAGGCCTACACCGGCGAGCACTTCATCCACCTGCTGCCGGAGGGTCAACTGCCGAGGACGGGTGCGGTCATCGGAAGCAACGCCGCACAACTGGCGGTCGACCTCGACGAGGACGCGGGCACCTTCATTGCGGTCGCCGCGATCGACAACCTTGTCAAGGGCACCGGCGGGGCCGCGGTGCAGTCGATGAACCTCGCCCTCGACTGGCCGGAGACCGAAGGACTTTCGATCGTGGGGGTCGCACCGTGACGGATACCTCGGCGGGCACCACGAGGCTCGTGCGGACGCAGGGTGTCACAGCGCCAGAAGGCTTCCGCGCCACCGGAATCGCAGCGGGAATCAAAGCCTCCGGCGCGCTGGACTTGGCACTCGTCTTCAACGAGGGCCCCGACTATGCTGCCGCGGGCGTGTTCACCCGCAACCAGGTCAAGGCCGCGCCAGTGCTCTGGAGCAAACAGGTCTTGAGCACCGGCAGGCTTCGTGCGGTCATCCTGAACTCCGGTGGCGCCAACGCCTGCACCGGTCCCGGCGGGTTCCAGGACAGCCACGCCACGGCGGAAGCCGTCGCCACCGCGCTGTCCAACTGGGGCACCGACACCGGGGCGATCGAGGTCGCGGTGTGCTCGACGGGTTTGATCGGTGACCGGCTGCCGATGGACAAGGTGCTCGCAGGCGTCACCGACATCGTTCATGAAATGGCAGGCGGGCTCACCGGCGGTGAAGAGGCGGCAAGAGCCATCATGACAACCGACAAGGTCCCCAAACAGGTTGCGCTGCACCACTCCGGCAACTGGACCGTCGGCGGCATGGCCAAGGGCGCGGGAATGCTGGCCCCGTCGCTTGCGACGATGCTGTGCGTGATCACCACCGACGCCGTCGCAGACGCCGCGACGCTGGATCGCGCGTTGCGCCGAGCCAGTGCGTTGACCTTCGACCGGTTGGATGTCGACGGGAGCTGCTCGACCAACGACACGATCCTGGTCATGGCCTCCGGGGCGAGCGCGGTCACACCCGGTCAGGAGGAACTCGACGAGGCGCTCTTCGAGGTGTGCGACGACCTCTGCGCACAGCTCCAGGCAGACGCCAAAGGCGTCACCAAACGGGTCGTCATCACGGTCACCGGCGCGACCGACGAGGCAGAGGCACTCGCCGCGGCCCGCGTGGTCGCGCGCGACAGCCTGGTCAAGACGGCACTTTTCGGATCCGACCCCAACTGGGGTCGGGTGCTGGCCGCGGTCGGCATGGCGCCCGTCGGGCTGGATCCCGATCGGATTAGCGTGTCGTTCAACGGATTTCCGGTGTGTGTCGACGGAGTGGGGGCGCCGGGCGCACGCGAGGTCGACCTGTCCGGAACCGATGTCGACGTGACGATCGACCTCGCCGTCGGCAGCGGCACCGCGGCGGTCCGGACCACCGATCTGTCCCACGCGTACGTCGAAGAGAACTCGGCGTACAGCTCGTGACGGCATCGACGCACACCAAGGCCCACGTGCTCGCGGAGGCACTGCCGTGGCTGAAGGCGCTGCACGGCAAGGTCGTGGTGGTCAAGTACGGCGGCAACGCGATGACCGACGATGCGCTGCGGCGCGCTTTCGCGGCCGACATGGTCTTTTTGCGCAATTGCGGGATCCACCCCGTCGTCGTGCACGGCGGCGGCCCACAGATCAGCGCGATGCTGAAACGACTCGGTATCGCAGGGGATTTCAAGGGTGGCTTCCGCGTCACGACGCCCGAGGTGCTCGATGTGGCGCGGATGGTGCTTTTCGGCCAGGTGGGACGCGAGTTGGTGAACCTGATCAACATGCACGGGCCCTACGCCGTCGGCATCACCGGCGAGGACGCGCACCTGTTCACCGCGATCCGGCGCAGCGTCACGGTCGACGGGGTCGCCACCGACATCGGCCTCGTCGGTGACGTCGAGCGGGTGAACACCGAAGCGGTGGTGGATCTGATTGCGGCCGGGCGGATTCCGGTGGTATCGACGATCGCGCCGGACGTCGACGGGGTCGTACACAACATCAACGCCGACACCGCGGCCGCAGCATTGGCCGAGGCGCTCGGCGCCGAGAAACTTCTGATGCTCACCGACGTCGAAGGGCTCTACACAAACTGGCCCGACCGGGAGTCGGTAGTGAGCGAAATCGACATTGCCGCGCTGACGCAACTGCTGCCGACCTTGGAGACGGGCATGGTGCCCAAGATCGAAGCGTGCCTGCGGGCGGTGTCGGGCGGTGTGCCCAGCGCACACGTCATCGACGGCCGAGTCGAACACTGCGTGCTGGTGGAGTTGTTCACCGACGAGGGAGCGGGGACGAAAGTGGTGGCGTCATGAGTCTTCAGCAGCGCTGGGAGCGCGTGATGATGAACAACTACGGCACCCCGGCGGTGGCCCTTGTCGGCGGGGACGGCGCCCTCGTCACCGATGTCGACGGTAAGTCGTACATCGATCTGCTCGGCGGCATCGCCGTCAATGTCCTCGGCCATCGCCACCCGGCCGTCATCGAAGCCGTCACCGCCCAGATGAACACGCTGGGCCATACGTCGAACCTCTATGTGACGGAGCCGGGCGTCGCTCTGGCCGAGGCGTTGGTCGGGCTGCTCGGCGCGCAGGCTCGGGTCTTCCTGTGCAACTCCGGGACGGAGGCCAACGAGGTCGCCTTCAAGATCACCAGGTTGACGGGTCGGACGAAAATCGTCGCCGCCCAAGGCGGTTTCCACGGCCGCACGATGGGATCGCTTGCGCTGACGGGCCAACCCGCCAAACAGCAGCCGTTCGAACCGCTTCCCGGCGACGTCGTGCACGTGCCCTTCGGAGATGTGGCGGCGCTGGCCGAAGCGGTCGACGACACCACCGCCGCGGTCTTCCTCGAGCCGATCATGGGGGAGGCGGGCGTCGTCGTCCCGCCCGACGGCTACCTGCTCGCGGCCAGGGAGCTGACGGCGACGCGCGGCGCGCTGCTGGTCATGGACGAGGTCCAGACGGGGATGGGCCGCACAGGGACCTTTTTCGCTCATCAGCACGACGGCATCACGCCCGACATCGTCACGCTGGCCAAGGGCCTCGGCGGCGGGTTGCCGATCGGCGCCTGCCTCGCCGTCGGGTCCGCAGGCGATCTGATGACCCCCGGGCTGCACGGCAGCACCTTCGGAGGTAACCCCGTGTGCGCCGCCGCTGCGCTGGCCGTGCTCCGAGTGCTCGCCGACGAGGACCTGGTTTCCCGCGCCGACGTGCTCGGCAAGACGCTGCATCACGGCATCGAATCACTGCGGCACCCACTCGTCGACCACGTGCGCGGCCGCGGTCTGCTGCGCGGCATCGCATTGACGGCGCCGCACGGCAAAGCGGTCGAGACCGCGGCCCGCGACGCCGGTTTCCTCGTCAACGCCGCCGGACCGGACCTGGTCCGGCTCGCGCCGCCGCTGGTCATCACCGAGACGCAGGTCGCCGAATTCGTCGCCGCCCTGCCCGGCGTGCTGGACAGGGCGGCGAGTTGATGACCCGACATCTGCTGCGCGACGACGACCTGACTCCCGAAGAGCAGGCGGAGGTACTCGCGCTGGCCGCCGAACTGAAGAAAGACCCGTTCTCGCGGCGGCCGCTCGAGGGCCCGAGAGGGGTCGCCGTCATCTTCGACAAGAACTCCACCCGCACGAGGTTCTCGTTCGAGATGGGTATCGCACAGCTCGGCGGCCACGCCGTGGTCGTCGACGGGCGCAGCACCCAGCTCGGCAGGGAGGAGACACTCGAAGACACCGGAAAGGTGCTGTCGCGCTACGTCGATGCCGTCGTCTGGCGCACGTTCGGGCAGGACCGGCTGACGTCGATGGCCTCGGCTGCCAGCGTACCCATCGTCAACGCGCTCTCCGACGATTTCCACCCCTGCCAGGTGCTTGCCGACCTGCAGACGCTCGCCGAGCGCAAGGGCGCGCTCAAAGGCCTGAAGTTGTCGTACTTCGGCGACGGCGCCAACAACATGGCGCACTCGCTGATGATCGGCGGGGTGACCGCGGGTATCGATGTCACGATCGCGGCCCCGTCCGGTTTCGAACCGGGCCGGGAACCCGTCGCCGCAGCCCGCGAGCGCGGCGAGACGACGGGCGCCTCGGTCACGATCACCTCCGATGCATCGGCGGCAGCGACGGGAGCCGACGTCCTCGTCACCGACACCTGGACGTCGATGGGCCAGGAGAACGACGGGCTCGACCGGGTCGCACCGTTCCGGCCGTTCCAGGTCAACGCGGAGCTTCTGGGCCTCGCCGACCCGGAAGCGGTTGTCCTGCACTGTCTTCCCGCGCATCGGGGGCACGAGATCACCGACGAGGTCATCGACGGCCCACAGAGTGCGGTGTGGGACGAGGCCGAGAACAGGTTGCACGCGCAGAAGGCGCTGCTGGTATGGCTGCTGGAGCGGTCGTGACGGCAGGCAAGGCTCCCGAGATCAGCACCAGCCGAGCGGGCAGGCAGGCCCGCATCGTCGCGATCCTGTCCTCCAAACCGGTTCGCAGCCAGACCGAACTGGCGGCGATGCTGGCCGCCGAGGGCATCGACGTGACCCAGGCGACGCTGTCGCGCGACCTCGAGGAGCTCGGGGCGGTCAAACTTCGCGCCGCCGACGGCGGGGTCGGCGTGTACGTCGTACCCGAGGACGGCAGCCCGGTCCGGGGTGTGTCGGGTGGCACCGAACGGCTGTCGCGGCTTCTCGGGGATCTGTTGACGTCCACTGACGCCAGCGGAAACCTCGCGGTGCTGCGCACGCCGCCCGGTGCCGCCCAGTATCTGGCCAGCGCCATCGACCGAGCCGCCCTTCCGTATGTCGTCGGCACGATCGCCGGTGACGACACCCTGCTCGTGGTGGCGCGCGAGCCGATGACCGGCGCCGAACTGGCAGCCGCCATCGAAAACCTTCAATAGACCTGTCAACAGAGGAGATTCATCACATGTCCGATCGCGTCATCCTGGCCTATTCCGGCGGCCTGGACACCTCGGTGGCGATCAGCTGGATCGGTAAGGAAACCGGCCGCGAGGTCGTCGCGGTGGCCATCGACCTCGGCCAGGGCGGCGAGGACATGGAGGTGGTGAGACAGCGCGCACTCGACTGCGGCGCGGTGGAGGCGGTCGTCGTCGACGCGCGCGACGAGTTCGCCGACGAATACTGCCTGCCCGCAATCAAATCCAACGCGCTCTACATGGACCGCTACCCGTTGGTGTCGGCACTGAGCAGGCCGCTGATCGTCAAACACCTCGTGTCGGCGGCGCGCCAGTACGGCGGCAGCGTCGTCGCGCACGGCTGCACGGGCAAGGGCAACGACCAGGTACGTTTCGAGGTCGGATTCGGTTCGCTGGCACCGGATCTGGAGGTACTGGCACCGGTCCGCGACTACGCATGGACACGCGAGAAGGCGATCGCATTCGCCGAGGAGAACGCGATCCCCATCAACGTCACGAAGCGCTCGCCCTTCTCCATCGATCAGAACGTCTGGGGCCGCGCCGTGGAGACCGGGTTCCTCGAGCATCTGTGGAATGCACCGACCAAGGACGTCTACGACTACACCGAGGATCCGACCCTCAACTGGAGTTCGCCCGACGAAGTCGTCGTGGGGTTCGACAAGGGTGTGCCGGTCTCGATCGACGGCAGGCGGGTCACAGTGCTGCAGGCCATCGAGGAACTGAACTGCCGCGCGGGCGAGCAGGGCGTCGGCAGGCTCGACGTCGTCGAGGACCGGCTGGTCGGCATCAAGAGCCGGGAGATCTATGAGGCCCCTGGCGCGATGGTGCTGGTCACCGCGCACACCGAACTCGAACACGTCACGCTGGAGCGGGAACTCGGCCGCTTCAAGCGGCAGACCGACCAACGCTGGGGCGAGCTGGTTTACGACGGCCTGTGGTACTCGCCGCTGAAGCGCGCGTTGGAAGCGTTCGTCGCCGACACCCAGGAACACGTGACCGGCGAGATCAGGATGGTGCTGCACGGCGGGCACATCGCCGTCAACGGTCGGCGGAGCCCCGAATCGCTCTACGACTTCAATTTGGCCACCTATGACGAGGGCGACACCTTCGACCAGTCGGCGGCGAAGGGTTTCGTCCACGTGCACGGACTCTCTTCGAAGATCGCCGCACGGAGGGATCTGGGTGAGCACTAACGAAGGATCGCTCTGGGGTGGCCGATTCGCCGACGGCCCCTCGGATGCGCTTGCCGCGCTGAGCAAATCCACGCACTTCGACTGGGTGCTGGCTCCGTACGACATCACGGCATCGAAGGCGCACGCCAGAGTGCTGTTCCGGGCGGGCCTGTTGACCGAGGAGCAGCGCGACGGCCTGCTGGCGGGCTTGGACAGCCTCGGCGCGGATGTGGCCGACGGCAGCTTCTCGCCGATCGCCACCGACGAGGATGTACACGGCGCACTCGAACGCGGGCTGATCGACCGGGTCGGTGACGACCTCGGTGGCAGGCTGCGCGCAGGCAGATCCCGAAACGACCAGGTCGCCACGCTTTTCCGGATGTGGTTGCGCGACGCGGTCCGCCGGATCGCCGACGGCGCGCTCGACGTGGTCTCGTCGCTCGCCACTCAGGCCGCAGCGCATCCGACGGCGATCATGCCGGGCAAGACCCACCTGCAGTCGGCCCAGCCGATACTCCTCGCACACCATCTGCTTGCACACGCGCATCCGCTGCTTCGCGATGTCGATCGTCTGATCGACTTCGACGAGCGCGCCGCGATCTCCCCGTACGGCGCGGGCGCCCTGGCCGGCTCGTCGCTGGGGCTCGATCCCGACGCGATCGCCGAAGAACTCGGGTTCGCCGCGGCGGCCGACAATTCGGTGGACGCCACCGCAGCCCGCGACTTCGCCGCGGAGGCCGCGTTCGTGTTCACGATGATCGGCGTCGATCTGTCCCGCCTGGCCGAAGACGTCATCTTGTGGAGTACAACCGAGTTCGGCTATGTGACACTGCACGATTCGTGGTCGACCGGCAGTTCGATCATGCCGCAGAAGAAGAACCCCGACATCGCCGAGTTGGCGCGCGGCAAGTCCGGTCGCCTGATCGGCAACCTCACGGGTCTGCTGGCGACGTTGAAGGCGCAGCCGTTGGCGTACAACCGCGACCTTCAGGAGGACAAGGAGCCGGTGTTCGACTCGGTGGCTCAGCTCGAGCTGCTGCTGCCTGCGATGGCCGGCATGGTCGGCACACTGCGTTTCGACGTCGACAGGATGGCCGAGTTGGCCCCGCTCGGTTACACACTCGCCACCGATATCGCCGAATGGCTGGTACGAAAGGGAGTGCCGTTCCGGGTGGCGCATGAAGCCGCTGGTGCCGCCGTCCGCGCAGCAGAAGCGCGTGGTGTGGGGCTCGAAGAACTCGAGGACGCCGAGTTGGCGGACATCCACCCCGAACTCGGCGCCGACGTGCGCGAGGTGTTGAGCGTCGATGGTTCGGTGAACGCCAGGGACGCCCGTGGCGGCACGGCCCCGAGACAGGTGGCCAAACAACTCGGTGTCGTTCGGGACACCGCCGATACGCTGCGAGCACGGCTGCGAAATTAGCCGTTAGCATTGCCCACCATGGACGGTCGACCCGCCGCGCCTGTGGAGCGACGCACCCGATGGAGTGACTGGTTCGCCCGACTCACCAGTCGGCAGACGCGACGCGTCGTGCTTCTGCTCGTGCTCGTGGCGACCGCCGCCTTCGGCGGCCTTGACACCGTCAACAAGCAGGTCACCCCGTTCTCGCCCGGCGAGGACTTCAGCGATGGCGAATTCACCGTCACCGTCGAGCGCGCCAGGCTGGTCGACGAGCTGAAAGGCACATACGGATCCGCAAAGCAGGGGATGAAGTACCTCGGTGTCGTTGCGACGCTGCGCAATGACGGCAGGGTGCCGGGACGGCTGCGCGACCAGCTGGATCTGCGCGGTTTGCCCGAGGCGAAATTCTTCGGCACCTTCCGCTTTCGCGACGGATCAGCCATCCAAACCCTTGGGCCAGGGCTCACCGAACAACTGGTGTTCTCCTGGCAGCTGCCCGATGCGGTCGCCGAAACCCTCGACGAGGTGACGATCCGTGTGTGGAAGAAGAAGTACACACAGCTGAAGGTCACCTACGGCGGCAACGAGTGGATCGACACCGACAACTACGGCGAGATCGTCGTGCCCGTCGGAGGGCAAGTGTGATACTGCGTATGCCGAAGGCGCGACCCGTGTTGGCTGCCGTCGGGGTGGCAATCACCGTGGTTGCGGCCGCAGTGGTATGGC
>JAEZKH010000139.1 GCA_023415515.1 Actinomycetes bacterium
CTTCTCGCACTTTGCCGCAACAAGCGCAACAACATCGGAAGAGGACATGCGCGCGTTGCACCCGCGAGCCTCGCAGGGGTGACGGCTCGGTCGCCGACGCACCTGCGCTGCGATACTGTAAGCGTTACAGTTGCGATACACTCACCGCATGAACGACGTCGCCATCATCGGCGTGGGCCTGCATCCGTTCGGCCGGTTCGAGGGCAAATCCGCGATGGAGATGGGCGTCGACGCCATCTTCGCCGCCATCGCCGACGCGGGCGTCGAGTGGAGCGACGTCCAGTTCGCCACCGGCGGCAGTTGGACGGTGGCCAACCCCGACGCCATCGTCGGCATGGTCGGCTTGAGCGGTATCCCGTTCACCAACGTCTTCAACGCCTGCGCCACAGCGGCTAGCGCGACGAAGGCCTGCGCCGACGGGATCCGGCTGGGCGACTACGACATCGGTATCGCCGTCGGCCTGGACAAGCATCCACGCGGCGCCTTCACCGAAGACCCTGCGCTGGTCGGGATGCCACGCTGGTATGCCGAGAACGGCCAGTACCTCACCACGCAGTTCTTCGGCATGAAGGCCAACCGCTATCTGCACGACCACGACATCTCCCAGGCGACCCTGGCCAAGGTGGCGGCAAAGAACTTCCGTAACGGGGCGCTGAACCCGAATGCGTTCCGGCGCAAGCCGATCCCCGAAGAGGACATCCTCAACTCGACCATGCTGAACTATCCGCTGACCCAGTACATGTTCTGCGCACCCGACGAAGGGGCCGCCGCCATAGTGATGTGCCGCGCCGACATCGCACACCGCTACACCGACAGGCCGGTCTACCTGCGTGCCGTCGAGGTCCGCACCCGCACCTACGGGGCCTACGAAGTCAACACCACGTTCGCTCCCGTCGACGAGGTTCCGGCGCCGACCGTCTACGCGGCGAAGGCGGCATTCGAAAAGGCAGGCATCGGCCCCGACGACGTCGACGTCATCCAGTTGCAGGACACCGATGCGGGCGCCGAGATCATTCACATGGCCGAGTGCGGCTTCTGCGCCGACGGGGATCAGGAAAAGCTGCTCAACGACGGCGCGACCGAGATCGGCGGCCCGATGCCGGTCAACACCGATGGCGGCCTGATCGCCAACGGCGAGCCCATCGGCGCGAGCGGCCTGCGCCAAATCCACGAGCTGGTACGGCAATTGCGCGGGGAGGCGGGGGATCGTCAGGTGGCGGGCGAACCGAAGGTCGGCTTCGCGCAACTCTACGGTGCACCGGGAACCGCAGCCGCGACGATCGTGACGCTGTGATCCGCGCTAGCGCATGAGGCGGCTGTTGAGGTTCCTGCCGGAGGCCTCCTGGTCGACGTAGAACCGCGCGGCCGCCCGGATCGACTCCGCGGTCGGGCGGGGCTGCCAGCCGAGTTCGCGCGTCGCCTTGCTGTGATCGGCCGCCGACATGATGTGGCTGAGCCGCACGCCGTGGACGTTCATCGGCAGGTCGCGCCGCAGCACCCGACCCGCAAGGCCGATCATGCCGCCGAACGCATACAG
Source organism: Actinomycetes bacterium (assembly GCA_023415515.1). Classification (GTDB taxonomy): domain Bacteria; phylum Actinomycetota; class Actinomycetes; order Mycobacteriales; family Mycobacteriaceae; genus Mycobacterium. Next base: position 1,538 of record JAEZKH010000139.1, read on the forward strand.
CGCCGCCAGAGGCACACCGAACCGCGGCGGCGCGACACCGACCGCCGACGCCGCGATCTCGAGCATTTCCCGCTGCGGCATATACCTTTCCGAGATGATGTAGCGCTCCCCCACGCGACCGCGTTCGGCTGCCAACAGGAAGGCCTCGGCGACGTCCTCGATGCCGACGACCTCAGCCGAAACCCCTCTGACATAAGCGGGCATCTTGCCCAGCGCGGCCATCTGCACCATCAGGCCCTGGTTCGGCTGCCAGTCCAGCGGGCCGTACGGGTTGGAGACACACAGCGCCACCGCGGGCAGCCCGCGCTCGTTGGCGTATCGCAAGACCAGATCCTCGGCCTGGCGCCGCGATTCGATGTACGCACCGCCCTTGCCGGCCCAGTTGAACGGCATGTCCTCCGTCGCAGACCGGCCCGGGTCGGCGATTGCGATCGTTCCGATGGTGCTGCAGAAGACGAACTTCCGAAGGTCGGCCTGCGTCGCCACGTCGAGTACCCGGCGCAGACCCTCCACGTTGGTAGCAAAGAGTGGTGACGGGTCGCGGAGGTAGAAGCGGGTGTCGACGACGCAGTAGTACACGACGTCGCGGTCGGCGATCGCCGCGCGCAACGCCTCCTCGTCGTGCAGATCGCCATAACAGCGTTCGACGTCGAGGTCGTCGATGGCGACCGTATTGCTCGTTTCGCGGACATACACCCGGACGTCGTCGCCGCGTTCGACCAGTTTGCGGGTGACATGCGAGCCGACGAACCCGGTGGCGCCCATCACCAGCGCCCTGCGATGAACCGTCACGAAGCCCTCTTCTGCGCCGGCGGTGAGTAATTGGGCTTGCCGAGCCCGAGCACGTACTGCGCGATCATGTTGCGGAACACCTCGAGCGTCCCACCGTAGATGCCGACCAGTGGCGCAAAGCGGTAGACGTACTCCGAAGCGCCGTCATCGGCGGACCCGTCGGTTCCGACCGGCAGCGAGGCCGCCGTGCCCAGGATGTCCATCAGGTCCGGCGAGATGTCGCGCATCGTCTGCGCGAGCGCCACCCGGCCGAAGATGCTCGTCGCAGACAGCGACGCCTCCATCCGGGCGACGCTGCGACCCAACCGGTATGCCACCGAACCGTCGTCGATGAGACGACGCCCGTCCGGGCCGGCTTCGGCGATCTTGGCCGCCGCCGTGTCGACTGCGGCGGCCATGAAGCTCGCCTGGTGCATCATGATCGATACGTCGTCGAGACCGTCAGCTGCGGCCTCCACCGCACCGTGCTCGACGTTGAGGGGTTCCCTGACCACCGTCCAGCCGTCGTTGACCTCGCCGAGGCGGTATCTGTCATCGACGCGGACGTCGCTGTAGTACACGATGTTGGTCCGGTCTCCGTCAACGGTGCGGATGCCCTGGATCTCGATCCCCGGCGAGTCGAGCGGGACCAGGAACATGGTGAGGCTCTTGTGTTTCGGCGCTTCCGGGTCGGTGTTGGTGATGAGGAAGACGTATTGGCAGTTGTGCGCGCCCGTGGTGAACATCTTGGAGCCGTTGATGACCCACGAGTCGCCGTCGCGTACCGCGCGGGTCTTGCAGGTGGCGACGTCGGACCCGCCCTCGGGTTCGGTGTAGCCCAGGCACAACCGCACCTGGCCGTTGAACACCCTCGGCATGACTTCGGCCTTGAGTTCCGGTGAGCCGAACTTCTCCACCGAGCGGGCAATCATCGCGGTCGTTCCGAACGTCACCCACGGCACATGGGCCCGCCGCTTCTCCAGCTGCCAGATGCGGTTCTGGACCCGGTTGAAACCGCCCTCGCTCTCCGGCTTCCACTCCTTGGTGAGGTATCCGGCCTCACCGAGCGCCAGATGCACATCTTCGTTGAAGTTGTCGCCGGTCTCGCGGTCGCGCCGGATCACCTCCTCGGTGACCAGTTCGCGCAGAAACGCGCGCGACTCGTGCAGAAACGCCTCGTCCTCTTCGGACAGCTCGACCCGGGAGAAATCCACTTATGCCACCCCGCTTTCGCGCGCAGCGACGATCTCGGCGATGTACTTCGCGGTCGCCCCGGGATCGCCACCCGCCAGCGCCCACCCTCGGGCCCGCACCAGGTACGCGCTGGCGGCCGCCTCCGCGCTCACCCCGAGCCCGCCCTGAACCTGCACGCACATCGTGGCGGCTTTCGACGCCTCTTCCGCCATGAACACGTACGCCGACGGCGCGAGTTCGGGTCGCTCGACGGGTTCGTTGTCGAGGAACCACGCCGCCCGGCGCGCCAGGTTGCGGCCACCGGCGACGGTGATCGCGATGTTGGCAAGCGGATGCGAGATGCCCTGCAGTGTGGAGATCGGCACTCCGAGCGTGTACCGGTTCTTGGCGAACTCGCACGCGATCAGCATCGTCTCCTCGACGAGCCCGACCAGTGCGGCGCCGGTCAACACCCGCCATTCATCCAGCGCGCGTTGGTATTCCGCCAACGCGTCCGACCCGCTGGCGATGACGGTCCTGCTGTCGGCCGCCGCCGGATCCACCCACGCCATCGGCAGCTTGCCGATGTTGTCGACCTTGCCGGGGCGTGTCGCGAAGGTCAGCGCGACGACGTCATCGCCGTCGCGCAGCAGAATCTGGTCGGCGATCGAGCCCGCCGGGATCAGCCGCACCCCGGTGACGTTCTCGTGCCGAGGGTCCAGCGCGGCCAGTTGCTTGCCTGCGATCAGGTCCGGGTAGACGCTGCCCAGCCGCGCCAGCAGACGTGTCGCCACGACGTGGTCGATCCACGGAACAGGCGCAAGCGAGCGGCCGATCTCCTCGGCGACCAAGGTCAGATCGACGAGTGTGGCACCGTCGCCGCCCACCGACTCCGGCACTGCCATCGTGGTGGCGCCCATCGCGCACAGCCGCTCCCACAGGCTCTTGTCGAACCCGGTTTCCTCTGCGGCGCGCACATTCTCGATCGGGCAATGCGTCTTGAAGAACTGCCTGTACGCCTCCTGGATCGCCTGGTGATCCTCCGAGAGGCTGTAGTCCAGCCTCCGTAACTCGTAACGATCCATCTGTCAGTTCGCTCCTTGCTCGCCGAAGAAGAAGGCTTGGGCATTGTTGTAGAGATAGTTGTCCAGCACGTCGGCCGGCAGGTCCAGAGCACGGGCCTCGGGCACCACGCGCCGCATCCGCAGCACGGGCCAGTCCGATGCGTAGATCACCTTGGACTTGCCCCTGGTGCGCATGAAATGCAGCAGGCTCTCCGGCAGTCGTTTGGGTGACCACGCCGAGGTCATCAGGTGCAGGTTCTGGTACTTGATCATCAGCCGAATCGCGATGTCCCACCACGGATCTGCGCCGTGGATCATGCACAGTTTCAGTTCGGGGAACCGCACGCAGACCCGGTCGAGGTGGATCGGGTTCTGCACCTCGCCGGGGATGGGCGGTCCCGGCAGGCCGGTGTTGATGCACAACGGAAGTTCCATCTCCGCGCACTTGGTGTACAGCGGGTAGTAGACGGCATCGCTCGGCGGGTACAGACCGTCGCCCCAGAAGCTCGGTCCCACAACGGCATACGCCACGGGCAGGTCGTTGGCCACGGCGCTGAGCTCGCGCAGCGACGGCATCGGCTTGAGCAGGTTGACACCGCCCATCGCCAGCATGAAGCGATCAGGCCGCGATTCGACGAACTTGCGCGCGGTGACCGACGGTTTGGTGAGGTTGTCCATCAGGATGGCCTTCGCCACCCCCTGCTCGTCCATCTCGTCGAGCAATTCGGCCAGATCGACGGGCGCGAACATCGATTCCGGCCCCTTGAAGTAGTCGTCACGCACCTTCAGCATCCACTTGGGTTGCTGCTCGGTCTCCCCGAAGTGCACGTTGACCAGGCAGTCAATCGCTTTGTTCGTCATGCCAGTGCCCGCTGCTTCGCTTGACTTCTCGCCCATCGATAGTCGGCCTTTCCGTTACCCAGCCTGCGCACTCTGTCGACGAAGATGAACTCCTTGGGCGCTTTGAACCGGGCCAGCTGCTCGACGCAGGCGGTGCGCAGCGATTCGCTGTCGACGGCCACCTCGGGGCGCGTCTGCACGAGCGCGACGATCTCCTGCCCCCACCGCTCGCTGTCGCGGCCGACCACCAGAGCGTCGGCCACCCCCTGACAGGCCCGTAACACCGCCTCGACCTCCTCGACGAAGACCTTTTCCCCGCCCGTGTTGACGACCAGCGAGTCGCGCCCGTACAGGCGCAGCGTGCCGTCGGCCTCCAGCGATGCACGGTCGCCGGAAACCACCACCCGTTGTCCCTCGACGACGGGAAACGTCTTGCGTGTCGCGTCGGCGTCGTCGAAGTAGCCCAGCGGTATCCGGCCGGTGCGCACCACCCAGCCGACCTCGTCATCACCGGGCGAGACGAACCTGCTGAGGTCCTCGGACACGACGGTGCCACCCTCGCGGAGGTCGAATGTGTCGCGATGAGTGCCGCGCTTGTTGTGGCCGAAGCCCATGTTGCCGGTCTCCGACGACCCGTAGCCGTTGATGATGGTCAGCTGGGGCAGCTTCTCGAGCAGCGCACTGACGTGCTTGGGATTGGTTGCCGCGCCGCCGGTTCCGATGGCGTACAACGTCGACAGGTCGTAGTCGGCGCGATCGAGTTCTTCGATCAGCGGCGCCGCGTACGCGTCGCCGACCATCGTGATCATCCCGACCTTCTCGCGTTCGGCGGTGCGCAGCACCAGCGCGGGGTCGAATTTGTTGCGGTCGTCGTACAGCACCACCGGCAGTCCGGCCAGCGTTCCGGAGAACACCGTCCACAGACCGGCCGCGTGCATCAGCGGCGATACCGCGAACCACGGCGGGCCCTCGTTGCGTCGTACCCTGTCGTGGATCTCGGCCGGGGTCTCGTGGTCGGCGCCGACCATCGACGACACGTAGGTGTCGCTCTGGCGCCACAGCACGCCCTTCGGCCTGCCCGTAGTGCCGCCGGTGCAGTACATGATCAGGTCGTCGGGCGACCCCGCGATGTGCCGCTGCGGGTCACCCTGCGCCACAGCATCTTCCAGCGTGATTGCGCCGGGCAGATCTGGGCTGTCGCTGCCGTCGTCGACAGCGATCAGCAGGTCGGCGCCGAGGTTTTTCAGGACGTCGGCGAACTTCGCGCCGTGGGCACGGTGGTAGATGACGGCGCGCGGCTTCACATACTCCAGGAGCTCGGCGACCTCACGCGGCGTGTAGTGATGGTTGACGTTGACCGGAACGGTGCGCGCCTTCAGGCAGCCGATCACCATCTCGGGATAGCGGTCGTTGTACATGATCAGCGCGACCCGGTCCTGGCCGCACTCCCAGTTGTCCAGCGTGTGGCGACCGCGGTGCACACCGAAACCCCTGTCTGCCAGGAAGTTCGCGAATCGGCGGGTACGCGCGGCCATCTCGCCGTAGCGTGTCCGGCGGTCACCGCACACCGTCATGGTGCGGTCCGGGATGATGTCGGCGATCGCGTCGACCACGTCGCCGATGGTCCACTCCATCGCTATGCGGCCGAAACGCGGACGCCGAGCAGTTCCAGCGCGTTGTCCCGCATGACCTTTCGGGTGTCCTCGGCACTGAACTCCGGGAACTGAGGGATGTCGGCGGTGAATGCCATCGGGTCGGCGAGGCCCTCACCGTGCGGCCAGTCCGAGCCGAACAGGATCTTGTCGACGCCGATCGTGTCGGCGAGCAGTTTCACGTCGTCCTCGTAGTACGGCGCGATCCAGACGTTGTTCTTGAGCTGTTCGACCGGGTCTTCCTTGAAGTGGTACGGCGCGGTGTTTGCGGCCTTCTTCAGCCGCTTGATCAGCCGGTACACGAAGTACGACCCGTTCTCGATGCTGGCGACCTTGAGCTTGGGGTGCCGGGTGAACACCTGGTGCACGATCATCGACGCCATCGAGTCATGGATGGCGCGGTCGTCGAGCAGCACCTGGTCGAGCGGATCCTTCTTGCCGAACCCTTCGAACGTCGCCTTCCCGCCCCACAGCGCAGCGATCGCGAGGTAGCCGCTGTCGGACAGGTGGAACACCACGGGTACGCCTGCCTCGGCCAGCCTGGCCCACACCGGGTCGTGCACCGGATCGCCGAGCGACCGCGGCTTGACCACGCCCGGCACCGGCGCCGGTCGCACACATACGATCTTGGCTCCCCGGCTCAGTACGAACTCGACTTCTTCCACGGCCTTGTCGGGATCGGCCAACGAGATGATCGGCGCCGAAAGGAATCGGTGGTCGGGGCGGTCGAAGCCCCAGTCCTCATCGAGCCACAAGTTGAAGGCGTGCACCGAGGCCATCGTCGCCTCGATGTCGTGCTTGAGGGCCTCCTCCACCCCGCACGCGAAAGTCGGCAGCATGAACACGGTTTCGAGGTTCTGCTTGTCGAGGATCTTCACCCGCGCCTCGCGGTTCTGGTACTCGGGGTGGTCTGCCAACCGGTCGACCTTCATCAGCGATGCGGGGTCGACGCCCTCGGGGATCTCACCGCGGAACAGCAGGTCCAAACAGCCCGGTTCGATGATCGGGTCGAAGGTGGGGTTCGGGATGAACTGGTTGACGACGCCGCCGATCACGGCGAACGTGCGCTTGCCCTCGGTCAGCATCTGCACACCGCGGCGCTTGAACTCCTTCGGCAGATGCCGGGTGAACGAGTCGATGGGCTCGTAGTAGTGGTTGTCGACGTCGATCGCCATGTAGTCCAGCGTCATAGCACCTCCTTCAGCGGCGGGAAAATCGGCGTGCGCTTCTCGAAGAACGCGGTGATGCCCTCGATGAAGTCGGGACGCTGCATGGACTCGTGCATCAGCTTCTCGGCATGGTCGCTGGCCTCGAACACGTCGCGCATGGTGTCTGCGTACACCTGTTGCTTGATCACCGCCAGAGAACTGGGCGCGCAGTTGGCGGCGATGTCCTCTGCGTATGCGATCGCCCGCGCCAGCAGATCCGCAGGCGCGACGACCTCGTTGACCAGACCCAGTTCCGCCGCCTCCTCGGCAAGGAAGACGCGGCCCGACAGCAGCAGGTCCATCGCCACGCCCCAGCCGACGATGCGGGGCAGGATCCAGCTGATGCCGTATTCGGCGATCAGCCCGCGACGGGCGAACGAGGTGGTGAACTTTGCGCCCGCGGCGGCGAACCGGACGTCACACATGAGTGCCTGGGTCAACCCGATGCCCGCGCATGCCCCGTTGATCGCGGCGATGACGGGCTTGCGCAGCGTCGCGACGAAGTGCGGGTGCCGTTCGCCGACCAGCGTGCTGACATCGGTGTCGCCGTTGGTGCTTGCCTTCTCGATCGCCGACAGGTCGCCCATGTCGGCACCTGCGCAGAAGGCCCGCCCCGCCCCGGTGACGACGATGACGCGAACGTCCGGATCGGCTTCGGCATCGTCGAGTAGGGCATAGAACCTGGCGGCCAGCCCTCCGCCCCAGCCGTTCATTCTTTCCGGGCGGTTGAGGGTCAGCAGGGCAACACCGGTTTCTCGTCGCTCGTAGAGAACCGGGTCGTCAGCACTCACGGCGCTTACTGTACACCTTTCGGTAGCGCCCTCCGCAGTTGCCTGGGCGGTCACGCCGACACCAGCCCATACCGCCGATACGCTGCGTCGATCTCCGCCTTGGCAGCTTCGGGAAGCACGGCCTGGGGCGGTCGCGAATGCGGGAAGTCACCGATCGGAAGACCGAGCACCGACGCCGCGTACTTGAACGCCCCGCCCCAGTGGGTGAAGTAGTCGGGTCGACCGGGATAGCAGGTGAACCAGCGACCCATATCGATGTTGAACCGGTCGAGCCCGGACTTCTCGGCGTAGTCCATCGCCTCGATGAGCTGATCGCTCCACACCAGTTCCCAGAACTCGGAAAACACCGGCTGACGCGGAGTTTCGCAGAGGTAGCCCGACGTGCCCAGCTGCGCGGGGCCGACGATGCCCGCGCGCAGCCACCCGGCGCGGTACACGGTCAGATCGCACTCCCAGATCGTCAGGTCCGGCGCGAGTTCGTGCAGCATCCGGCTGTTGGCGGGGCGGAACGCGCCTTCCTTCGTCGCGCAGACAGCGGGGATCTCGTCGTAGATGCGGGCACTCTCGGCCGCGGTCAGCACATAGCCCGACGACGGCGAGTTGAACATGCCGAGTGCGATATCGGTGCGATCGGCGATGTAGCGGAAGAAGTTCAGCACGCCTTCCCCGCCGTGCGCCTCCATCATCGGGGTCTGGATGTAGACGATGTCGGCGCCGGCCTCCTGCGCGTGCCGTGTCAGCTCGAGGCAGTCCTTGGCGGCGGTGGCGGCAGTGCAGGCCTGCACGACCACGTCGGGGTTGGCTCGGCGCCCCTCCTCTATTGCGACCTCCAGCAACCGCTTTCGCTCGGCGATCGTCAGCGACCAGAATTCCGCGATGCCGCTTGTGCACCACAGCATCGGATGCTTCAGTTCGCCGACGCAGTAGCGCACCAACGTCCGGTAAGCGTCGAGGTCGATGTCGTCGCCGTCGGTCCCGCAGAACGGCGTGTAGAGGCTGTTGCCGATTCCGCGCAGGGTGGTACGCGCCCACTCCCTGGCTTCGCGTGCAGTCGCCATGTCGCCTCCTTCGTGCTTGCCGCGCTCCTCGACGCGGCCCGTGCCTCGCCGCTTGATCGTCACGCGGCCCTGTCAGGTGAAGTCGCTACCGCCGTCGACATTGATGTTGGCGCCGGTCATGTAGGAGTTCACGCGTGAGGCGAGGAATGCGACCACGGGCCCGATCTCCTCGGGCCTGCCTGCGCGCGGCAGATGCGCCGGATGTCCGAAATGTTCGTCGATGCCCGCCATCACGGCATACGGATCGCTTCCGTCGATGCCGACGGAGTCCGCCCAGCCCGCAAGCGACTCGGACAGGATGCTGCCCGGCGACACCACGTTGACCATGATCTCGTCGGGCGCCAACGACAGTGACAGGTTCTTCGAGATGCTCGTGACCATCGCCTTGGCGGCCGTGTACGCAGGCAGGATGACGCTCTGACGCTGCGTCGAATGCGCCGAGAAGTTGACGATGCGCGCCCAGTCGGCCTTGCGGAGCAGCGGCAGCGCGGACCGGACGCAGTGCACCATGCCCATGACACCCTCGTCGACGGCCTGCCGCCACTGGTCGTCGGTGAGGTCTTCGAACGCGCCGACCGCGCCGGGCCCCGCAACGTTGACGAGGATGTTGAGTTCGGCGCCCCAACGCGCACCGACTTCGTCGAAAACCCGTTGCGCCGCTTGGGCATCGGTGACATCGGCGACCAGTCCGAGCGCATCGGGACTGCCGCGGCCGGTGAGTTCATCGGCCGCTTCGTCGAGGACCGACCGAGTTCGCCCGACGATCGCGACGCGGGCGCCGTCGTCGGCGAGACAGCGCGCGGCGGCCAGGCCCATGCCGCGACCGCCACCGACGACCACCGCGGTGGCGTTTTCCAGTCCGAGATCCACGGCGCCTCCACCCTGCGGTTAAGCCGATCTTGCTGGAAAAGCTTACTATAGGACTTACAGTAGAAGGACGGAACGGAGGTGGCCCTGGTGGCCAAACAGGCAACCACGGAGAAGCGGCAGCGACGCGAACGTGGGTCGATCAACCCCGACGACATCATCAAGGGCGCATTCGAGCTCGCCGAGGACGTGGGTATCGACAACCTCAGCATGCCGCTGCTCGGCAAGCATCTCGGTGTGGGCGTCACGAGCATCTACTGGTACTTCCGCAAGAAGGACGACCTACTCAACGCGATGACCGACCGCGCACTCAAGCAGTACGTGTTCGCGACGCCCTACGTCGAGGCAGACGATTGGCGCGAGACGCTGGCCAACCACGCGCGAACGATGCGAAAGACCTTCCTGTCCAACCCTATTCTGTGCGACCTGATCCTCATCCGGTCGGCGCTCAGCCCGCGCGCGGCCAAGCTGGGCGTGGTCGCAGTCGAGAAGGCGATCGAGAACCTGGTCGAGGCCGGTCTGTCGCCCGAGGACGCGTTCGACACGTACTCGGCCGTCTCGGTTCACGTGCGTGGCGCCGTTGTCCTGCAACGTCTCTACGACAAGAACAGAGCCGCTGGCGGCGGGCCGGGTGACTTCGAGGAGACCATGGTCATCGATCCGGAGACCACGCCGCTGCTGGCCCGAGTACGGCGCGAGGGCCACCGCGTCGGCGCGGCCGACGATGTCAGCTTCGAGTTCGGCCTCGAATGCCTCCTCGATCACGCCGAACAGCTGATCGAGGCATCGAAGAAGAACCCTACGCGCAAAAAGGGCTAGGAGTCTGCTGAATTAATCCCGCGTGGCGGGGGCGATTGTCCTGGGGTTTTCGGGATGATTGGTGAGTGCAGGGTCGATCTGATGATCAGCGTGAGTTGCTGGATGCCGAGTCGGTGGCTGGGCATCTTTTGAAGTCCGGCAGCATGTTTGCGTTCCTGGCGGCGCATCGCAATGCGTTGTTCCCCGAGGAGATGTTCGCCGATCTGTTCCCGTCGCGGCGGGGTCGTCCAAGTGTGCCAGCCGAGGTGATGGCCAGCGTGATCACCTTGCAGGCCCTGCACGGTCTGTCGGACAACGAGACCGTCGATGCGGTGACCTTCGATCTACGGTGGAAAGCCGCGTGCGGCCTGCCGATCACCGCGGCGGCATTTCACTCGACGACGTTGACGTATTGGCGGCGCCGGTTGGCGGCCTCGGATCGGCCCAACCGGATCTTCGAGGTGGTCAAAGCCGTCGTGGCGCAGACCGGGGTGTTGGCGGGCAAGACGCGGCGGGCCTTGGATTCGACCGTCCTCGACGACGCGGTGGCCACCCAGGACACCGTCACTCAGTTGATCGCCGCGATCCGCCGGGTGGGCCGCGAGGTCCCCGACGCAGCCGCGGTGATCGACGCGCACCGCAGTGCTCATGACTACGACGATCCAGGTAAACCCGCAATCGCCTGGAACGACAAGGCCGCCCGCGACCTGCTGGTCGACGGTTTGGTCGCTGACGCCCACCGACTGCTGGGACATCTGCCCGAGCAGGGATTGGGGCCACGCGCGGCTGAGGCGGTGGCATTGTTGGCGCTCATCGCCGGCCAAGATGTCGAACCCGTCGAGGGGTCTGACGGTACCGACGGACGCTGGCGCATCGCCGATAAAGTCGCCCCGGATCGGGTGATCTCCACCGTGGACCCCGACGCCCGCCACGTGCACAAGACGGTGCACCGCCGCCAGGACGGTTTCAAGGCGCACCTGGCCGTGGAGCCCGATACCGGCATCGTCACCGACTGCGCGCTGACGAGGGCCAACGGGGCCGACAACCACGAGGCGGTGGTCGGACTTGCACTGCTTGAGGGCGAGGATTCGCCAGTCACCGTGCTGGCCGATTCCGCTTATGGCTCAGGAGAATTCCGCGCAGAGCTGGCCGAACAGAGCCACACCGACCGAATCAAACCCGCACCGGTGCCCAGGGCCATACCAGATGGGTTCACCGTCGATGATTTCACTGTCGACCACGCTGACCGGACTGCGACCTGCCCCAATGGGCTGACTCGCCCGATCAGCCGAACCGGATTTGCCACCTTCGGGGCGGCGTGCGCGAACTGCCCGTTTCAGGCGCGCCTGCACCCGCAGCCGCAGAGGCAAGAAACTCAAGGTCGGCGCTCACGACGCGCTGCAACGCGCAGCCCGCAAGCCGCAATGGCTGGCCGAATACCGCCAACACCGGCCCATGGTCGAACGAACCATTGCCTGGCTAACCCGCGGTAACCGCAAGCTACGCTACCGCGGCATCGCCAAGAACAATCAGTGGCTACATAACCGAGCAGCCGCGCTCAACCTACGCCGATTGACAGCCCTAGGCCTGCACCACACCGGCACGAATTGGGATACCGCCTAACAACATCGGCCACAGCGGTTGCATTCACCACAAGCCAAGCGCAACGCTTAACGACGGCGGGGTGCCCTCCATGACGACCGCAAGGTCTGACTTCAATCAGCGCCCACGAGCACCTTAAGCCGCCCCGGCCCAAGATCCACTAATTCAGCAGACTCCTAGACCTCTACGACGACGGCGCCGCCCTGGCCCCCGCCCGCGCACATCGCCGCGACCCCGATGCCGCCGCCTCGACGCTGCAGCTCGTAGACCAGTGTGGTGACCATCCGCGCACCCGATGCGGCGATGGGATGGCCGAGGCTGCAACCGCTTCCGGAGAAGTTCACCAACTCCTCGTCGAGGCCGTACTCGCGGCATGCCGCGATGGGCACCGAGGCGAAGGCTTCGTTGATCTCCCACAGTGCGACGTCCGACGGCTTGAGGCCCGCACGGTCGAGCACCTTGCCGATCACCTTCACCGCACCGAGGCCGCAGTCGCGGGGCGCGACACCGGCTGCGGCCCATGCCTTCACCGTCGCCATCTTGGTCAGCTTCTCGGCGTCGGCGTAGTCGCTGTCGACCAGCGCCACGGCGGCCGCGGCGTCGTTGGTGCCGCTGCTGTTGCCCGCGGTGATGGAGAAGCCCTCGATCTCGGGGTGCAGCACCTTCAGGCCCGCCAGCTTCTCGACGGTGGTGTCGCGACGCGGATGCTCGTCGACGCTGAAGTCGACGACGGAGCCGTCGAACTGCGTGATCTTCAGCGGGATGATCTCGTCGACGAACTTGCCCGCATCGATCGCGGCGATCGCACGCTCATGCGAGCGCGCCGCCCACGCATCCATCTCCTCGCGGGTGATGCCGACGGACTGCGCGGTGTTCCAGCCGACCGTGATCGACATGTCCTTGCCCGGCGCATCGGCGGTCTCGGGGTGCGTCGGCGGCATCCACCGCTCCTCGAACTTCAGCTCGGGCCCGGGGATACGCCAGTTCACCAGCGGGGTCATCGACAGCGACTGCACGCCGCCTGCCACGAGCGCGCGCTCCATGCCCGAGCCGATCTGCGCGGCCGCGTTGCCGATCGCGGTCAGGCTGCCCGCGCAGTGCCGGTTCACCGACTGGCCGGGAATGTCCTCCATACCGGTGGCCGCGGCCGCATAGCGGGCGAGATCGCCGCCGCCGTAATGCGATTCGGCGAAGATGATGTCGTCGAACGCCGCGGGGTCGACGCCAGAGCGACGCACCACCTCGGGCAGCACGGTGGTGATGAGGGTTTCCGGCGGGGTGTTGACCAGCGTGCCCTTGAAGGACCGGCCGATCGCTGTCCTGGCGGCGCCGACGATGACAGGTGTGCCCATGTTTTCGACCTCAGCATTTGGCGTTAGAGACTTTACAAAAGTAGCAGATACTGTATCGCGTCAAGTATGTGACCGGCCTCACTTAAGGCTCCGGCACGTGGAAATGCTCGTCACGCAGGCGGAACGCCTCCTTCGTCCCGTGCTGCGCCCGCGTCTTGACGAAGTTGAACTCGCCCGGCGCGAACTGCAGATTGGTCCCGTAGGCGTGAAACAGATAGCTCGCGACCTCCTCCCCCTGATACGCCTGGCTCTGTTCGACGAGACGGAACGCCTCCTTGGCGATGACGACGCCGTCGGCGGGCATCTTCGCCGCCTTCTCTGCCCAGTACCTGGCCCTCGCGGCGACCTTCTCCGGTTCGCAGGTATCGGTGAACACGCCGAGGTGCTCGACGTCGCCCGCGGTGATGATGTCGCCGGTCAACAGCAGTCGGCGGGCCAGCACCGGGCCGAGTCGGTGGAAGAACATGTGCAGGCTGCCCAGCGCGGGGCCGAGGAAGCGCGTCGCGGGCATACCGATCCTGGTGTCGCGGCCGATGACGGAGATATCGGTCATCAGGGCCATCTCGAAGCCGCCGCCGAGCGCGTATCCGCTGATCTCCCCCACGGTGACCTTCGGAAAGCCCATCAGATTGTGGTAGAAGCCGAACGTCTTACGATCGACCGTGAGCCGGCGCCGCTGGCTCGGCCTGCTCCTGCGCTCCGACCCCTTGTCGCCGTACCAGCCGTAGGCGTTGTTCATGTCCGCGCCGGTGCTGAAGACACCGCCGCTCCCGCGCAGCAGCACGACGGTGATGTCGTCGTCCTCGGCCACCTCGTCCAGGCACCTCGCGACCGCCTCGCGCATCGCGGCGTCATAGGAGTTGCGCTGCTTGGTGTTGTTGAAGGTGATCGTCGCGATCCGCTTCTCGCGGTCGACATCGAACAGGACGCGGTCGTCGGTCGACACAGTCATCGTCAGTGGCTCCTCGAAATCAGTTTCGCCTCAATGGTTTTGTCTGCTCCGGCGGCCAGTGTGTTGCGTCGGGCCGCGCCGAGGTGTCTTGGGCCAGCCGAACCGCGCGGGCCGAGTTGCCGTCGCGGATGGCGTCCAACAGCCGCTGATGATCGCGCAGTGCGGCACGCATCGTCTTCTGGTTGACGTCGTCATCGCTCCACACCGACGACTCGTGCGCGGACCAGATCAGCTCGAGCGACCCGATCAACAGGATCATCGGCTCGTTGCCGCACCGTGACACCAGTGCCTCGTGGAACCGCCGTGCGTTGGGCACGTAGGCGGACACGTCGTCGAACTGCTCTGTCTGACGATCGATTTCGGCCTGCAGGTGCGGGATGACCTCGGTCATCCGGTCTTCGCGGGAGGCACACATTCCCGCGCAGATCGGCTCGAGGTGCAGCAGTGCCTCGCTGACATCGGCGGGTGTGGAATCGCGGGTCTGCAACACCATGCTGATCATGTGCGCGGTGCGTTCGGCCGACGGCAGGTGGACGACGGCTCCCCCGACGTTGCCGCGGCGCACCGAGATCAGGCCGTCGGTCTCGAGGATGTGGATCGCCTCGCGCAACGCGGGCGGGCTCACGGCGAACTGCTGAAGAAGGCTCTCCTGTGACGGCAGCTCCTTCAGCCTGCCCGCGAGGATCTCCTCACGCAGCCTCGCTGCCACGATCTCCGCGACGCGGGGCTGCCGGATTCCTCGCAACTCCATGCGATCAGGCCCGCCGCTTGCCGAAGTTGAAGCCGGTGAGCTTGTCCGGCGACAACGCCAGCGTCGTCGCCTCGCCGATGCAGAGGACTTCGTCGCCGAGTAGCAGCCGTGCCGTCGATGTCACCCCTCGGTCCTCCTGAACGCGCGTTATGTCGAAGCGCAGTTCGGTGAGGATCGGCGTCGGCCTGCGGAACTTCACATTCAGCGACCGCGTCTTACCCGACAACGCGGTGGCGCAGTTCTGGTGCTGGATCACGCAATCGAAGAACACCGCGAGAAAACCGCCGTGCACCAACCCGGGCGGGCCTTCGTAGACGACGGGGAACCTTACCCGGCCTTCCGCGGACTCGACATCGATGCGGTCGAACTCGTAGGTGGGAAAGCACGGATTGAACGCGCCGATGTCGAATGCGTGCGCGAGATAGACCCGCTGGGTGTCGAGGCCGTCCTCGCCGATCCGCGGTGTCGGGTCCGGTGCCACCGCGCCCGCGAGTTCGGACTCCCATACCGCGATCTGCTCGAGCATCGCGTCCACCGTCGGGTGGGCGTGCTCAAGCGACAACAACTGGCAGGTCAGGCGTCGCAATGCGCCCGCTGCGGCAACGGTCTGGTCGAGCGGTTGCTCGCCGAACCGGAGGAGGTCACCGTTCGCCATACGGGCTTTCCTCTCTATCTTGTATAGGATAGCAGTGGTTTAGCCTACTGTATGGGTATCCGTATACGGCTCGAGAAGGGACCCAACGATGACGGCTGGGCCATACGACACCATCGGCTACGAGGTCGACGGGCACAAGGCCATCGTCACGCTGAACCGCCCCGAAGCGCTGAACGCGTTGAGCCCGTACATGATCACCGAGTTGCGGTCCGCTTACGACGAAGCCGAGAACGACGACGACGTCTGGCTGCTCATCGTCACCGGGACCGGTCGCGCCTTCTGCACCGGCGCGGACGCCAAGCAGATTCCCGAGGATGGCAAGGTCATCGACGAGAGGCCCTATCTGTCCACCTACGACCAGTGGGAGGCGCCTCAGGAGGGCACGCCGCCGTTTCGCCGAATGGCCAAACCGGTGCTGGCCGCCATCAACGGAATCTGTTGCGGCGCAGGCCTGGACTGGGTCTCCACAGGTGACATCGTCATCGCATCGGACAAAGCCACGTTCTTCGATCCACACGTCAGCATCGGCCTGGTCGCCGGACGCGAGATGGTTCGACTGGCCCGTGTGCTGCCGAGGAACGTCGCGCTGCGGATGGCGCTGACCGGTAAGCACGAGCGGTTGGACGCACAGCGCGCATACGAACTCGGAATGATCAGCGAAGTGGTCCCCCACGAGCGATTGCTGGAGCGCGCGCACGAAATCGCCGACATGGTCAACAGCAATGCGCCGCTTGCGGTTCGGGGCACCCGGCTGGCCATCCACAAGACGCTGGATCTTCCGCTGCACGAGGGCGAGATCCTCGCCGAGGCGTTCAGGGAGCGCAACCTGCACACCGAGGACTCCCTCGAAGGGCCGCGAGCGTTCGTGGAGAAGCGCGCACCGAACTGGAAGTGCCGATGAGCGCCGCATTCGAGACCATCGTGCTCGACGTCGATTCCGACGTCCACGTCGCGACGATCACGCTGAACCGGCCCGAAACGCTCAACGCGTTCAACCGGGCCATGTGCGAGGAGATGGCTCGCGCATGGCGGATCGTCAAACTCGACGACTCGGTGCACGCGGTGGTGCTGCGCGCCGCGGGCGACCGCGCATTCAGCGCAGGCCTGGACATCACGGCACCCTACGGCCAACCCGACAACATCTGGAACCACGAGGACCCCGGTGAAGCCCTCAGCCCCAAATGGCAGAAGATGTGGAAGCCGGTGGTGTGTGCCGTGCAGGGCATCTGCACCGCCGGTGCGTTCTACTTCGTCAACGAGTCCGACGTCGTCATCTGCAGCGACGACGCCACCTTCTTCGACTCCCATGTTTCTGCGGGCCTGGTCTGTGCGCTGGAGCCGATCGGCCTGATGCGGCGCGTGGGTCTCGCCGAAACGCTGCGAATCGCTCTGATGGGCAACGACGAACGGGTCGGCGCCCACACCGCACTGCATATCGGGCTGGTGTCCGAGGTGGTTTCCCGTGACAAGCTATGGGACCGGGCGCACGCCATCGCGTCGGCCATCGCCGCGAAGCCGCCGTCGGCGACGCAGGGCACCGTCAAGGCGATCTGGGAATCGCTCGACAAGCCGTATCGGGCCGCGCTGGAGCAGAACCTGATCTACACGCGGCTCGGAAATCCCATCGGCACCGCCGAGCTTGCGCAGCAGGGCGGGCCGGTGCGGTCCGAGCCGCGGATCCGGTGATGGCCGGTCATCCGCTGCCGCAACGGATCGTCGACGTGCTCGATCTCGCGCCGCAGGCCTCGGCGATCGAGTACGAGGGGCGGTGGCACCCCTATGGAGACCTCGCGGCCGCCGCCCGGCGGATCGAGGCGGTGGTCGACGGCCGTGGTCAGGTCGGGATGCTGTTGCGCAACAGGCCTGCCCATATCGCCGCGTTCCTGGGAGTGCTGCTCGCGGGCGGGACGGTTGTCGTCGTCAATCCGTCCCGCGGCGACGACCGAACAAGGGCCGACATCGCCGCGCTCGACCTTCCGGTCATCGTCGGTGCCCCCGATGACCTCGCGACGACAGTCACCGACGACTCGGGCCCGACTGTGGTAGCCGTCACCGAATTGGATGCGGCGCCACAGGTACTCGAAGTGGGCGACAACCGCAGCGAGGCCCGACCCGGTGTCGCCGTGCGGATGCTGACCAGCGGAACCACCGGCCCGCCGAAGCGGATCGACCTGACCTACGACATGCTCGCGCGCAGCGTGATGGGACCCGATCCGGATTCCTCACAGCCACCGACGCGGGTCCGCGGCGGCGTCGCGATCGTGAACGCACCGCTGGTGCACATCGGCGGTGTGTTCCGCGTGCTGCAAAGTATCACCGAGGCAAGGCCGTTCGCGTTGCTCGACCGATTCGACCTCGACACGTGGTCCGACGCGGTGCGCAGGCACCGTCCGCTGGCGGTTTCGCTGGTGCCCGCTGCGTTGCGGATGGTGCTGCACTCCGCACTACGCCGCGAGGATCTCGACAGCGTTCGCGCGGTCACCTCGGGCACGGCCCCGCTTTCGGCCGACGATGCCGACGCATTCCAGGAGAAGTTCGGTATCCCCGTGCTGACCTCCTATGCGGCAACGGAATTCGGCGGCGGCGTGGCCGGCTGGACGCTCGCCGATCACCAGAAGCACTGGAAGGCGAAACGGGGCAGCGTCGGGCGCGCCAATCCCGGCGCGCAGCTGAGGGTGGTCGACGACGACGGCAAGCCACTCGGCCCCGATCAACCCGGCCTGCTCGAGGTCAAGCCACCGCAGTTGGGTCCGTCGGCGAACTGGATGCGGACCACCGATCTCGCGCGCATCGACGGCGACGGCTTCCTCTGGATCCTCGGCCGCGCCGATCAGGCGATCATCCGCGGCGGCTTCAAGGTGATTCCCGACGACGTGCG
This sequence comes from Actinomycetes bacterium, assembly GCA_023415515.1. Classification (GTDB taxonomy): domain Bacteria; phylum Actinomycetota; class Actinomycetes; order Mycobacteriales; family Mycobacteriaceae; genus Mycobacterium. The sequence goes on from JAEZKH010000139.1 coordinate 19,950, forward strand.
CGCCGCATTGGAAAGCCATCCCGCCGTAGCGGGTGCCGCCGTGGTCGGCAGGCCCGACGAACGCCTCGGCGAGACCCCCGTCGCGGTCGTCGAACTGCGACGGGCCGCGTCGGCGCATCCCGCCGAACTGACGGAGTTCCTGCGAAACCGACTGGCACGATACGAGATCCCGACCGAGATCACGATCGTCGACGCCATCCCCCGCACACCGTCCGGCAAACCCGATCTCGGTGCGATCCGTGGCAGCTGAACCCGATACCATCGCGCGCATCCTGCGGCACCAGGCCGGTGCGCGGGGCTCGCATCCGCTGCTGGTGTGCGACGAGGACCGACTGAGCTACCTCGATGCCGAACGCCGTTCGGCCGAACTCGCCCGTAGCCTGGTGGCTCTGGGCGCGGGCAAGGGCACACACGTCGGGCTGCTGTACCCCAACGGGTCCGATTTCGTGGTCGGGATGCTTGCGGCCACCAGGATCGGAGCGGTCGCGGTCCCGTTCACGACGTTCGCGACGGCAGCCGAGCTCAGGGATCAGTTGGTGCACAGTGACGTGGCGATACTGCTCGCGGCAAAGTCATATCGCGGAAATGATCTCGAGAAGCGAATCGCCGAGGCTCGCGCCTCCGTACCGCTGCTGCGCCACGTACTTTTCGAGGAGCAACCCGGATGTGAAATCGACGAGGCGTTGCTGGCCGCGCTCGAGCAGGACGTCGACGGGTCCGACCCGATCGCCATCGTCTACACCTCGGGATCGACCGGTCTGCCCAAAGGGGTGGTGCACACCCACGCCGCTCTCATCGGGCACCAGCGCAACCTCAACGACATCCGCGGGCTGACCGCCGACGACAGGCTGTTCTGCAACTCACCGTTCTTCTGGATCGGCGGATTCGCCTTCGGGCTGCTTGCCACGCTGGTCGCAGGCTCCACTCTGATCTGCTCCAACGCCACCGACCCGGGCCGCACACTGGACCTGATCGAAGCCGAACGCCCAACTATGACAAACGGTTTCGTCACCGGGATCGCTCACCTGGCCCGCCACCACAGCCTCGCAGGCCGTGACCTGACGTCGATGCAGCGCGGGAACCTGTACCCGATCATGGCGCCGCAGGCACGCCCCCGCGATCCGGAACTGCGACACAACATGCTCGGCATGACCGAGGCGGGCAGCGTGGTGCTGCTCAGCGCCGACGAGTCCGATCAGCCCGAGCACCGGCGCGGATCGTTCGGCACACCCGCCCCCGGCTTCGAGACCAGGGTCGACGAGCACGGCGAGTTGTGCATCCGCGGCCCCTACGTCATGCAGCGCTATCACAAGCGCAGCCGGGAGGACTGCTTCGACGCCGACGGCTGGTTCCACACAGGCGATCTCGTGCGCGTCGACGCCGAGGGCTTTCACTACTTCATCGGCAGGCGCGATTCGATGATCAAGACCGCTGGCGCCAACGTCGCACCGGCAGAAGTCGAGAGGGCGATCACCCGGATCAGCGGCGCGCCCGCACACGTCTTCGGCGTGCCCGATCCCGACCGCGGGCAGGTCGTCGTCGCGGTGATCGCCACCGACGATCCGGTTGACGAGGAATCATTGCGCAACGGGCTGAAGCGTGAACTGTCCGCCTATAAGGTCCCGAAGCGCATCGCGGTGCTCCCCGCCGCGCAGATACCGGTGCGCTCCAGCGGAAAGGTCGACATCAGAGCGCTGGCGGCGGTGTTCGATGCGTGAGTCGCCCTCGACGATCGACGCCCTGATCCGGCGCAGGGCCGCCGAATATCGCGAGAAGCCGATGGTGATCGATCCGGCCGACCGCGTCACGTTCGCCGAACTCGACGAGTCCACCCGGGCGATGGCAGCGTCGTTCCTCGACGCGGGCGTCACGAAAGGCTCGCGCGTCGGGTTGATCATGCCCAACGGGGTGCGCTGGGTGCAGACGGCACTCGCGCTCACCCGCATCGGTGCGGTGCTCGTGCCGCTGAGCACGCTGCTGGCACCCCGTGAACTGGTCGCACAGCTACGGGTGGCCTCCGTGCAGCATCTCGTCGCCGTCGACGAGTTCCGCGGTCACCGATACCGCGACGAACTGACCGCCGAGGTTCGCTCACCGACCGATCTCCCTGCCCTTCGCCGTGTCTGGTCACCGAACGAACTGACGCGGACCGCCGAAACCGAAGAAGTCGACGCCGTCAGCGCCACCGTGACCGCCGCCGACACGCTCGCGATCATGTTCACCTCCGGCAGCAGCGGCCCGCCCAAGGGCGTGATCCACTCGCACGGCAACGCGCTGAGCGCCGTGAGGTCCGGCCTCGCGGCGCGATGCATCGACGCGGACACCCGGCTGTACCTGCCGATGCCGTTCTTCTGGGTCGGCGGCTTCGGCAGCGGCATCCTGTCGGCGCTGCTGGCGGGCGCAACGCTGGTCACCGAGGAGATACCGCAGCCCGGGACCACCCTGCGGCTGCTCGAACGCGAACGGGTGACGTTGTTCCGCGGCTGGCCGGACCAGGCCGAAGCCCTGGCCCGGCAGTCGAAGTCGATCAACGCCGAGCTGTCGAGCCTGCGTCCTGGCAGCCTCGAGGCGCTGCTGCCGCCGCACCAGCGGGCCGCCCCGGGCGCACGGGCCAAACTGTTCGGCATGACCGAGGCGTTCGGACCCTATTGCGGATACCGCGCCGACACCGACATGCCGAGATCCGCATGGGGCTCCTGCGGAAAGCCCTTCGACGGCACCGAGGTTCGCATCATCGACACCGACACCGGGTCAACGGTGCCCGCCGGAACGATCGGGATGATCGAGATCCGAGGGCCCAACACACTGCGCGGAATATGCAGGCGCAGCCGCGAAGAGGTGTTCACCGCCGACGGCTTCTACCCGACAGGAGATCTGGGCCACTTCGACGACAACGGCTTTCTGTTCTACCACGGAAGATCCGACGACATGTTCAAGGTCAGCGGCGCAACGGTCTATCCGAGCGAGGTGGAGCAGGCGCTGAAAAGCATCGTCGGCGTGCACAACGCGTTCGTCACCGATGTGTCCGGGCGGGTGGGTGCGGCCGTCATCACCGGCGAGCGCGTCGAAACAATCATCGCGGCGGCACGCCGGTTGCTGAGTTCGTTCAAGGTGCCCTCGGTCTGGCTGCTCGCCGAATCCGACGAGGCCATCCCCCGCGGCGGCACCGGCAAGGTCGACGTCGCTGCACTGCGACAGATGCTGGCGACCACTCCATCTCACGAAACCTGATTCGGCCGGCCGTCACCGATGCCCGGCAAGCAGGGCCTAGCTGACCACGCCTCGTTGTTGGAGGTGATCGATCAACGGCTTGGCACCCGCCGACAGATGTTCGGACATCGCGACACGGGCCTGCTCGGGATCGTGTTCGGCGAGCGCAGCCACCACCCTGCGGTGGTCACGCATCGACCGTTTCGGCCATCCGTCGACGATCGGAAACACCGATTCCGGTGCGTACCGCGTGATCTGTGACATCAGTTGGGCCAGTTTCGGTGAATCGGCGGCCACGTTGATCGCCCGGTGGAAATCGTGGTTGAGGCGCACCGCCTGTTCGTGGTCGTCGGTGGCGTACGCGGACTCCAGCTGCGATTGGATCGATTCCAGCTCACGCACCTGCTCGTCGGTGATGTTCGCCGCGGCCCTCGCCGCCAGTTCACCCCCGATGTGGGCCTGCACATCGGACACGTCGGTGATGTCGCGGCGGGTCACCGGCAGCACCACGAACCCGCGGTGCAATTTCTGGTCGAGCAGACCCTCGGCACGCAGTTGGAAGAGCGCCTCCCGAACGGGTGTGACGCTGATACCCAATTCGACGGCCAGCTGGTCGAGTCGTACGTATTCGCCTGCGGCATAGGTGCCGTCGAAGACCCGGTTACGGACGAACCGGGCCACAGCTTCGGATAACTGCGGCCTGTTGGCGAATTCACCGACGGACATGGTCAGATTCGATAGTCGGCGAGCAGTCGCTTGCTGATGATGTTCTTCTGGATCTCGCTCGTACCCTCGCCGATGAGCAGGAAGGGGGCATCACGCATCAGCCGTTCGATCTCGTACTCCTTGGAGTAACCGTAACCGCCGTGGATGCGGAAGCTCTGCTGGGTCACCTCCGAGCAGAACTCGCTCGCCAGGTACTTGGCCATACCCGCCGCGACGTCATTGCGTTCGCCGGAGTCCTTCAGCCGCGCCGCGTTGACCATCATCAGGTGCGCGGCTTCGACTTTCGTTGCCATCTCGGCCAATTGGAATGCGATCGCCTGATGTTCGGCGATCGGCTTGCCGAAGGTCTGCCGCTGCTGGGAGTAGCGAACCGCGAGTTCGAAGGCGCGGATTCCGACGCCGCACGCCCTTGCCGACACGTTGACCCGGCCGACCTCGATGCCGTCCATCATCTGGAAGAAGCCCTGCCCGGGGGCCTCGCCGAGGATGTCGTCGGCCTTGGCCACATACCCGTCGAAGATCATCTCGGTGGTGTCGATGCCCTTGTAGCCGAGCTTGTCGATCTTGCCGGGGATGACCAACCCTGGCGCGACTTCGCCGAAGCCGGTCGGCTTTTCGACGAGGAACGCGGTCAGGTTCCGGTGCGGCTTGTCCGCGCCTTCGTCGGTGCGGACCAGCACAGCCACCAGCGTTGAGCTTCCGCCGTTGGTGAGCCACATCTTCTGACCCTCGATGGTGTAGGTGCCGTCGTCGTTGCGCTTGCCGCGCGTGCGGATCGCGGCGACATCGGATCCGAGTTCCGGCTCGGACATCGAGAACGCACCGCGCGTCTCACCGGTCGCCATCCTGGGCAGGAACCGCTTCTTCTGCTCGTCGGTACCGTGCTGGCGCAGCATGTAGGCGACGATGAAGTGGGTGTTGATCACTCCGGAGACGCTCATCCAACCGCGCGCCAGTTCCTCGACACACAGCGCGTAGGTCAGCAGCGATTCGCCCAGGCCCCCGTACTCCTCCGGGATCATCAGGCCGAACAGACCCATCTCGCGCATCTGGTCGACGATGTCCTGCGGATAGGTGTCGGAATGCTCGAGATCCTGGGCGTGCGGGATGATCTCCTTGTCGACGAACTGCCGAACGTTGGCGATGATGTCGGTCTGGAACTCGGTCAGCCCCAGTGTCTGGGCGATTCTGGTCACGCTCATACCCTCTCGAACACCGCGGCAAGGCCCTGCCCGCCGCCGATACACATGGTTTCCAGCCCGTAGCGGGCGTCGCGCCGATGCAGTTCCCGCGCCAGCGTGGCCAGCATCCTGCCGCCCGTTGCGCCGACCGGATGGCCGAGCGAGATGCCGGATCCGTGCACATTCGTCCGCTCACGGTCGGATTCGGTGAAACCCCATTCCCGCATCACGGCCAGTGCTTGTGCGGCGAACGCCTCGTTGAGTTCGATCAGGTCGATATCGCTCAACTGTAGGCCGGCCTTGTCGAGTGCGACCGCCGTCGACGGCACCGGCCCGATGCCCATGACGTTCGGGGCCACTCCGGCAGAGCCCCATGAGACGAGTCGAACCAACGGTTTCAGGCCGAGTTCGGCAGCCTTTTCGTGCGTGGTCACGATGCACATCGATGCCGCGTCGTTCTGTCCGCTGGAATTGCCTGCGGTGACGGTGGCATCGCGATCATCGCGCCCCAGAACGGGTTTGAGCTTCGCCAGCGATTCCACCGAGGTATCGGCGCGAGGGTGCTCGTCGGTGTCGATGATCTGCTCCCCGTCGCGGGTGCGGACCGCGACCTCAATGATCTCCTCGGCGAGGATGCCGTCCTTCTGCGCGGCGACCGCGCGCTGATGCGACGCGACCGCGAGTTCGTCCTGTTCCCGGCGGGAGATGTCGTACTGGCGGCGCAGGTTCTCCGCGGTCTCCAACATGCCGCCGGGAACCGGGTAACGCTTTCCACCCGCGGTGGTGCGCCCGCGGGCGAGCGCGTCGTGCACCGTGACACCCGTTCGGTTTGCACCCCAACGCATGTCGGTGGAGTAGAAAGCCACATTCGTCATGCTCTCCGCGCCGCCCGCGATGACGAGATCGTTGTCGCCGCTGCTCACCTGAAGGCTTGCCTGGATGACCGCCTGCAGACCCGACCCGCACCGGCGGTCGACCTGCATGCCGGGCACGGTGACGGGCAGGCCTGCGTCGAGCGCGACCACCCGCCCGATCGCGGGCGCCTCGCTGTTGGGATAGCAGTGTCCGAGGATCACGTCGTCCACGGCTTCCGGCGCGATCCCGGTCCGCTCCAGCAGACCCGTCAGCGCCGTCACGGCGAGGTCGACGGCGGTCAGCGAGGCGAACATGCCGCCGAACCGCCCGATCGGCGTGCGCACCGGTTCGCAGATGACGGCTTGTCGGTTGCTCATACGTGCCTCCCGCCGGTGACCTCGAGGACGGTTCCGGTCATGTACGACGACAGATCGCTCGCCAGAAACAGCGCGACGTTGGCGATCTCAGCGGGCTCGCCTGCGCGGCCCATCGGCACCTCGGCCAACTTCTGGTCCCAGATGTGTTGCGGCATGGCCTCTGTCATCGCTGACCTGATCAGGCCGGGCTGGATGGCGTTCACCCGCACACCGAGGTGGGCGAGTTCCTTCGCGGCGGCCTTCGTCATGCCGACGATGCCCGCCTTGGCCGCCGAGTAATTGGTCTGGCCGATCAGGCCGACCTTGCCGGAGATCGACGACATGTTCACGATCGCGCCGCGCTTGTTCTCGCGCATGATCGCAGCGGCGCTCTTCATGCCGTTCCATGTGCCCTTCATGTGAACGGCGATCACCTCGTCGAACTGCTGCTCGGTCATCTTGCGCAGCGTCGCGTCGCGGGTGATGCCTGCGTTGTTCACCATGACGTCCAGACCGCCGAAATGCTGGATCGCGGCGTCGATCAGCGCGTTGACCTCGTCGGCCTTGGACACGTCACACCGCACCGCGAGCGTGGCGTCCGAGCCGAGGCGCTCGGCGGCGGCCTCCGTCGCGGCGAGGTCGACATCCCCGAGCACCACCTGGGCGCCTTCGGCGATGAAACGCTCGGCGATCGCATAGCCCAAGCCCTGCGCGCCGCCTGTGACGACCGCGGTCTGATCTGTCAGCAATGACACCTGATCACCATCCTCAGTTATTTTCAGGAATCATATTTCATATATGATCGGCCGCCATGACCACCCCCGACGTCAGCGACGAGGACTTCGTCGAGATCCTGGCCCAGACCCGCCACTTCGTGCGGAGCGCGGTCGTCCCCCGCGAGCAGGAGATCCTCGCCGACGACCGGGTACCCGACGATCTCCGCGAGCAGGCCGAGAAGATGGGACTGTTCGGCTATGCGATTCCGCAGGAGTGGGGCGGCCTCGGACTGAACCTGGCCCAGGATGTCGAGTTGGCGATGGAGTTGGGCTACACATCGCTGGCGCTGCGGTCGATGTTCGGCACCAACAACGGCATCGCAGGCCAGGTGCTCGTCGGGTTCGGCACCGACGAGCAGAAGGCGGCGTGGCTCGAGCGGATGGCCACAGGTGAGGTCGTGGCGTCCTTCGCGCTGACCGAACCGGGAGCGGGATCCAATCCCTCTGGCCTTCGGACCAAAGCGACGCGCGACGGCTCGCGCGACGACGCGGGCTGGATCATCAACGGCGACAAGCGTTTCATCACCAACGCACCTATCGCCGACTTGTTCATCGTCTTCGCGCGCAGCAGGCCCGCCGACGACGACGGCCCCGGTATCGCGGTCTTTCTGGTGCCTGCGGACACCGAGGGTGTGCAGGTCGGGGTCAAGGACGCCAAGATGGGTCAGGAGGGTGCGTGGACGGCCGACGTCACGTTCACCGACGTCCGAGTGCCCGCGTCGGCCTTGATCGGGGGCAGCGAGGACATCGGATACCGCGCAGCGATGACGTCGCTGGCCCGCGGCCGGGTCCACATCGCGGCACTGGCCGTCGGCATCGCACAACGCGCCCTCGACGAGTCGGTCTCCTACGCCGCCACGGCAACCCAGGGCGGTAAGCCGATCGGCAGCTTCCAACTCGTGCAGGCCATGCTCGCCGACCAGCAGACCGGAGTGCTTGCCGGCCGCGCGCTCGTCCGAGACACCGCACGGCTCTGGGTCTCCGACGAGGACCGCCGCATCGCGCCGTCGGCGGCGAAGTTGTTCTGCACCGAGATGGCAGGCAAGGTGGCCGATCTCGCGGTCCAGGTGCACGGCGGCAGTGGCTATATGCGGGAGGTCCCGGTCGAGCGGATCTACCGCGACGTCCGCCTACTGCGGCTCTACGAGGGCACCAGCGAGATCCAGCGCCTCATCATCGGCGGCAACCTCGTCAAGAGCGCGCAGCAGCAATGAGACCGGCAATGAAACTAGCGGGCAAGGTCGCCTTCATCACCGGGGCCGCCCGGGGCCAGGGCCGCGCACACGCTGTCCGACTGGCCAGCGACGGCGCAGACATCATCGCCGTGGACCTGGCCGACAGGCTGCCCGACTGTGCCCCTTATCCCTCGGCGACGAAGGAGGATCTCGAGCAGACGGTGAAGCTCGTCGAGGCCACCGGCAGGCGCATCGTCGCCTCGACCGTCGACACTCGCGACGTGGACGGGCTGCGAGCAGCCGTCGGCGTCGGGGTCGCCGAGTTCGGCCGGCTCGACGTCATCGTCGCCAACGCGGGGATCTCCGCCCCTGCCGCATGGAACGAGATAACGCCCGAGGCATTCCGCGACGTCATGGACATCAACGTGACAGGTACGTGGAATACCGTGATGGCCGGCGCGCAGACCATCATCGACGGCGGCCACGGTGGGTCGATCATCCTGATCGGCTCCGCCGCGGGAGTGAAGCTACAGCCGTTCATGATTCACTACACCGCGAGCAAGCACGCCGTCACCGGAATGGCGCGGGCGTTCGCCGCCGAACTCGGCAAGTACTCGATCCGGGTGAACAGCGTGCATCCGGGTCCGGTCGTCACCGAGATGGGATCCGAGGAGATGATCGCGGCGATCGCGAAAGCCGCCGAGTCCTACGGCAATCCGACCCTGATGAACATGCTGACGCCGTTTCTGCCCAGCTGGGCGGCCCTGCCGGAAGACATCGCCGCCGCGGTCGCCTGGCTCGCGTGTGATGATTCCAAACTGGTCACCGCGCAGGAGATATCGGTCGATCAAGGGTCGAGTCGGTACTAGAACACGACGGTTTGGTTGCCGTAGCGGATGATCCGGTCCTGACAGTGCCACAACACCGCCCGCGACAGCACCACCCGCTCGACGTCGGCGCCGAGCCGGGTCAGGTCCTCGACTGAGTGCCGGTGGTCGACGCGCACCACGTCCTGCTCGATGATCGGACCGTCGTCGAGTTCCTCGGTGACGTAATGCGCTGTCGCGCCGACGAGTTTGACGCCGCGCTCCTTGGCCCGCCGGTAAGGCGCCGCACCGATGAACGCGGGCAGAAACGAGTGGTGGATGTTGATCAGCGGGCATCCCACATTCGACAGGAAGTCCTGAGTGAGGATCTGCATGTAGCGCGCCAGGACGACCAGATCGACGTTGCCGCGCAGCAGATCGAGTTGGCGTTGTTCGGCTTCGGCGCGAGTGTCTTTCGACGCAGGCACGTGGATGAACGGCACGCCGAACGGCCTGACCTGCTCGGCGAGGTCGGGATGGTTGGAGATCACCATCGACACCGACATGTCCAGTTCACCCCGACGGTTGCGCCACAACAGATCGAGCAGGCAGTGGTCCTCCTTGGACGCGAGGATCGCCACGCGTTTCGGCTTGGCCGCCTCGGTCAGCCGAAAGTCGATGTCGAACCGGCCGGCGACCTCATCGGCGAAATCGCGTTCCAGCCCGTCGCGGGCCGCCGTCAGACCGGGCAGATGAAAAATCGTCCGTTGCATGAATGTGCCGCCGGACTGTTCGGTCGCGTGTTGATCCAGCGAAACGATGTTGGCGCCCGCCTTGGCCAGAAAGCTGCTCACCGCGGCAACGAGTCCGGGGCGGTCGGCGCAGCGCAGGAGAAGCCGGCCGACGTCTTTGGTCGGTAGCGCTCCGGTGCCGCGCTGCGGATACGCTGGGTCGTCGGCATCGGCATTCGTTGGGACGGACATCCCCTCAACCTCCCCTAGTCGGGTCCATCGGGTCCGGACCGCTCTCAGCGTCTCACTCTGGCGATCGACGGGCAGCAGGCCGAGGCGGAAAAGCTCATCCGACCAGCGGTCGTCGACTGGCCCCGTCGCTCGCTGCCTCGTGAACGGGTCAACTTGGTCCGAACATGACCTTGATTTACGGCAACGTAAGCCTCCAGGGCCAGTTTTTCTAGATCATTCGCCGTATTGGACCCTGAACAGGGTTTATCTGGGATTATTGACCACTTGGACAGTAGCCGAGCAATTTCGTTTGCCAAGGTCCGCAAACAAGGTAGCGGAGCAAGGAAATCTTTGCAGGACAAGATCGCTTCGCTAGCTGGAATAACGGTCTCGAAAAGAGCAATACTCATTGTCTGGGTATTCATATAGACCGCATGTGAATACGCCCTTGGTAACCGCAACCACTCCACGATTTTGTTCGCTGTTACCCGAACGATGGGACAAAAATGAGCGTTCCTCCGTTGACCGTCAACCTCCCGGCTTCTGATTCTCCGCTCGAGGAGACCATCAGCTGGCCCGATCCCGACACCGGATGCACAGTGGTCGTTTCGACCCCGGCCGCCGATCCGGCCCTGTGGGCCGATTACATCGAGGGTGCTGCCCGCAGCTACCACAAGCACGGGATCGAGCAGGCGCTGGATCTGCCGTCGCTGCTCGACGAGACCAACACCCAGTTGTTCCATGCGGTGGTCAACGATGCCGGGCGGATCATGGGCGGAATCCGGGCCAAGGGGCCCCTTGACTCGCCGGAGGACTCGCATGCCCTCGTCGAATGGGCCGACCGGCCTGGGTTTCGCACGGTCTACAAGATGCTGTCGGACCGCCTGCCGTTCGGTGTCGTCGAGATGAAGACCGCCTGGATGACCGACGACCAGAGCCGCAGCCGAGCGCTGGGCAGCACACTGGCGCGCACACCGTTCAGCACCATGGCGCTCCTCGACGCGCAGTTCGTGGTCGCCACGGCAGGCTCGCACGTACTCAATCGCTGGCGCACGTCCGGCGGCGTCGTCGCGACCAAGGTTCCCGCGACGCCCTACCCCGACGACCGCTACCGTACGAAAATGATGTGGTGGGATCGCAGCACGTTCAGCAACGACGCCGCGCCTGACCAGGTGTCGAGAATCTTCAACGAATTGGCCATTCTCGCGCGTCGGCTCGACCACGTCGGTGCTCGCGCGCTCGGAAGTGGGCTGTGACCCCAGTCGAACCCGTCACCGCAACGGTCCTGCGCGAGGCCGACCCGCACGACAAGCGACTGCTCTCAGAGTTGAGGGCCGACGCAGGCCTGCAGTTCATCGACAGGTGGCACGAGCAGAACGCAGAACTGCACACGCTCCGGCCGGCACCACCCGCAGAAGCCCGCGATGAGCCCAGGCACTGGGCCTACTACCCCTGGCGAAGGACCGTCACCAGCCTGCTCGGCCCGCGCGGCTTTCGGGCCGTGCGGCTCAACCGCAATCGGAATCTGATCACCGCCGCCGAACAGCAGCGCCTCGAGGCGCTTCGCATCGGGGTGGTCGGGCTCAGCGTCGGGCACGCGATCGCCCATCTGCTCGCCCAGGAAGGGCTGTGCGGCTCGCTGCGCCTCGCCGACTTCGACGATCTCGAGTTGTCCAACCTCAACCGTGTCCCCGCCACCGTTTTCGACCTCGGCATGAACAAGGCGACGGTGACGGCGCGGCGCATCGCCGAGATCGATCCGTATCTGGCAGTGGAGGTGTTCGACCGCGGGATCACCACCGACTCGGTGGGCGCGTTCCTCGACGGTCTCGACATCCTCGTCGAGGAATGCGACTCGCTGGACACCAAGGTCCTGATCCGCCAGGAAGCCCGCGCGCGAGGCATCCCGGTCCTGATGGCCACCGGCGACCGCGGCACGCTCGACGTCGAGCGGTTCGACGCCGAACCGGACCGGCAGATCCTGCACGGCCTGCTGGGCAACCTTCAGTTCTCCGAACTGTCGGGGCTGCCGAACGCGGACAAGGTGCCGTACGCACTTCGGATGATGGACGGTGCTGCGTTGTCGCCCCGGATGGCCGCCTCCCTCGTCGAGGTCGGCACCACGCTGACGACATGGCCGCAGCTGGCCGCCGACGTCGCCACGAGCGCCGCACTGGTTGCCGAGGGTGTCCGACGAATCGGCCTTGGCCACCGCCTGGCGTCGGGTCGGGTACGTGTCGACGTCGCCACGCAGCTGGATACCGCCGCCGAACCTCAGGTCGTGACCGCCCCCACCGAGGCGCCGAGCCGGCACGGCGACGGCATTCCCGCCGACCCGGTCGGCAGGACGATCGCCGCCGCGGTCCGTGCGCCGTCGGGCGGAAATACACAGCCATGGCGCATTTCGTCGGACGATCGCGCCATCACGATCGCGCTCGACCCCGAGCTGACCTCGACGATGGACGTCGGGCATCGGGCGAGCGCCGTCGCGGTCGGCGCCGCGGCGTACAACGCCAGGATCGCCGCCGCCGCCAACGGGATCCTCGGGCCGCTGTCGATTCAGCCGGGTGATGCCGCCTGCCCACTGCGGGCCGTGCTGCGGCTCGGTTCGGAGTCGGATCCCGAACTCGCCGGGCTGTACGAAGCGATGCTCGCCAGGGAGACCAACCGCCACCACGGCAAGCAGCCGGCGCTGCCCGACGACGTCGTCGAATCGCTTCATGCCGCCGCCCGGGTCGAAGGAGCGCGGCTGCACCTGCTGACCGACCCGGACGTGGTGGCGGACGCCGCGGACATCCTGGCCCAATCGGATCGCATCCGATATCTGACACCCAGGCTGCACGCCGAGATGATCTCCGAGGTGCGCTTCCCCGGCGACCCTGCCCAGGACTCCGGAATCGACGTCACGAGCCTGGAACTCGCCCCGGCCGACCTCGTCAAGCTGGACGTCCTTCGCCGTCCCGACGTGATGGCCCACCTGGACGAATGGGGTCTGGGCGATGCCCTGGGCTCTGACACCCGGGAGCGCATCCGGGCCAGCTCGTGCCTTGCGGTCATTTCCACCACCGGAACGGAGTTGACGGATTACGCGCGCGCAGGCGCGGCCGTCGAAGCGGTATGGGTGCTCGCGCAACGGCTGGCCATCGCCGTACAACCCGTTTCACCGGTGTTCCTCTACGCCCATGACGACGAGGACCTCGCCACCCTGTCCCCGGCCCGCGTTTCCACCCTGCGCCGGTTGCGCGACGACTTCCGCGCGCTCTGCGCTGTCGAACCCGAGGAATCGACGGCGCTGGTGCTCAGGCTCTCGGAGGCGCCCGCCACGTCGGTCGTGAGTCGGCGGCGCGCGTTTGATACCAGTAGTCTCTTGGCATAACAGCAGACCCAGGAGCAATTGTGGCTCGTAGCCTGGACGAAGTCGTCACCGCCGTCGCAACCTCGCTGATGGGGGTCAACGCGGCGACCTCGGCCGAGGTCAGTCAGCGTGTACTCGCCGATCTGGTAGACCATTTCGGCGTCGACTTCAGCTTCCTGCGGCACAACGATCACGACATCCACGCGACGAAGCTGATCGCGGAATGGCCGGTACGGCCCGAGGTCCCCGACCCGGATCCCATCGGGGTCGTGTACTTCGCCGAGGCAGACCCCGTGTTCGCGGCCGCCGAGACCGCGAAAGAGATCCTGGTCTTCCGGCCGGAACCCGCAACCGACGACTATCAGAAGAAGATCGAAGAGGGCACCGGCATCCCGTCGACGTCGATGGCCGTCGTACCGATGCTGTCCGGCGACGTCACGACCGGCTGCCTGGGATTCGTCAAGATCGGTGACCGCGAATGGACCCCGGACGAACTCAACGCCCTCAAGGCGATCGCATCGCTGTTCGCCCAGCTTCAGGCCCGTATCGTGGCCGAGGACCAGCTTCGCTTCCTCGCTGAGCACGACGACCTGACCGGCCTCAACAACCGTCGCGCGCTCATCGCGCATCTCGACAGCCGGCTGGCACCGGGCCGGCCCGGCCCCGTCTCGGCGCTGTTTCTCGACCTGGACCGGCTCAAGGCGATCAACGACTACCTGGGCCATACCGCGGGCGACTGGTTCATCCGTGTCTTCGCCAATCGGCTGCAGGAGGGCGCCGAGGGGCCGAACCTCATCGCCCGCCTCGGCGGTGACGAGTTCGTCGTCGTGCCATCGGCGCCGATGTCGGCAGCCGAGGCCGAGAGTCTCGCCAACGCGCTGCAGGCGACGTTGCGCGAGCGGGTCTCCATCGACGGCGAGATGCTCACCCGCACGGTGAGCATCGGCGTTGCGCTCGGCGTTCCAGGCCGCGACACCACCTCAGACCTGCTGCGACGTGCCGACCAGGCGCTGCTGGCGGCCAAGAGCGGCGGCGGGAACAAGGTCGCGGTCTTCTCGGACGACATGTCGCTGAAAGGCGAGTTCCGCAACGACATCGAGCTTCACCTGCAGAATGCGATCGAGAACGGCGCGCTGATCCTGCACTATCTGCCGGAAGTCGATATGCGCACCGGCGAGATACTGGCTTTCGAGGCCCTGGTGCGGTGGCAGCACCCCACGCGCGGGCTGCTCTCGCCGAACGCGTTCATCGGGGTGGCGGAGTCGATCAACTTCGCAGGCGAGCTCGGCCGCTGGGTGATGCGCGCCGCCTGTTCCGAGTTCCGCACGTGGCGGGCCAAGGGCATCGGCGAAGACGCGGTTCTCCGTCTCAACGTGTCACCCGTGCAGCTGGTCACCGAGGGTTTCGTCGAGACGGTCGCCGGCATCATCGAGGAGTTCGGCCTCGACGGCGGTTCGGTCTGCCTGGAGATCACCGAGAGTGTGGTCGTGCAGGACATCGAGACGACGCGCATCACGCTGGCTGGCCTGAAGGAGGTCGGTGTCCAGATCGCCATCGACGACTTCGGCACCGGCTACAGCGTGCTCTCGCACCTGAAGTCGCTGCCGGTGGACACCCTCAAGATCGACAAGAGCTTCGTGCGCGAACTCGGTACGAACCCGGGCGACCTCGCGATCGTGCGGGCCGTCATCGCGCTTGCCGAGTCGTTCGGGCTCGAACTGGTCGCCGAGGGTGTCGAGACCGAGGAGGCGGCGCTGACCCTCCTGCGGCACGGCTGCCACCGCGCGCAAGGGTTCCTGCTGTCCCGGCCCGTCGCAGGCGACGCCATGGAATCGCTGTTGGCCCAGCGCCGGATCCCCGTGCAATTCTCTGCCGCGCCCGTCCGCTGACCCGCCCGCCCGAATGGTTTTCGCAACCGGAGCTGTCGTATGCGCGCTATTTCAGCAATTTGCACTGCAATTGCCATATACGCATAATCGGACAGAATTACTGTTTGATCAGGATGATTTTCTCGATATGCACTTGCTATTTCTATGTTGGCAAATATTGATGTCCGACTCGGCATTCCGCCCGGCCGGCCCCCGTCCGCGTGGAACGGCACGTTGCCCTCAGTTGAGTAACTAGGTTTACTATGTGTCTACGAAGCAGAGGGGACATCATGGACCTGCAGTGGTCGGCGGCCGACATCGCTTTCAGAGACGAGGTACGCAGCTTCCTCGACGAGAAGCTGACACCGGAACTGCGCACGGCCGGACGGCTCATGACGAGTGTGTACGCCGACCACGACGCCAGCATGGAGTGGCAGCGAATCCTGCACGAGCGCGGCTGGGCCGCCCCGGCATGGCCCCTCGAGCACGGCGGCTGCGACTGGAGCCTGACGCAGCATTACATCTTCAGCAGGGAATCCACGCTGGCCGGCGCACCGTCCTTGTCCCCCATGGGCATTCGGATGGTGGCGCACGCGATCATCGCGTTCGGCACCGGCGCCCAGAAGGACTACTTTCTGCCTCGCATCCTCACCGGCGAGGTGTTCTTCTGCCAGGGGTACTCCGAACCCGAGTCCGGGTCGGACCTGGCGTCGTTGTCGATGGCCGCCGTCGACGACGGCGACGACCTGGTCTGCACCGGCAGCAAGATCTGGACCACCCACGCGCGGGAGGCGAACTGGATGTTCGCGCTCGTGCGCACGTCGCGAGGCGAGAAGAAGCAGCAGGGCATCACGTTCATCCTGATCGACATGGCGTCGCCCGGTATCCAGATCCGCCCGCTGGTGATGACATCGGGCGAAGAGGTGCAGAACCAGGTCTTCTTCGACGAGGTGCGGGTACCGAAGGCCAACGTGCTCGGCAAGATCGACGATGGCTGGACCGTGGCGAAATACCTGCTCGAGTTCGAGCGCGGTGGCGGCGCGTCCGCGCCG
The DNA here is from genome assembly GCA_023415515.1 of Actinomycetes bacterium. Lineage (GTDB taxonomy): Bacteria > Actinomycetota > Actinomycetes > Mycobacteriales > Mycobacteriaceae > Mycobacterium. The sequence continues at coordinate 36,272 of JAEZKH010000139.1, forward strand.
GCACTGCAGGTGATGGCCGAGGACATCGCGACGGTGGCCGCCGACATGCCAGGCCCCGACGGCGGACGGCTGATCGACGACCCGGCGTTCGCGCACAAGCTCGCCGATGCGCGGATCCGCACCGAGGTGCTCGAAATCCTCGAGTACCGCGTTCTCGCCGCGGTGTCGGAGGGCCGCAATCCAGGCACCGCCTCCTCGATGCTCAAGGTGGTGGCCACCGAGTTGAGCCAAACGCTGACCGAGATGGCGATGGAGGCGGCGGGCCCCCGCGGGCGGGCGTACCAACCGCACGCCACCCGCCCCGGCGGTCCTGTCACCGACTACGAGCCGCCACCGGACGGCTACATCAGCGGAGAGCCGTGGCAGGCAGTGGCGCCGCTGCGCTATTTCAACGACCGCGCGGGCTCTATTTATGCGGGCAGCAACGAGATTCAGCGCAATATTCTCGCCAAAGCGGCATTGGGGCTGTAGATGGACTTCAACCTGAGCAAGGAACAAGAACTTCTCCGCGACGGGCTGACGAGGTTTCTGTCTACCCGTTACGACCTCGAGAAGAGCCGCTCTGCGGCCAAGACCGGCACCGGTATTCAGCCCGACATCTGGCGCGCGTTCGCCGATGAACTCGGTATCCTCGGCGCCACCCTGCCCGAGGATGTCGGCGGAATCGGCGGTGGCCCAGTGGAACTCATGGTCATCACCGAAGCGCTCGGGCACGCGCTCGTCGTCGAGCCCTACGTCGACACAGTGGTGGTCTGCGGAGGTCTCCTGCAACGGGCGGGTGACGCACGGGCCGCGTCGCTGCTCCAGGACGTGGTGGCAGGCAACGCGATCGTGGCACTCGCGGCGGGCGAAGCCGGAACCGGCGACCGCTGGCAGGACGCCGCAACGACGGCTCAACGCGACGGCGACGGCTGGATCCTCGACGGCCACAAGGCAATGGCGATGACGGCACCACTGGCCACACACCTGTTGGTCACCGCTACGACCTCCGCAGGGCTGTCACTGTTCCTCGTCGACCTCGGCGCAGAAACCGCAGGCCTTTCGCTCACCGGGTATCGAACCGTCGATGACAGACGCGCCGCCGACATCGTCCTCGACGGTGTGCGGCTACCAGCGGCCGCGCTGCTCGGAAGAGAAGGCCAGGCATGGCCGTCATTGGCGCAGGCCCGCGACGAAGGCGCAGCCGCCATCTGCTCGGAGGCCGTCGGGTGTATGCGAAAGGTTTTGGCCGACACCGTCGAGTACTGCAAGCAGCGCAGGCAGTTCGGTGTACCGATCGGCAGCTTTCAGGTGCTGCAGCACCGAATGGTCGATATGCACATCGAAGTGGAACAGGCGTCGGCCGCGGCGCTGCTTGCGGTTCTGCACCTCGAGGACGACGCCGAGGTCCGCGCACGTTCGGTGTCTGCTGCCAAGGCGACGGTTGGGCGGGCGGCCAGGTTCGTGGGTCAGCAGGCCGTGCAACTGCACGGCGGGATGGGCATGACCGAGGAGTTGGCGATCGGCCACTACTTCAAGCGGCTCACCGCCATGCAGTTCGAATTCGGCACCACCGACCACCACATCGCTCGGTACGCCGAGCTGACCAGGGTCAGCGCACAGCCATGACCTCGCCTTCGGTGATCGCCAGCAGTTGTCGATAGGACAGCGGCATCACCGAGTCGGGAGTGCCCGCCGCCGTCCACACCACCGGATAGCGTGCCAACTCCTCGTCGACGATCGTGCGAAGCCTGCTCGGGTGCCCCGTGGGCGCCACTCCCCCGATCGCCTGGTCGGTGGCGTTTCGTACCACCTGGGGACTCGCCTTCGTGATCGAGGCGGCGCCGAGAAGGCGTGCCAGTAGGTCGGTGTCGACGCGGTGCGCGCCGCTGGCCATCACGAGCAGCGGGTTGCCGTCGCACTCGAAAACCAGGCTGTTGGCGATCGCGCCGACCTCACAGCCGAGTTGCTCTGCGGCGGCCGCCGCCGTTCTCGCGTCGGCTGCCAGGAATGTGATGTCCGGCTCGATTCCCAGCGCTGCCAGCGCAGCGGCCACCCGCACATTGCTCGGTTTCACGCGATCATTGTCGCCGCCCGCGCCGAGTCGGTCAGACGTGGCTCGTAGTGTGGTCGAAGTGACTTCACGCGGTTGGCTGTTGTTCATCGCGATGAGCGTCATCTGGGGGATCCCCTACTTGATGATCAAAGTCGCCGTCGAAGGCGTGTCCGTTCCGGTGTTGGTTTTCGCGCGAACGGCCGTCGGCGCGGCGGTGCTGCTGCCGCTCGCGCTGTCGGGACGCATGCCGGCGATGATCCGCAGGCACTGGAAGGCACTGCTGGGCTTCTCGTTCTTCGAGATCATCGCCGCCTGGTATCTGCTGTCGGATGCCGAACGTCATCTGACGAGCTCGATGACCGGCCTGCTGATCGCGGCCTCACCGATCATCGCGGCGCTTCTCGACCGCTTCACCGGTGGCGAGCAACGGCTCGGCCTTCGCCGGAGTGCGGGTCTCGGTGTCGGGCTTGCGGGCGTGGCCGTGCTCGCGGGTCCCCATCTCACGGGCGGCACCGCGTGGCCCGTCATCGAGGTGCTGCTGGTGGCCACCTGTTATGCGATCGCACCGTTGATCGCCGCGCGGCATCTCTCCGATGTCCCCGCCCTGCCCATGACCGCGGCATGCCTGACGTTCGCCGCGCTGGTGTACGCCGCGCCCGCGGCGGCAACCTGGCCGACCGAGATGCCGTCGCCGCGAGTGCTGTTGGCGTTGGCCGGGTTGGCCGTGATCTGCACCGCGTTGGCCTTCGTCATCTTCTTCGCGTTGATTCGCGAAGTCGGCGCCGCCCGCGCACTGGTGTTCACCTACGTGAACCCGGCGGTGGCACTGCTGGCAGGGGTGATCGTGCTCGGCGAGCCGCTCACCGCCTTGAATGTAGCCGCCCTGGTGTTGATACTCGTCGGCTGCGTGCTTGCGACACATCGGCCCGAGGAGCCCACGCCGGAGCCTCATTGGCATTAGCTTGGTTATGTGGAAGTCACCGGGTCCGCGAGTGCGGGTCATCTCGACGGCCGCTCCCGTGTGGACTCGCAGACGCGGCAGGCGATGTTGCGACACATGCTGATGGCGCGCGGCATCGACGAAGAGGCGGCCTTGTTGGAGAACCAGGGCGCTCTTGACCTGTGGCTGTCGTGTCGCGGCCAGGAAGCCGCGCAGGTCGGCTCGGCGACAGCGATCGGTGAGGATGCGGTGATCTTCCCCAGTTACCGCGAGCACGCGGTGGCGGTGGTGCGGGGGGTCGACGCCGTTTCGTTGGCGGCGCAGTGGGCCGGGCGCACCTACTGCGGCTGGAACCCGAAAACACACGGTTTCTTTCCGTACACCCTCGTGCTGGCGGCGCAAACGCTGCACGCGGTGGGTTATGCGATCGGTCAGCGGTTGCAGAATGTCGCCGAGACCGTGGTGGTGTACATGGGCGACGGCGCGACCAGCGAAGGTGACATGTCGGAGGCCTTGAACCTCGCCGCGGTCGAATCCGCTCAGGTCCTGTTCGTGTGCCAGAACAACGGATGGGCGATCTCCAAGCCCAGCCACGAACAGATGCTGACCTCGATCGCCGAGCGCGCCAAGGGATTCGGCGTGTCGTCATGGTTGAATCTCTCCGACGATCCGGAAAGCACATACCTCACGTGCCTCGAAGCCAGGCAGCACGTGGAGTCGTCGCGCTCGCCCGGTCTCGTCGAACTGCGGACCACCCGCATCGGAGGACACACCACAACGGATCCGCATGCCAGTTATCGTGACCCCGACGAACTCGCAGACGCCGATGCGAACGACCCGGTGCAGCAGTACTGCCGCACCCTGCTTGCCGATGGTGTCGTCGACGAAGAATGGCTGGCAGCGGTGGACGCTGACGTCACCGCCGCGCGGCAGCGACTGCTGAAGGCCTACACGTCGTGATCGGTGGCACACCGAGCCTGGCCGAATCGCTCAACGGCGCACTGGGCGACCTGATGGAAAGCGACGAGTCGGTTGTGCTCGTCGGTCAGGACATCGGCCGTCTCGGCGGGGTGTTCCGGGTGACCAAGGGTCTGCAGGAACGGTTCGGGCCCAACCGGGTCCGCGACGCCGTCCTCGCCGAATCCTCCATCGTCGGACAGGCGATCGGGATGTCGCTGAGTGGCCTCAAACCGGTCTGCGAGATCCAATTCGAGGGCTTCATCTATCCGGGCATGAACCAGATCGTCACCCAGGCCGCCCGGATCAAGACGCGCTGGAACGACGACATCGCCCTCAACCTCGTCATCAGGGTTCCGGTGGGCGGCGGCATCCGTGCCGTCGAGCACCACAGCGAGTCCAACGAGGCGTACTTCGCGCACACCCCGGGTCTGCACGTGGCGTTCCCGTCCTGCCCGGCCGACGCCGCCGAAATGCTCAAGTACTCCTGTTCGCTGGGGTCGCCGGTCATCTTCTACGAGCCGAAACGGCTGTACTGGAAGAGACGACAGCACCCCCGCGACCCCTTCGATTCCCCATCGGCGGTCGGTGCGCGCGTCGTGCGACGCGGCACGGACATCACCGTCGTCGGCTGGGGAGCGGTGCTCGAGGAAGTACTCGAAGCCGCCGAGGTGCTCGCTCCTGGCATCGATGTCGAGGTGGTGGACTTGCGGTGGATCGCGCCGATGGACACCGAAACGGTACTCGAATCGGTGGCCAAGACCGGCCGCCTGTTGGTGGTGCACGAAGCGGTGGGCTTCGCAGGCGTCGGAGCCGAACTGGTCGCGACGGTGGCCGAAAGCGGGGGTGAGCATCTGAGAGCGCCGATGCGCCGGTTGGCTGCACCGCGCCGGCTCTATCCGCCCGCGGATTACGAAAAGCACTACCTGGTAGGACTTTCCGACGTCGTCGGCGCTGTCGAGGAGATGTGCGGTTGAACGATTCGATCGACATCCTGGTGCCCGAATTCGGCCACGGGCTGACCGACGCACTTGTCGTCGAATGGCTCGTCGGAGTCGGCGATGACGTCGAGCGCGGCGACGTGATCGCGGTGCTGGAAACCGACAAGAGCAGTGTCGACCTGTTGGCGGAGAAAGCAGGGACGATCGCCGAGATCGTCGTCGCCGCCCGTTCGATCACCACCTCAGGTGCTGTCCTGTACAAGCTCGACGAGCGACGATGAAAGGCGAAAGGCAATGCCGCCCACAGATGAACGAATGAACACGGTGATGCTGTCGGTGATCAGGAGACGGACGCCGTCAGCGGACGTCGACGATTTCGACAAACCGATCTACGACCTCGACATGGACTCGCTCGACGTGGTCGATCTCAGCCAGGCCCTGGAAAAGGAGTTCGGCGTGCAGGCAGATCTCGAACGCGTCGCAGACTGCTTGACCCCGGCGGAGATCAGGACTTACTTCTGTGAACTGATCGGGTCGTGATGACGGCGGGCATCGTCGACATCGCCACCGCGACACCCGGAAAGCACATCGAGAACAGCCATTTCGACGATATCGGGCTCACCGATGAGTGGATACGCCGACGGACGGGGGTCGCCGCGCGCTGGTGGATGGAGCCCGACGAGCCGCTCGAGGATGCCGCGGCACAGGTCTGCGCGCCGCTTGTCGAACGGCACCGCGACCGGACGAACATCGCCGCGGTGATCGTCGCCAGCTGCTCGACCGGCGGTAAGGTTCCCGGCATCGCGCAACGGGTCGTGACGCAGGCGGGCCTGCCTGCCGACGTGCTGGCGTTCGACATGAACGCCGCATGCAGCGGGTTCGTGTACGGCGTGATCTCCGGGTTGGCGCTGTGCAGGCCAGGACAAGCCGTGATCGTTTGTGCGGCGGAGGCGATGTCGCGGCTTGTCGACAAGACCGACCGCAACACCGGTCCGCTGTTCGGCGACGGTGTCGGAGCGGTACTCGTCGAATCGCGTCCGGCGTTCCGCGATTACTTCTGGCACGCCGGCAGCGACGGCGACCGCGTGGACCTCATGCGGGGAGAGATCGGCGGCGGCATACAGCTGGACGGTATGCAGGTCTACGACAGAGCGGTGAAGATGATGACGGAAACGTTGAATCGTCTGCACAACTCCGGTTTTGCGCCCGACGTCATCGTCGGTCATCAGGCGAATTCGCGAATCCTGCAGAAGATCAGCGAACAGGTCGACGCCGGGGGCGCGGTATTCGTCGACAGCGTCGAACAGTTCGGCAACACCTCTGCTGCCTCGATCCCCCTGGCGTTGGACACGTGTGTGAGGCAGGGCTCCATTCCGACGGCAGGGCGGATGACGTTGGTGGCGTACGGAGCAGGTGAGGCCTGGGGTGGGGTGTCGGTGGATTACGACCTGACCGACGCAGTGGCCCGTAACGTCCCGTGACCTCCGTCGTCCTTGTCACCGGCGCGTCCCGCGGTGTCGGGGCGGAGATCTCGACCCAACTCGCGAGTTCGCACCGCCATGTGGTGGTCAACTACCGCGAGAAGGCCAAGCGCGCGGCAGAAGTCGTCGATGCGGTTCGACGGGCGGGCGGTGACGCCGAGGCCGTTGCCGCCGATGTCACCGACGAGCAGGCGGTGCGCGCGATGCTGGCGCACATCGTCGAGCGGTTCGGCCGGTTGGATGTTCTGGTGCTCAACGCGTCCGGCGGTCTGGAACCAGGCGGCGGACCGGCGTACGCGATGCGGCTCAACTGCGACGCACAGCTACGACTGGCCCGACTCGCGCTCCCGTTGATGCCCGCCGGTGGTCGGATCGTCTTCGTCACGAGCCACCTCGCGCATTTTCACGGCCGCAAGCCGGTGCCCGCGGATTACCTCCCGATCGCGATCAGCAAGCGGGCGGGCGAGGAGGCGTTGCGCGCCGAGCTTGCCGCCTTCGACGCTGCAGAGGTCACGCTTGTGGTGGTGTCCGGCGACATGATCGAGGACAGCACCATGGTGCGCCTCTTCGAACGGCGCGATGCGGCGTCGGTGGCCGCGCGCCGGGCGGCGAGCGGCGGGCTGCCGACCACATCGGAGTTCGCTGCTGCCGTTGTGCGCGCCGTCCACGAGCCACACCGCAGCGGCGACACCGTTTACGTCGGCGGGGCGGATTATCTCGACTCGACCGGCAGTACCGGCTAGCGGTAACCGCCGCTTCAGGGTCAGCCCCACCGGGAAATGGCTGTCAGCCTCGATGACCCGGCGTTCAGCAACCGCGAAGGTGATCACCAGCGTCAACGAGTAACCGCTCGAAGGCCGAGTTTGTTCCCTCAACGAAAGCTGGTGATCCCCATGACAGAGCAGAAGACAGTCCACGACGTCACCTATGACCTGCTCCGCACCCTCGGTCTGACAACCTTTTTCGGTAACCCCGGCTCGACCGAAGAAACCTTCCTGCAGGACTTCCCCGACGACTTCACCTACGTCCTGGCGCTGCAGGAGGCTTCTGCGGTGGCGATGGCCGACGGATTCGCCCAGGCCACGGGCAAGCCCGCACTGGTCAACCTGCACACCGCAGCCGGAACCGGCAACGGGATCGGCAGCCTGGTCGCCGCGGCTCGCGCCAATACCCCGCTGATCGTCACCGCCGGCCAGCAGACCCGCGAGATGTCGGTCATCGACCCGTACCTGAACAACCCGGACGCGACGACCATGCCGCAGCCGTGGGTCAAGTGGTCCTATGAGCCCGCCCGCGCAGAAGACGTACCCGCCGCGATCATGCGCGCCTACGCCATCGCCACCCAGGCGCCGATGGGGCCGGTGTTCCTGTCGATCCCCCTCGACGACTGGCAGAAGCCCGCGCTGGGTCCCGCCGTCGTCCGCACGGTCAGCCGTCGCGTCGCACCCGACGCCACACGCCTGGCGGAATTCGCCGAGCGGATGAACCGGGCGAAGAACCCGGTGCTGTTGCTCGGCCCGGAGGTCGACCGCGCAGGCGGATGGGATGCGGGCGTCGCCTTCGCCGAGAAGTTCGGCGCGCCGGTCTTCGGTAGCGCGCTGCCCGATCGCGTCTCGTTCCCCGAGACCCACCCGCTCTACCAGGGCCCGATGCCGATGACCATCGCCGGGGTGAACCAGGCGATGCGGGGTCACGATCTCGTGGTCGTCATCGGGGCCGAGGTGTTCCGCTACTACCCGTATGTGGCGGGCGACTACCTGCCTGAGGGCACCGACCTGCTGCAGATCACCTCGGATCCGCGGGTGGCAGCCAAAGCCCCGGTCGGCGACAGCATCGTCGGTGACGTGACGTTGGCGCTTGCGTCACTCGTCGACATGATCGACGCGGCGGACCGGCCCGCGCCGACGCCGTTCAACCGCGACCGCGCCGTGCGGACG